>VSNR01000072.1 GCA_009774345.1 Lachnospiraceae bacterium | reverse complement strand
GTAAAATGATAAAAGAAAAAAATGATAATATTACTATAATTGATAATGATGATTACAGCAAACCTAATTTCCTAATATCTGCAAAATACAAGAGCAGTTTAATGGCAAATAAAGTGCTGGCGATTTCCTTATCAAGGTTACAGGAAGCAGAAGACAGTAAGGATGGGGTGCTGGTCAGTGATATCAAAGCGTCTGAAATAAAAAAACTGGTTGGTGGCAATCAGGGCAGTTTTTATAGAACATTAGAAAAAACTGCAAGAGAAATGACAGGTCGTACCATTGGCATATCTGATCCAGAGTCTCATATGTTTGCATATACGGCGGTTATTACTCAGGCAGTTTACGCAAAAGGCGTTTTTCGAATAGAATATAACAGACATTTGACCAAATACCTGAAAGAGATTAAAAGAAATTTTACAAGATTGAAATTGTCTGTTATGCTAACGTTTCAAAATGTTTATGCTTTCCGTTTGTATGAAATATTGAAATCTGAAGCTTATCCAAGAATATACCGACAGAAGGGAACCAATATCTACATAAAAAGATTTAGCATAGCGGAACTTCGATTTTTATTGGGAGTGGCAAACGCAGAGTTAAATATCGTTCAGAGCATCCTAAGTGACAAAAAAAATCCAGACTATGAAAAAGCATACGCAAAAACACCCGAGAAAGTAATGGATACTTGGTCTGATTTAAAAAGATATGCATTAGATCCGGCTGTAAAAGAGATTAACAATATCAGCGATATAGCGGTCGAATATACGACAAGCCGAAGCGGATACGGTGGAAAAGTGGATCATGTTGAATTTAAAATTGTCTTAAATGGTGAAGATGATGAGGCAATAGATAATATCCCTGATGAATCCAATATTTTAGACGAGGATGATGCGATAGACCAGACATATGAATTATTTAAGGGTGCTATCAAAATGAAGGATGTGCGCAGTATTGTAAAAGAGGCAGGTTGTGACTTTGTGAAAATTAAGAATGCTTATGAAGTGTTTCATTTACAGCAAAATGTTAATAATATTACAGGATTTATGATAAAAGCGATTCAAGAAGGATACCAAAAAGTTCCCAAAAGAAATCAAGGAAAAAATCAGTTTTATTTTGAAGAGCAGACGGATTATGGTGATATGGATGTACTTGAAAAAGAAATTCTTGCAAATGGTAACTATAAACAACAGACATTGCTATAAGCAAAACATAAAGATAAATAGAAATTAACCTATATTAAACCAAAACCTATTTATGTAAAAGGGCACCCAGCTGATGGGTGCCTAGCGTGCGAGTAGAGAAAGCGGGTCCTTTATTACCGATGTCAGAGACAGAAAAGATCTACTGCCCGCATAGTCTATGATTAGGCTTTCTGCTGTATTTTTTACATATTCTTTGGCAGTGTATAACAAATCTCTCAAACATGAAATCAGGTACTTCGTTTCATATTTTTCTACTACAATTTCCCTTTATTTAAAATAGTTATTATTAGTTAGACTTATTCATCTGCACGGATCTGCTCATAAAAAACGGAGTGTTTTCCGCCGGGCGGAAAATTGTGAAGAATTTTTATGGTCAGAGTTAACTGTATGTGATAGAATGCTTTTTTGATGCAGGATAGACTTAGATTTACAACTATTTTTCCGCCGGGCGGAAAATTGTGAAGAATTTTTATGATCAGAATTAACTGTATGTGATGGAATGCTTTTTTGATGCAGGATAAACTTAGAGTTACAACTATTTTTCCGCCCGGCGGAAAAATAGTTGTAAAAAACTTGATTAATAAGAAAAAGTCTGTATAATAAAAACATAACAGATAAAAATGTATATCGGGAAGGAAAATGTGTATGCGAAAGAACAGCTGGAAGGACAGAATGAATGTACTTCTGAAAAAAAAGAAATGGGACATCAAAGACTGGCACAGGGCAACAGGATTGAGCCAATGGCAGCTTGAAAGTCTAATGGAGATGGATCTTTCGGAAATGGAGGAGAAAGACCTTGAAAACATTTATGATCAGGCAAAGAATGCAAAACTGGATAAAAACCTGATGCGCTTTGACTGTCCTGTTATGATTGCAGTGTGGGCACACAAAGGTGGTATGGGAAAGTCAACGGTAGTAACTAATCTTTCTTATGAACTGGCAAAAAGAGGTTATAACGTGCTTGCAGTGGATACGGACAGCCAGTCAGATATGACAAGTGTTTTGTTTCCCGATTATCTGGAACAGCCAGATATCAGTTTTTATAATGCTTTTCTCGGGCAGGAGGATTTCAAGAAAGAAGGTTATATCATACATACGGAATATACTGGGATTGATGTCATAGCCGGGTCCGCGGAGAGTGAAGCATTGGAAGGTTCCCTGTGCATGATGACGGAAAAGATCAGGGATAAGATGTGGAAAAAGTGTCTAAGAAGTGTCCGCGAGGAAAATTATTATGATTTTATTATCGTGGATATGGACAAGACTGCGGGCGTAATGAACAAGACGATACTCGGCGAGGCAGATTATGTGCTGGCACCGATAGAATCCAGTATGTTCGGTATAAAAGCAGTACCACCTACGCTTGCTCAGATAGAAGAAATGGCGGAAACGAATCCAAAACTGAAATTGCTGGGATTCCTTTTCAACAAAGTGGACTTGCGCAAAAAGACGGCAATTGCAGATAACACAAACCTTGTGGAACAGATTGCTCCAAAATATACTTTCAAGACATTCATTAAGAATGATGCGAATGTGGACAATTCACAGAAAGAACATATGCCAATAGGGTACTACAACAGTAAGAGCGCTGCAAGCAGACAGATGGCAGAATTTGCAGACGAAGCACTTGAGCGGCTTCGGAGGGATCAGAAAGAGAGGAGAGGATAGTTCAATGGCAGGGAAAAAAGGAAACATAGCCAACAGTGATTTCCTAAACCGTGTTGCAAAAAATACAAGGGGCGCTGCAAAAAGCGTATCAGAGACGCTTGATAAGGTGGATTCGATCAAGTCGCAGGAGGATGACGGAAAGAAAAAGATAGAATACATAGATATATTCAAAATGGAGGGTGCTCCAGCGGAATGGAATCGCTATCCGCTTTTACGAGACAGTCAGCCAGATCGCTATTTTGAACTGAAACTGTCCATTTATGAGAAGGGAATTGAGGATCCCCTTGTGCTGTGGCGTCAGCCAGCTGGAACGTACATGGTTTTGGCGGGGCATAACCGAAAAGATGTCTGTGCAGAGATTATACGGGAATGCGGTGACGAGGATGATTTTCATGAAGACAGATTCCGTTTTGTTCCCTGTATCGTGTACCAGGAGAACGAGATTGACGAAAGAAAAGCAAGAGAAATTATAGATGACAGCAATCTTTACCGAGATTTCTCAAAACTTCCAGAAATGATAAAGCAGCAGATTGTAGTTGACAGGCTGGAAACTTATAAGAAGCGCCGCTACACGAAAGGAGAACGGATTGATCAACTAATGAAGGATTTCGGGTTGAAGAAGTCTGCAATATATGATGCCCTTGCACTCAATGAAAATGTAATTAAACCTTTGCAGAAATTATTTTTTGACGGAAAAATAAAAAAGAAAACAGTCATGCGCTTCACTTTTTTTCCAAAAGATACGCAAGAGTGGATTTTTGATAAGTTCAGGGAACAGATCACCGACGCAAAGGTAAACGCATTGAAAAAGAACATGACGAGGGATGAGATAGAACAGGTGTTTTGTACAGAGGGAAAAGAAACAAAAAGGCTGACCCTAGAGATACCAACAGAGCGGGAGGAAGAATTCAGAGAACTGTTTCAGAAATGGCTTGCGGGAATAAGATAGCACTGTTGGAAAGTATCTATTATTAATAGGAAGGAATACGAACTGCTGAAGCAGCGCGATATCCTTATATTTTTGGTAATGCCAGTAGTTAAAGGTCTTGCGCATGGAATGCGTTCCAAAAACAATAAGTATTAATATTTATGCGTCTTGCAGATTAATAATGCATAACGTTTAAATAGAACACTATAACTCATTCAATTTAAACGTTATGTATCATTCATAAGAGCCGTATTTATAAAAGAACCACTAAAATGCCCGAAAGCATTGATTCTACTGGATTCTTAAGAAAATACTGAAAGATACACAAGTATCATTGTGTATCTTTCGAGAAAATGAAAGCATATTCGAAAATATGTTTTAGAAACCAATTTAATATATCTCTATATATAGATTATTCCAGTTCGTTTTGTAGGGTTCTTTTTATTTGATATCTATTTTGATCTCAAAAAAGTTTTTATGGTATTCAATCAGTCCGTCTTTTTTCATTTTTCCCAGTTCTTTTGATAAAGCGCTGCGGTCAATGTTGAGATAGTCTGCAAGCTGCTGGCGGTCAAACGGAAGAATGATTTTATTGTTTTTCTGTTCAGAAACCATCTGTGAAAAATAAGAAAACAGCCGTCCCCGTATTGTTTTTGGAGATGTGTGCATACTGCGTCTGGAAAGCTGCATATTTTTTCCAGCACTGATTACAACAAGATTCTGAATCAGTCTGTTTTGGCTTTCACAGACTGGACATGGCATGAAAAGTCTTGGAACGCTTATAAATAAAATATCACATTTCTCGTTTGCCATGGCATCTACCATCATCGGCTCGTTTGGTATACAGGCATAAGATTCAGCAAATACACTGCCGGCTGGCGTGATGCCAAGAATGCTTTTATTTCCCCAAAGATCTGTATATTCAATTCGAACGCTGCCAGAAAGGATGAGACCAATGTCTGTCACAATGCTTCCTGCGCACAAAATCATATCTTCTTTTTTATATTCAGCTGTCCGAAAATTGAAATGTTTTTCCAGATTTAAAATATCTTTCTCTGAACATCCTTGGAAAAGCGTTGTCTGGGCAATAAAACTTAAAAAAATACGATCCAAAATATAAAAAACCTCATTTCTGTGGTTATAACCACATATTTCTGAAAAACATTATAGTATAATCTGAAACATGAGGTCAAGGTGATTTACATTGAAAGATAATAAATAGATAATAAAATAATCAGTTCACTAATTGGAAGTTAGGAGGAAGGCAAAATGTTAAGAAAGATTATAAAGATTGATGAAAACAGATGCAACGGCTGCGGTGCGTGCGCTGCGGCCTGTCATGAAGGGGCAATTGAAATCATTGATGGAAAAGCAGTGCTAACTCGTGAGGATTACTGTGATGGTCTGGGGGACTGTCTGCCTGAGTGCCCAACCGTTGCCATCAGTTTTGAGGAACGGGAAGCACCTGCATATAACGAGGCGGCGGTTCTTGCTGCAAAACAGAAAGTCTCCCCTGCGGGCTGTCCGGGGACGCAGGGGCGTCAAATGGCATCCTCAGAGGTGAAAGACGCTCCTTCTTATATACCGGCAGGTGTTTCTAGGCTTGGACAGTGGCCCTGCCAGATAAAGCTTGCCCCTGTAAATGCTCCTTATTTTAATGGAGCCAGACTTCTCATAGCGGCTGACTGTACGGCCTATGCCTATGCGAATATCCATGAGGATTTTATGAAAGGAAAAGTTACACTCATTGGCTGTCCAAAACTTGATTTTGTTGATTACAGTGAAAAGCTGACGGAAATCATAAGAAAGAATGATATAAGAAATGTCACTATTCTGCGTATGGAAGTTCCCTGTTGTGGAGGGATTGAGGCTGCTGTAAAGAAGGCCTTGCAGGAGAGCGGGAAATTGATTCCATGGCAGACGATAACGGTATCTATTGACGGGAATATTCTTGATGATTAGGAAGGAGGTGCATGATAATTTTTTTATATGATAAAGGTGAAGAGAGAATTTCTATGAAAACAGAATAGACGATGTAATTCTTAATTAGGCTTTGAATCATTGTCACCTTAATCAGTGTGGTATTGTATTTATCAATACCACACTGTTATCACCTGAAAGAAGAACTTTGAACGAATCCATATCAGGTTAAGTCTAAATATAAATCTTTATATTGTTTAGCAGAATTATCCCAAGAAAGGTTTTTATCCATATCTCTCTGAACCATTTCGTCCCAACACCAGCGGTTCAGGAAATACAAACTCTTGGCTCTGTTAATGGCGTCTAGCAGCAGGCCGGCATCATAGCGGTCAAAAGTAAAACCATTTCCCATATTGGAGTACATATTATAGGGTTCTACAGTATCTTTCAATCCTCCAGTCTCGCGGACAATAGGGATTGTACCATAGTGCATGGCAATCAATTGTGTCAATCCACAGGGCTCAAACTGGGAAGGCACCAGCAAAGCATCTGCGCCCGCATAAATCCGGTGTGCTCTTGTTTCATCATACATGATATTAGAACATACATTTCCTTTGTATGTATACTCATAATACCGGAAGGAGTCTTCATATCTTTGATCTCCAGAACCAAGTACCACGATCTGCGTATGCTCGTCCATAATCTGAGTCATAATACAATTAACCAAATCCAGTCCCTTCTGGTCTGTCAGGCGGGAAATCAATCCGACAACAAATTTGTGGTCATCCTGAACCAGCCCCAGTTCTTCCTGTAATCTGCGTTTGTTTTCCTTTTTCTTTTCTAGTACATTGGAGATATCATAGTTTACATAGAGTCTGTCATCCGTAAATGAATTCCAGATATCATAATCAATACCGTTTACAATACCTCTGAGCTTATTGGAGTGATATCTCAAATGCGCATCCAGTGTTTCACCGTAGTATGAGTTCTGGATTTCTCCTGCATAAGTATTGCTGACCGTTGTAATGATATTGCAATAAGTCAGCCCGCCTTTAAGCATATTGGCGTCCTGATAGCCTGTTTTTAATGCATCTTTGTTAAATACATAATCCGGCAGTCCAGACCAATACCGGATTGTAGGAATATTGTAGATGCCTTGGAACCGCAGATTGTGAATCGTCAAGATTGTTTTGGCGGAAGTAAGCTTTGTGTCTGCAAACTTGACTCTCAAAAATACAGGAACCAGTGCCGCCTGCCAGTCATGGCAGTGAATGATATCAGGAATCCAGTCCATATAATTCAAGGCAGCCAGTGCTGCTTTGGCGAAGTAACAATATTTTGGAATATCGTCGATCAGATTTGTATATGGATTTCCGCTGGTGAAAAATTCTTCATTGTCGATGAAATCATATACAACCCCATCCCATACATACTCCATAATTCCTACATAAAAAGATTTGCCGTCGGCGCACAGATCCATCTGAAAAGAACCCTTGTACACCATTTTTTCCTGATATTCCTGAGGAATACATTTGTAACGCGGAAGAATTACTTTTACATCGCAGTTTTGTTTGATCAATGCCTTTGGAAGAGCATACATTACATCTCCCAAACCGCCGGTTTTTACAAATGGATAACATTCAGAACCGATAAATGCAACACTTCTTCTGGGGGTTGTGCAGACTTCTGCTTGGGGTTCCTCAGGTGTTGTCTCCTGTTCCTTGGGCTGTTCAGCCTCAATTTTCTTAGGATTTTCTGTTTTCGGGTTTTCCGTTTTTGAATTTTCTGTTTTCGGACGCTCTGTCTTGGCATTTTTTGTCTGGTTTTCTTCAGAAGATGGAACTTCAAGTTCTTCCTGAACTGCTTTTGACGGAGTTTTTTCCGTTTTTGTAGTTTTAACTGGTTTCGTTTTTTTCGTGCTTGTAACTTTCCGTTTTGTCATAGAACACCTCCAAATTCATTATCTTCTTTATTATAATATAAGTTAGACACATACGCAATGGGTATTGAGAAGATAAGGTTATGGAACGTATCTGAAAGCTATATGTTTTCTCACGTGGCTTGAAAAGCCATAATTAGCAGTAAATGCTAAGTCCTGTCTGAACAGTAACTATCTGTTCAGTGTTTCTGAGCGTTTTCGATATCTTTTAACCGCTGTGTATATTCTTTTCATATACATTGTTGTAACTGCTCACGCCTGTAATTGTCATAGTATAATCCTCCTTGATGCCTGCAATTAGTACACCGTCTGATCTTTTTTATACGGAAATAGAGAAAGCAGCATGGGGGTCAGTCCCGGCTGATTCCCCGGTATTCGTGTAGATTACAGGCTCCCTCTTAATGACATTCACAGGTGCTTGTGTTGATTTGCTGCTGTCTTTGCCAGCCTGATCTGGGGAAGTTTTTTCGCGCAAGGCAGCTTTTCCACTCTCAATGATTCTGACGGTATCTGTATTTGTATCCGTATCCTCATTTTGGCTTTCCGCTATCCTTTTTTCCTGCTCTTCACGTTCTTCCCTGCGTTTTTGAATGGCGTTTTCCTGCTCTGTTTTTGCCTTTTCTCTTGCTTCCTTTGCATCCTCCTTCATTCCTTTTTCCGTCACTTTCTGATAGTCTTCTGCTTTCTCTGCAAAATCCCCTACATACCCCATTGCCCGTTCCATGACGGCTGTATCTCCTCTCCGCTCTGCTTCTTTATAGACACGCAGAGGTGTATTCATCAGTTTCATACTCATGCTTGCCCCTGCAAGGCCTTCCATTGTTTTCGTATGCATCATGGTCCCTCCTTTGCATTTTTCCAGCTGGCTGCTGTGGAATGATCAGCAGCACATGGAGAACAAATACATTCTCCTGTGTTTCTATACTCATGGCACCGCCATATTTTTCAGCCACCGCATTTATATTCAACAGACCGGTTCCTTTTTTGAATGCCCTTTTTCCATGGAAACTGTTCTCGATTTCCATCATAAGGAAATCTCCCTGAATCCGCCCGGACACCCGGATATATTTTTCTGTACCGGCATCCAAGCTTTTTACTGCCTGAATGGCATTATCCAGCGCATTTGACAGAACAATGCAGATATCAATGTCCCGCAAACCACAGGGGTATGGCAGAAGGAGGGAACAGTCCACATCTATCCCCATGCCTTTTGCAATCCCCAGTTTGTTTCCTACCAAAATATCTACTACTGGGTTGTTGGTGCTGCACGGAAATGACATTTTTTCCGCCATATCGTCCAGATCCTCCATATAGCTTACGGCCTCCTCTAGTTTCCCGCACTGCAAAAGCTTTTTTACCACCGCGATATGATTCCTGATATCATGGCGGAAGGACGTTGTCCTGTCATAACGAGCCTTCGCTTCCTCCACATACTGGTTCAGGGAATGTTCCTGCTGCTCCAACAGTGAGATTTTATTGCTGAGGCGGAAATTCTGCTGTAATTTCTTATAAGAGAATAGGATGCAGAACAGGCTGGCAAGTCCCAGAAAATACATGACCAGCATCTGCCCATGACTGAAAAAATGTGTCGCAGGTCCTTTGTCCACCAAGATCTCAAACTGAAAATCATATTCAATCGCACCGATATAGTTACTCATAATAAATATCATCAGGATCGGAACAAAAATCAGAAACATCTGCTGTATTCCCATTGTGGTATCAAAATCGTCTACGGGATAAAGATCATCCCGAGAAAAATAGCGGTATACGATATAATAGCAAAACCCGCTCAGAAAAAAGGACGCCGCCTCGCAGATCAGCATGGCTGCGATATTGCCGGGCTCATGGAAAAAAGCGGGCAGCCATGGGTATGGAAGGCTCATCAGCGAGCTCACGATTCCGTTGCAGAGCAGCAAGATTTCCGTTGTCAGAGTCGCATACAGAAGGGAAACCTTAAAATTCGCATGACAGACAAAAGTCCCGCATATGGAAATCAATAAGACAAACACCACAAAGCCAACAAGCGTGCTGTTTGGAATAAACGCACCTGGAATCACCGCACCTGCTCCAAACAGGAAATAAAAAGGAGGCCATATTTTCTTTTTCAGGATTTTTGCCAGAAAGAAAACCTGAAAAGATATCTCAATCACGCCCATAATATATATATTGAAAAAATCTAAATACTCAGCCATGTTACCTGCTCCCATATGTAAAAAACTTACAAATTCTTCATATACTGCAAAACAACATCGGAAAGCTCCCTGCTCCGCAGCCGCGATACGGGAACCTCTTTGCCGTCATCCATATAGGCAGTTCCATTTTTGTATCCTTTTAAATGTTTCAGGTTGATGAGATAGCTCCTGTGACACCGGAAAAAATGACTGTCCAGCTTTGTTTCTAAGTGTTCGAGCCGTTCATAATAATCAACAACCTCGCCAGAAGTCAGATTCAGATATATTTTCCGGTCTATGATCTCACAGAACACAATGGCATCCTTTGGGATGATGCACCCCTCATATCCCTTTTGCACCAGCAGGCTGTCTTCGCTGGCGTTTTGCATAGAAGCGTAAAGGCGCTCCATCGTCCTTTCAAACTGTTTTTTATCTATCGGTTTGACCAGATAATCGTAGGCCTGCACTTCGAAAGACTGAAATACCATCTCTTTCAGTACTGTGATGAAGATCAAAAAACCCCGAAACTGATCCGCCCTCAGCTTCCTTGCCGTTTCCATACCGTCCATGCCCTTCATCTGGATATCCAGAAACAGGATGTCGATCTGTCCGTTGTAATGCAGCAGCTCCTCGCCGCTTAAAAATGTCCGCAGATGAATCTCCCTGTTCTTTTTATGGAAAAAATCGTATACAAAAGCCTTTATATGATCGGACATGTGTTTTTCATCATCACAGATTGCAATACGGATCAATGCGCCACCTCCTTGCCATGATCTTGTCAGTGGTAAAAGCTTAGGAATTGTCCAAAAATAACTTTTAATATTGCTTGTCCTTTTCTCTGATAGTACTACTCAAAAATCAGTTACATAGCCCGCTATGCGCCTGATTTTTGAGCAGCACTCTCGAAGAAAAATCCTGCACACTATTTAAAAGTTATTTCTTGACAATTCCTTAGCTGTTGCCGCTGCGATAGACTGATATTTTATTATCAGCCTGTCATAAACATCAAAACAATTGAATTGCAGTGAAATGTTTAGCTGTTGCAGCGAAATGTTAACGAGTACAGCATAAGACAGAACAAGGCAGCTGTCAAGAGAAATACCGGTGACTATGACTTTTATAGCATCTTTTTTCAGATTTAGAAAAATCTTTATGAAATCTTCAAAAATAGCAGTTATCCTTTTCTTATAATCAAAAGAAAAGAAGGACAGTACAACTATGGAAATGATTTTGAAAACAACAAACCTCTGCAAATCTTTCAGCGGGCAGACGGCGGTAAACAACATATCGCTGAACATTGAAAAAAATTCCGTCTATGGACTATTGGGACCAAACGGAGCCGGGAAATCCACGACGCTCAAAATGATTACAGGCATTTTAAAACCGACTTCTGGAAGCATTGAATTTCATGGTCACACATGGAAGCGCAGCGACTTAAACCATATCGGGGCATTGATTGAAATGCCGCCGCTTTATGAAAATCTGACCGCCTATGAAAATCTGAAAGTAAGGACTGCGATTTTAGGATTGACAGATCAGCGGATTGGCGAAGTGCTGCAAATCGTCCGGCTGACGGAAACAGGCAGGAAAAGAGCCGGACAGTTTTCTCTTGGGATGAAACAGCGTCTTGGGATTGCAATTGCATTACTGAACAATCCCAAGCTGCTCATACTTGATGAACCAGCCAACGGGCTTGACCCGATTGGAATGGAAGAACTGAGAACACTTATCCGTTCTTTTCCAGCAAAAGGGATTACGGTTATTCTGTCCAGTCATATTCTTTCAGAAGTGCAGCAGATAGCCGACCATATCGGCATTATTGCGGGTGGCGTTCTGGGTTATGAGGGGAAACTCAACGCAAACGAAAATTTGGAACAGCTTTTTATGGACGTTGTAAAAAGCAATCACAGGGAGGGTTAAGGCATGGACTATCTGAAATCTGAGCATTTAAAATTCAAAAGGACAATATCGAACAAACTGATTTTCATTGTTCCACTAATCACAGCTATTTTTGCGTGGCTTATGGGTGGATTTATGGGGTATCAGTACATGACGCTTTACTGGTGGTATGCGTTCCTGCTTCCGGGAGCAATCGCAATTTTGTGTTCTTTGTCACACAGAAAAGAAGAAAACGCCGGGAAATACCATTCGGTATTTTCTATGTCTGTAAACCTTTCAGGATTTGAATTTGCTAAGGGCATTATCTTAATCGAAAAACTGCTTGTTTCAGCGATATTTTTAGCATTGCTTATCTCTATCAGTAATATCATTGCTCCGGCAACGGCAGTATATTCTGTTTTACACAGCATTGCAGGAAGTATCGGGATTATCCTTGCATCTGTCTGGCAAATCCCTTTGTGCCTGTACTTAGCACGCAAAACGGGAATGTTTGTGCCGATTGTGTTGAATACAATACTTGGGATTGTTCTATCTACTGCTACTGCATTAGGAAATACCATCGCATGGTGGTTTGTACCGTATTGCCTGGCGCCAAAACTGGCAGAGCCGCTTATGGGAATTGCAATAAACGGAACTTATGCGGGGAATTGTGGATTTTCTATAGCCATTATGATTTCCATTGCGTTGTCAATATTCTTGTTCCTTATTTTGTCCTATGCCGACGCAAAGGATTTTTCCAAAGGGAGGTAGACGGGAATGGGGTTTATTTATGCGGTTCGTTCTGAACAGGAAAAAACGAAGCATACATCGTTTTGGGCTATTCATTTTTGTGTACCTGTTATCGGAGCATTGTTATTTCTTGCTTACTATTTCCAGTATGGCAGCACAGCAGATAGTAAAAAGCTCAAAATGATATTAGAAATTACGACAACGTTTTTTCCATTGTTGATAAGTGTCCTTGTCGGTCTGAATGTTGCACTGGAAGAAAAGGCTTCACACTTCCAAACGCTGCTTGCTGTACCGAACCGACACAAAAATATGCTTGCAAAATTAACTTATCTTTATGGTTCTGGGGTATTGGCACTTTTCTTTCTGTTCCTGCTGTTTATGATTGGCATACATCTTTTTGGAATGGCTGATACAGTGCAGCTTGGAATGCTGATCGGAGCCGCCGCCGGGATGGCCTTTTGTAATTTGATAATATACATCTTGCACCTGTTTCTTAGCTTCAAATTTGGATTAGGGTTATCCCTGTTTTGGGGCGTGTTTGAAAGTCTGCAATGTATCTTATATAGCAATATCGAACTAACAGGCATAGCGAGGTACATTCCCTTTTCATGGTCTATGAATTGGGTAAAGGATATTTTGAGCCGACAAATTTGGGGATATGGAACGGAAAAAATATGGATTGCAGCATTAACGACAGGCGGCTTGCTGCTGACCTTATTATGGTTTTCTCAATGGGAGGGACGGAAAAATTATGAGTAACGAAACCGCTTTTCTGCCCTTGCGGACTATGCTATAATGCGAAGAGAGCAACGAAAGGAGGCGGTACTATGGCGGCAATTCTTATGGTTGATGATGAGCGGTCTATATTAGAGCTTGTAAAAAATGGGCTGCAAAAAGACGGACATTTCGTTACGGTCTATACGTCTGCCGCACAGATTCCGCTGGATCATCTAAACAGATACGATTTGATTATACTGGATATTATGATGCCGGATATGGACGGATTTTCTTATTGCAATAAAATCCGTTCATTGGTGGACTGTCCTATTCTCTTTTTGACAGCTAAGACCATGGAAAATGATATTACATTTGGACTTGGCTTGGGCGCGGACGACTATCTGACAAAACCGTTTCGCATTGCGGAGCTGCGGGCAAGGGTAAATGCCCACTTACGCCGGGAACACAGGGAACGGCATAACGCCCTTACCTTTGATCGGATAAAAATTGATTTGTCCGCAAAGGAGCTGCGGATAGAGGATGCACTGATTCCCCTGACCAAAAGTGAATATCTGATTTGTGAATACCTTGCTAGAAATAAAGGACAGGTATTTTCAAAAGAACAGATTTATGAAGCTGTTTTTGGCTTGGAGGGCGACAGTGATAATGCTACGATTTCCACGCATATCAAAAATATACGGGCGAAATTAAGCAAATTGGATATTCAGCCGATAGCGACAGTTTGGGGGATAGGGTACAAATGGGAATGAAAAAAACAACGTCACTGAAAGCGTCTTTCTGGAGATTTTTATGGATGCTGCTGATTGGGCTGATGGGTTCGGCAGCTGTTCCATTCAGCCTTATACTTGTCGGAACCAGTACGGGCTTTATCACTTATGCGGATTCTTCAGAACGCAGCGTAAAAAATCTTGCTCCTATTATCGCCGCAACGCCGGATTTAACAGATGTACAGCTTCCTATAGGGTGCAAGTATCTAATATTGGATAAGAATTATCAAATGAGGGAAACGTCTTTAGAAGGCAGCGATTTAGACAGGGCAATGGAGTATGCCTTATCTGGAAAGACAAACAAAAACATCCATAAGCAGTATCTGTTTGTTACCCGTGAAGATGAATATGTGGTGCTTCAATATTACATTGGTTCACAGTTTATAAATGAATGGTTCTATCATCATTTTCCCTCACCGGAAATTCTGCTATCTATCCTCATGGGGATAAACTGTATTGCGGTCTGCGTAATACTAACAGCGCAGTTTGCAAAATATATGCGGACGCAGCTCTTCCCACTTTTTGAAGCAACAGAAAAAGTGGCAGAACAAAATCTTGATTTTGAGGTGGGACACTCAAAAATCAAAGAGTTTGAAGAGGTGTTACATTCTTTCTCTGATATGAAAAACAACTTGAAATCCTCTTTAGAGAAACAATGGCGCGCAGAGCAGTTACAAAGGGAACAGATAGCGGCACTTGCCCACGATTTGAAAACGCCTTTAACTGTCATTCAGGGAAATATTGATTTGATAAATGAGACAGAGCTTGACGACGAACAGCGGTTATATGCGGGGTATATTACGGAAAGTTCCGGGCAAATGGGCGTTTATATCAGGACGCTGATCGATATATCCCGGACAGCAGCCGGGTATCAACTTCATCTGGAAGAAATTGACATTGCTGATTATATGGAACAGATTGAAGCACAGGCAAATTCATTATGCCTTACAAAAGAAATCTGTCTGCATATGGAAACAGGAGCGGATTTGGGAACTTTCAAAGCGGATAAATTACTACTGGAACGGGCAATTATGAATGTGATAGGAAATGCGGTAGATTATTCTTCATCTAAGGGGGCAGTTTATGTAGCGGCGCAAAAAACAGACCAATTTTTGCAAATTTCTATCACAGACGAGGGAAGCGGCTTTACGCCGGAAGCCTTACATCACGCACAGGATCAATTCTTTATGGGGAATAAAAGCCGAACCTCCACGATGCACTTTGGTATGGGACTATATATTACAAGCAGCATTATCAAGCAGCATAATGGACAACTCATATTAAAAAATTCTGATATGACAAAGGGCGCACAGGTTATTATAAAAATTTAGAGCAAAACATACAGCGCAAACCAAGCGATACAGTGAATCGCAAGAATACCGGTATCTTTCATCGCTGTCCCCATATTTCCGTTGGACAGGGCCATGATGCCTTCAAAGGCCGGCTGGGATGGAACGATATTGCAGATGACTGCCAGCAGCCCGCTTACCCCGATCAGGGCACATACAATAGGTACGGCCAGGAACAGCAGCATGACAATCTTGATATAGACCACGCCAATCATCAGCCCTTCGGAAAACTTTCCGATAAACAGGCCAATCAACGCTGCCACAAAGGATGACAGCACGATCAATGCCAGCATAATTCCAAAATTCTGTAAGGACAATCGGAAGCAGATACACGCGGTCACGACGGAGGACAGACTGCCAAAGAGGAACCCCACCACCACCTTCTGCAAAATGTACTGACCAGACGTCTGCGGCAGGATTTCATTGACAAAGGCCACACCATCTTCTTTTTCTGAAATGATGTTCATGGCATTGAACGTACAGCCCATAAACATAGCGACGATCAGCACAGCAGGGATAAAGATGCCTTGCAGACTTTCCATGATGTCCGGGCGCTCCAGTGTCTGGATTTCTACCTGTTCCGCTGCTGTCCGCCGTTCATAGAGGGTGGGCAGCGTCGCCGCCGCCTGCCGGAAAATATCCAGCTCGTCCCCGCTGATCGCTGTTTTGAGGCTGTCACCGTCTGCCCAAACACCGATCACATTGGTGGACGGCTCGTTGATGGCGGCAGTCCCCCCAGGCTGGACATATCAATGGAACCCATGAAATGCAAAGCCACAGCCACCAGAATAGGGAGCAGGAAGGTCATCAGGCAGAATTTATCCCGCAGAACGCTTTTCATTTGATATTTTAATCCTTTCATGCCTTACCCCTCCTTTCCGATTTCCCGATGAAACGCAAGCCGCACCGCCAGGAACAACAGCACGATTGTACCGACAGCACTGACATAATAGAACGGCGAAACAACCGTTCCAAAATAGGCGTTTTTCAGCCCCATGTAGACATGATAGAACGGATGATAATGGATCCAGTCAAACTTGATCGATGTATTGGCGGACAAAAATACAGGTGTTGCGGCAAAAATGGCAATGACCAGATAAGCCAGTGTGAATTGCCGGAAGTCCTTTAGCAGCAGCGCGCAGAATAGTCCCACCAGGGCCATCATCAGTGACAGAATCGCTGTCTGAAGCAAAACGGCAGGCAGCACCGCCTGCAGGAGCGTGTCTTTTGCGTTCAACATCTGCTTTTCCGCCTCCATCGCCACCGCAAACAGCGTCAGGATAAAGAAACGGTCATCCAGTGTCTTATCTCTCATGTAAGGTATCCGCTGCTCCGTCAGGGCATAATAACGCCCATCATACTGAAGGTACTCCCCCAGTGCGGGCCTGCAGTCCCCCTCCACAAAACCGGAGGTAAATATCTTATGCTCCGTCTTCATGTTCCTGTTCCCGTGGTCAATAGGTACAATAATTTTTTGATACGTCATAGTCTCAGCTCCTTTATGTAGGAATTGTCAAAAAGCTCACTTTACAAGAGCCTCTCCGTCAGTTCCCTATTTGCTGTTTTATACGCACGGTTTAAGTAAAAGCCAACAGCACTTTACAAAAATATTGTTTTTTACTTACGCTTTACGCAAAAAAGGACGAACCCCGTATGGAAGTCCGTCCTGAAATAAAATATGCTCTTACGATAGATTACACTTAATACTGTCCATCCAGCCCCAACCATTCAGCCGGAGTCAGTACAGACAGGGAAACATCCTTGTAATCTTTCCGGTTTTCCATGATAACATATGTCCGTTCTGTATCATGTGTTTCTTTGCGGATGATATAAAACAGATCCGTTACAGAAGATGCCGTTATACATGCAAGGATTCCCTGCTCCCTGATCTTCCTGAACAGTTTTACAGAAATGTCATACCCATTTCTTTTAAGAACCATATCCAGAAGCACATTGGTATCAATTAACAGCTTCATACCGTTCCCTCATCCTTTCCTCCCTGTATTCCTCCAGTGTTTTCCCCGTATCCGGTATCACGCCTACAATATTCTCTAAAATGTCATCCAGAGATTTTTCACCTCCCGGCATTTCTTTCGTCTGCTGTGAGCTGAGGAACTGCACAAAGCTATATATCGTTTCTATCTGGTTTTCCGGCAGGGCGTTCAACAGATTTATCGTTTTCTCCAATGTTGACATACCATTATTCTCCTTTCCATGACCCATAAGGCTATCTAATGCTTTTTATATATTATACCATCCTCTGCACAAATTAACTATTGCTTTTTTTCTGCTCCAGATCATACAGGTAATCATCCACGCCCTTTACATGCTTCGCCCAGTCACCATCATTATCCATATCCCATGTGAGTGTTTTCACGGACAGTCCCATCTCCCGCACGATCTCCGCACGGTCGAGGATGCTCTTAATCGCACAGTTCCTGACAGGGTAATACTGGTTCCTGATCTTCAGAATAAGCCCCGTATTGATGATGGTATCCGCGATGATATCCTCATCCAGTCCCGCATCCGCAGACATCTGCCTCAGTTCTTCCTCCACCTTACTCCCGCTGGTGATTGCCACAAGGCGCAGGTTCTTGGAAATCTTTCTCTCCCAGAAGGAATTTCTCCCGATGCTGTTCAGGCATTTAAGGAAGTCCTCCTGATTTTGGAATACGCCGCGGTATCCGTCAGCAAATACTCTTGTTTCACTCATTCTTTTTTCCACCTTTCTTTTATATCTCCGTTTTCGGAGGCATTTTTTATCCAGCCGCTTATGCGGTCAAGCCCTCACGGGCATTTCTGGCACACTCACAGCAAAGTTGTTTGTTGCTGCGCACAAAAAAAGGAATGGTTCTCTGAGGGTTTCCATTCCTTACTGCGTGTGGTGCTCCACAAATCTGTTCCCGGCTGTTATGCACATACCGCAGAAACAAAAAAAGTGCCAAAAGACTGCCATGCTTATACATGGTATCCTCTGACACTACTTACAATCCTAAACAGCGTATGCTCCGGCTTTCCTCCATACAGGCTGCACCGGAACCTGCAGCTTGCGGAAAGTGTGGATGATCCGAATACTTTCATACCGGATACACCATATCTTTCCCGCCCTTTACTGACAGGCATCGCATAAAAATCAATTACGGAATCATCTTAGCACAACATCTTGTATTCTGCCAGCTCAATAATACTATATCTTCCATTTTCAGTCTTTCCGTTTTTGTGCGGAAAAATCAATCTGCAAAATTTATTTTACTTTTTTTCAAATTTTTTCAAGTATCCGCTCCCCTGTCTGGTACTTCTTTTTTAGATTGTCCTTTTACAGCAGTTTATTTGTATCAGGCATCCGTTCTTTGACAACTGAAGAACATACACCCTCATGTATATGAGTTCCGGTGAATGGCTCATTGCTATAAGTCCGCCATCCGTCCGGATATAATTGCACACAGTGCAGCCAGTCAACGCGGCCGGGAAGGGCGCAGGAAACGGTGGGGGAAGGTATGTGTAACAATCAAAAATTTACTATATTTTTTGCAAGAAGCTGATCACCAATATTTTCAGATATGTTATACTTATAGCCAGATATTGTGTTTTCTCATATCCTGGCTAGGAAAGGAGGCGTATGGTTACAGTAACGAAGGGCGATTTAATAACGCTGGGATATGGACCGTCTTTTGCAGCGGACATCATAAGGGAAACGAAAAAGCTTATGGTATCGAGGGGACATACATAGTACCAGTCACGGAAACTGGACAGAGTTCCCAAGGAAGCTGTGGAAGAACTACTGGGAATTACGATTCCCGACAAGCAGAATTGATTGTACTTCTTGCACATCTATGTGAGGAGTGAAATCATGGCAAAAGATCCAATTAAGAAAGCAGACAACGGAACCTACTACTTCCGGGCAAATTTAGGCTACCATCCCATTACAGGGAAGCAGATCCAGAAATACCGCAGCGGCTTTGCGACCAAGAAAGAGGCAAGGGAAGAATATTCCAGGCTGATCCTGTCATCTGTCAAAGAGCTGGATGAGAAAAAGAAGACTGTTTCTTTTCAGACATTCATTGAAGATACCTATCTTCCGTGGTACAAAACGCAGGTAAAGGAAAGCACTTACTTAAACCGCTATTCCACCATCCAGAAACACTTTGCGTACTTCTATAAAATGGCGACGGACGAAATTGAACCCATCCATGTGCAAAGCTGGCAGCTGGAACTGGCAAAGCAGTTCAGCCCAAACTATATCCATGTGGTGCAGGGGCTGCTCTCCCTTGCCTTTGACCGGGCGATTGTACTGGGGATAGCCAAAAAGAATCCGTCAAGGATGATCGGGAACATCAAATCCAAAAAGACACAAGTGGATTTCTGGACGCTGGAGGAATTTCAGAAGGTAATCTCCCTGCTCTACAAGGGCGATTATTATGAGCATTACCTCTTTATCTCCTTCTGGGTGCTGTTTATGACCGGGATGCGGATTGGTGAGGCTGCGGCGCTGCTGTGGTCGGATATTGATCTTGATACAGGGCTGTTGAGCATAACCAAGACCATGTATTATAAGTCAATGGACGATTTCAAACCCGTGGAACCGAAAACGCAGGCGAGCGTCCGCACCATTTACGTTGACGCTGATACTATAAGGGAACTGAAGGCATGGCAGGAAGTCCAGAAGAAAGTGTTGAAAAACTGCGACTATGTATTAATCTACAACGGCATACCCACAAGCAAGCATACCCTTCCACGGGCATTGGAAAAGCTTGCGGAATTGGCCGGCGTACACCGCATCAAAATCCATGCCCTGAGACATTCCCATGCCTCCCTGCTCATCAGCATGGGCGAGAATCCCCTGTTGATCAAAGAGCGTCTGGGGCATGAAAAAATACAGACAACCCTTGGAACCTATGGTCATCTGTATCCCAACACCAATCTTGAAGTTGCCAACAAGCTGACCGGGGTGCTTCAGTATACGCCTGCCACCCAGAGCGTTGCAGACTATACCAGCAACCAGCACACCGCAGCTTACCACAAAGAAGTGAACTGAACCACTACCGGCTAAAGCCGGTAGGTTCGGTGTGCTGCTAAAGCAGCCTAAAGCGTGCACGCTAAAGG
>VSNR01000071.1 GCA_009774345.1 Lachnospiraceae bacterium | reverse complement strand
TGAATATTACTAATCGGTCGAAGGCTTATCCTGAGAGGTATAGGGAGAATGTTGGAAAGATGTCAGACAGATAGATAGAGAAGAGATTCATTTTTGTGTTCGGTTTTGAGGGAACAATAAATTATTTCATAATTTGGCTCCATGGTCAAGCGGTTAAGACATCGCCCTTTCACGGCGGTAACACGGGTTCGATTCCCGTTGGAGTCATCATGGCCTCGTGGCTCAGTTGGTTAGAGCGCCGCCCTGTCACGGCGGAGGTCGTCGGTTCGAGTCCGATCGGGGTCGTTAGCATGAAATCAGGGATTTCATGCAGGAAAAATATTTGGGATCTTAGCTCAGCTGGGAGAGCATCTGCCTTACAAGCAGAGGGTCATAGGTTCGAGCCCTATAGGTCCCATTTTATATATGAAGATAAAAACCTTATTGAAGTATAGGTTGAATACCTAAATTTCAGTAAGGTTTTTTGTCTGTCTAACACATAGATATATGTCATTTTACAGTACAATTAAAGTAGGAGAAAACAATATCAATGCAATCAATCTATCACCGCAGAAGCATCCGAAAATTTCAAAACAAAAATATTCCAAAAGATATATTGGAACAAATTTTAAATGCGGGCAGAGCTGCGCCGTCTGCCAAAAACAGGCAGCCGTGGAAATACATAGTTTTTGGCGGTATACAAAAGCAGGAGTTATTAAATGCAATGGCATCAGGATTACAGCGGGAGGAGCAGGGCAGAACAGATTTGCCCAAATCACGCTATGGGCTTCCTGATGCGAGAAACACTCTGAATTGTATGCAGCAGGCACCCATTATTATTGTCGTATTGAACACAAATGCAAAGTCTCCGTTTCTGCCAGCAGACAATGACGAACGCATTGCAGAACTATGCGACACGCTCTCTATTGGAGCCTCGATTGAAAATATGCTGCTTGCAGCACAGGAACTGGGGATAGGAACACTATGGATTGCCAACACCTGCTTTGCATATCAGGAATTAGTTTCATATCTGCAAACACAACATCAGCTTGTTGGAGCAGTCGCATTAGGCTATCCAGATGAAACGCCGCCACAGCGTCCAAGAAAGCCTCTGGAGGATATTGTTGAGTATAGAGGCGTGTAAAAACACGGAGAGGTAATATGTTAGGAATTTATTTTAGCGGAACAGGAAATTCACGGTATGCTCTGGAAGTTTTTCTGAATCAGTATGACAAAACAGCAGATATTTGCGCGCTGACAGATCAAAGGATCGTCAATTGTATTCATGAAAATAAAGATATTGTCTTTAGTTATTCTGTACAATTTAGCAGCATTCCTAAAATGTTAAAGGATTTTGTAGATGATAACAAAGATCTATGGAGTGGAAAAAACATTTTTGTGATTGCAACTATGGGACTGTTCAGTGGAGACGGTGCGGGCATACTGGCACGCAGGCTGCGCCAATATGGAGCGCAGATTCAAGGGGGACTCCACCTGAAAATGCCGGACAGTATCGCAGACGAAAAGGCTTTGAAGCGTTCTCTGGATAAAAATAAAATGTTGGTAAAAGCAGCAGAAAATAAAATAAACAAGGCAGTGCAGGATATACAATACGGCAAGCCGCCGCAGGAGGGAATCGGTTTTCTGTATCATTTAGCGGGATTATTTGGCCAGCGCCTGTATTTTGGGCATAAAACGCAGCACTATACGAACAAGCTCAAAATCAATGCACAAAAGTGTATTGGCTGTGGAAAATGCGCAGCGCAGTGCCCAATGAATAATATTCAAATGGCAGAAAAAACGGCAAAAGCATCGAACCAGTGTACGATGTGTTACCGCTGTATCAATATTTGTCCACAACAGGCGATCACCTTGATAGGAAAAAGTGTGATACAGCAGGGGACGATAGAAAAGTATTTGTAATATTGAACTGAACCGTATCTTGTGATATACTACATCAGAAAGAGAAAGATATCAAGATTTACGATATATCATAAGAAAAGGAGCTGGCAGCATGAGCAAGGAATATTCTATTGAGACAAAATGTATACAATCGGGATGGCAGCCGAAAAATGGGGAACCAAGAGTTCTGCCAATCTATCAGTCCACAACCTACAAATACGAGACTTCGGATGAGATGGGAAAGCTGTTTGATCTTGAGAAGGAAGGGTATTTTTATACCAGATTACAGAATCCTACCAATGATATGGTCGCGGAAAAAATCTGTGCGCTAGAGGGCGGCGTGGCAGCAATGCTGACTTCTTCAGGACAGGCAGCAAATTACTATGCAGTGTTTAATATCTGTGAGGCAGGCGATCATGTCGTGTTATCCTCCACAGTCTATGGCGGAACCTTTAACCTGCTAACTGTCACCATGAAAAAGATGGGGATTGAATGCACAATCGTAGATCCCGATGCGGACGAGGAAACCTTGAACAAAGCATTTCAGGAGAATACCAAATGCGTCGTGGCAGAGTCGATTGCCAATCCCGCTTTGGTAGTGCTGGATTTTGATAAATTTGTAAAAGTTGCTCATGCGCACGGTGTTCCTTTGATTGTGGATAATACATTTGCGACACCGATCAACTGCCGACCGTTTGAGTTCGGAGTAGATATCATCACACATTCTACGACAAAGTATATGGATGGCCATGCGATGTGTGTCGGCGGTGCGATCGTTGATTCAGGCAATTTTGACTGGACAAAGTACGGTGACAAATTTCATGGTCTTACAACACCCGATGAGTCTTATCATGGTGTTACTTATACCGAAAAATTTGGCAAGAAGGCTTATATTACCAAAGCGACAGTCCAGCTTATGCGGGATTTGGGATCGATTCCTTCGCCAATGAACTCCTTTTTGCTCAATATCGGTCTCGAAACGTTGCATTTAAGGGTGCCAAGGCACTGCGAAAATGCCTTAAAAGTAGCGGCATGGCTCGAGCAGAATGAAAAGGTGGCATGGGTAAACTATCCGGGCTTAAAAGGAAATAAATACTATGGGCTGGCGCAGAAATATATGCCCAATGGCACTTGCGGCGTCATTTCTTTTGGCTTAAAGGGCGGTAGAGAGGTCAGTGTATCCTTTATGGACCATTTGAAGCTGGCTGCGATTGTGACGCATGTAGCAGATGCGAGGACATGTGTGCTCCATCCGGCAAGCCATACCCACAGGCAGATGAATGATGAACAGTTGATCGAAGCGGGCGTTCAGCCGGATTTGATCAGGTTTTCAGTGGGAATAGAAAATGCTGACGACATTATCGCGGATATTGAGCAGGCGCTTGCGCATATTTGAGTATGAATTGCTTATGAATAAAAAGAGTTGGCTGACAGGTTTGTTTATAATCCTACTGTCAAGTATCGCTGTTCTTGTGAGAATCTATTATGTAAATGCATTGATGACAGAAGTAAATATCAGTGAAAATATCTATAATGCAGCAAAGGTAAGCATTGACACAAATGGCTTAAAGTCTGCTTTTTCAGAGGGGATTCATATAAAGTCTTTCTACATCTGCAATCTGTATCTGGCATTTCTGATATTTGGAAATTTTACGGTTGCGGGCGTCTATCTGAATATTTTGTATCAGGTGCTGACGATTTTACTAGTGTACATGATGCTCAAGAATCTGACAAACAGGTTGATAGGTTTTGCGGGAGGTCTGATTCTTGCAATTTTTCCAATGTATATTGAAAGCCTTTCGGAAGTAACAGTATTCAATATGGAACTTTTGTTTGCTGCACTTGGATGTACGATGATTGTCTTGGCTGTCTGTTCGTTCTTCCGCGGACATGCAGAGAAGGCTGACAGCAACACCAAGCAGATGCCAAGTCCGCCGCTGCCAGATGCTGCGGAAGAGAGCGTGAGCATTTTGCCAGATACTTCCATGAAAGAAATCCACTATGATGATTTGGAGGAGAATAAAGTCCAGTATCTCGAAAATCCGCTGCCAGTCCCCAAACGCAGAGAACATAAAGAGATGGACTATGCGTTTGAACCGACTGGTAAAGATGACGATTATGATGTGAAAGATATGACTGGCAAAGATTATTTTGATATTGAATAAAAAAATCATAGAAGTGTACATACTAAAAAGGACTCCTGAAAATAGGAGCCTTTTTTATGCTCACGGGCACGGTTTCCCCTGCTCAATTAAGATAGAATAAAAGGGAGGTTACGGGATGGAACAGCAGAATGATGAATTAGAAAATAAAAAGTATAAGGATGAAAAAATCGAAAAAGAAAGCCAAGTAACATTAGACGAGAATAACAGCAATCACAAAATTCATCTGATTACTATTATAGGAGAGATTGAGGGGCATGAAAATGCAGGAAACCAGTCCAAAGTGACAAAGTATGAACTGCTTTTGCCGCAGCTTGCCTCGATCGAGGACAGTGATGAGATTGACGGTGTTCTGCTCTTGTTAAACACGATGGGAGGGGATGTTGAGGCAGGACTTGCGATTGCCGAGATGGTAGCATCACTCAGCAAGCCTACGGTTTCTTTGGTTTTAGGAGGCAGTCACAGCATTGGCGTACCAATTGCGGTAAGTACAGATTACTCCTTTATTGTTCCTACGGGGACGATGGTAGTACATCCAGTGCGAATGAATGGAATGGTGATTGGCGTACCTCAGACATTTAATTATTTCAGGGACGTACAGAACCGCATCACTGGTTTTGTGTGCACGCATTGCGGGATTTCAAAGGAGCGGTATGAGGAACTGATGATGGAGACGGAGGTGCTTACCAAAGATGTAGGAAGTGTTCTGGAAGGTGAGGAGGCAGTCAAAGAAGGAATTATTAACGAGATCGGCGGAATTTCGCAGGCAGTTGCAAAATTGCACGAGCTCATCAATCATGTTTCGAAAAAAAGTTCGAAAAAAATGAAATAAATTATGACAAGTATCAAAAAAAGTGCTATAATATTTTGTAAAACTCATTTAGGGGGAGAAGTATTATGGCATCTGCAACAGAAAATCGTGCATCAAGAAGCAGAACAAATACAAAAAAAAGTACATCCAGAAGCACTGCAAAGGGCTCAAGAAAAACAACATCCAAAGCAAGGGGAAGAAAGGCTGCGAGAAAAAGTGTTGATATTGCAGTAAAAAATGAGGTGATGCTGATCGTTATTTTTGCGGCTGCGATTTTTATATTTTTGTGTATTACAGGAATCATAAAGGGCGCGGCAGCTACAGGCATCAGCAACGCGATGTTTGGCATTTTCGGTCTGCTGGCATATCTCATACCTGTCTTTATTTTTGTGGGCTTTGCATTTGGCATTTCCAACAGGGGAAACACTGTCGCAGTCGTGAAAATGGTGAGCAGTGTAATCCTGTTCTTTCTGCTTGGCGTGTTGGCATACATGCTGATGAAGCAGGATGCGATGCTCAAAGGCGGCTCTTTGATTCAGGAGCTTTATGAAACATCGTCGGAGCACCGCGCCGGGGGCGGCGTGCTGTTTGGCAGCATTGCCCATGGCATGTATAAGCTGATGGGCTTTGGCGGAACGCTTTTTGTCGTAGTGGTACTTGGAATTATCTGCATTGTCTTTATCACGGAAAAAAGTTTTCTCTCAGGCGTTAAGAAGGGGAGCTCTTATTTGATTGAGACTGCCAAGGAGGACGCAGTAAGAATGAGAGAGTACAGACAAAGCCTGCGTGATGAGTATGAGGACTATGAGGACTACGACGATTATGAGGCGGAGGAAGATGAGGACTATGAGACGCCAATACGCAAGGAAAAAGCGCATTCCAAACGTTCAAAACGGGTGAGAGAAGAGAAAAGCGAACTGCCCAAAGAAAATGTCAGGCGAATGGATAAGAGAGCGCGGGGCGTGGTGTCTAGCTCTGCGATTACGCTCAAGGCTGGAATGCCCCAAAATACAGGACGGCAGGATATTCATGAGATTGTTCTGCTGGACGAGGAGATGGGGGCCGCAGATGCTGGTTTATTTGAGGAGATTAAGGTTCAGCCATATCATGAGGCAATGTCTCCTGAAGGGGCAGATACTGTGTATACAGAGACAGAATATACAGATACAGCGGATATAGAAACACAATACCCAAATACAGAATATATGGAGCCAGCAGATGCGGACAGTGGATTTTCAGAGATGGAATACGCTGCGTACAGTGAAGAACTTTATGCCGAAGAAGTGGATGGGTTTACTGACAATACAGAGACTGACAGCGAAATGGCGGATTATTTTACTGATAATCCCGGCGTATCGGCAGAGCGTTCTTTTTGGGATGGATTTGACGCTGTAGAATATGATGCAGAGGCAATCAATAGTATGCCTGAGCCAGTGACAGAAGATACAGTATTGCCGCAGCCGGTCGCAGAGCAATCTATGACCGCAGAGGCACAAAGAACACCTGAGCAGCAAGAAGCAGTGAGCGAAGCAGGAATCCAACTGCCAATGACAGCGACTGAGCAGCAGGAGGAAGCACCCAAACCATACCAGCTGCCGCCTTTAGATTTATTAAAAAAAGGCGATGGCAAAAAAGGCGATTCGGCGAATCAATTAAAGGAGACAGCGCTGCATTTACAGCAGACATTACAGACTTTTGGCGTTCGTGTCACAATCACAGATATCTCTCAGGGACCTTCTGTCACAAGGTATGAAATGCAGCCAGAGCAGGGGGTAAAGGTCAGTAAAATCGTAGGGCTGACAGATGATATCAAGCTAAATCTGGCGGCGACAGATATACGAATCGAGGCACCCATTCCGGGAAAAGCGGCGGTGGGCATCGAGGTGCCAAACAAGGAAACCAGCGCTGTAGCACTGCGGGATTTACTGGAATCAGACACATTTCAGAATTTTTCATCCAATCTTGCCTTTGCGGTGGGAAAAGATATCGGCGGGCAGGTAGTGGTCACCGATATTGCAAAGATGCCGCATGTATTGATCGCTGGCGCAACAGGTTCTGGTAAATCAGTGTGCATCAATACGATTATTATGAGTATCCTGTACAAGGCAAATCCGGCGGATGTAAAGCTTATTATGATTGATCCCAAAGTGGTTGAGCTGAGTGTGTACAATGGGATTCCGCATTTGATGATTCCTGTAGTGACAGACCCAAAGAAAGCTTCAGCGGCACTAAACTGGGGCGTTACAGAGATGAATGACCGCTATAAAAAATTTGCGGATTTGAATGTGCGCGATCTAAAAGGATACAACAAAGCTGCGGAGATGGGAAAGACAAACCCAGACGGAGAACCCTTACATAAGCTGCCGCAGATTGTCATTATCGTGGACGAGCTTGCAGACTTGATGATGGTGGCGTCAGGGGAGGTAGAGGAGAGTATCTGCCGTCTGGCGCAGCTTGCGCGTGCCTGCGGAATCCATTTGGTAATCGCCACGCAAAGACCTTCCGTTGATGTCATTACAGGTCTGATCAAGGCGAACATGCCAAGCAGAATCGCGTTTAGCGTATCCAGCGGCGTGGATTCAAGGACGATTCTGGATATGAATGGTGCGGAAAAGCTCTTAGGAAAGGGTGACATGCTCTTCTATCCACAGGGATATACAAAACCCGCGCGCGTGCAGGGGGCGTTTGTGTCCGATTCAGAAGTGTCGGATGTCGTTGATTTTCTCAAAAATCAGATGCTTGGCAATGTTACATACAGCAGTGATATTGAGGAGAAGATCAAGAGCATGCAGTCCTTGACAGGAGCTGCGGGCAGTGCAGGCTCAGGAGGCGGCAGCGAATTTGATACCTATTTTGCGGAGGCAGGAAAGTTTGTCATTGAGAAGGAGAAAGCGTCTATTGGTATGCTTCAGCGCGTGTTCAAGATTGGATTTAACCGCGCGGCGCGCATTGTAGACCAGCTTGAGGATGCCGGCGTGGTTGGTGCGGAGGAGGGAACAAAACCCCGCCGTATTCTGATGAGTATGGAACAGTTCCAAAATTATATGGAAGAACATTTATAATTTTATAGACAGTAGACTTGATAAATGGTATTCTATTAAAATAGGTAAATTGGTAATGGTACTTGAACTGGTACTGAAAAATGGAACTTTGGTTAGGAGGAACCCAATATTATGAAATCAGACATCGAGATCGCGCAGGAAGCTGAACTGTATCCGATTACAGAAGTGGCAAAAGCGCTTGATATGACAATAGATGACTTGGAATTATACGGAAAGTACAAAGCAAAGATATCCGAAGAATATCTAAAAAAGATAGAAAATAATAAAAATGGAAAACTAATTCTTGTAACGGCGATCAATCCGACACCGGCAGGAGAGGGAAAGACCACCACAAGCGTAGGTCTTGGTCAGGCATTTGGCAAGCTGGGAAAGCGGGCAGTCATCGCACTCAGAGAGCCTTCACTCGGGCCTTGTTTTGGCATTAAGGGCGGCGCTGCGGGCGGCGGAATGGCACAGGTTGTTCCTATGGAGGATTTAAACCTGCATTTTACAGGAGATTTCCATGCAGTGACCGCTGCAAACAATCTGTGTGCAGCATTGCTTGACAATCATATCCAGCAGGGAAATGAGCTGGGAATTGACACTCGGCAGATTGTGTGGAAAAGATGTCTGGACATGAATGACCGGGTGCTTAGAAATATCGTTGTTGGGATGGGAAACAAGATGGATGGCTTTGTCCGTGAAGATCATTTTGTCATTACCGTCGCGTCAGAGATTATGGCAGTGCTGTGCCTTGCCGAGGATATGGAGGATTTGAAAAAACGTCTTGACAGAATGGTTGTGGCGTACAATTACGCGGGAGAGCCTGTCTGTGCCGGGCAGCTTCACGCGACAGGGGCGATGGCGGCACTGTTAAAGGATGCGATCAAACCCAACCTGATTCAGACACTCGAGCATACGCCGGCAATCATTCATGGCGGTCCGTTTGCCAATATTGCACATGGCTGCAACAGTGTGCGGGCGACCAAAGCAGCGCTGAAAATGGCAGATTATGTTGTGACAGAAGCAGGTTTTGGCGCAGATCTGGGTGCGGAGAAATTTTTTGACATCAAATGCCGTCAGGCGGGACTTTCGCCGGATGCGGTTGTCTTGGTGGCGACGATACGGGCACTCAAATATAATGGCGGCGTGGCGAAGGGTGATTTGAATGCCGAGAATCTGGAGGCACTTGAAAAAGGCATCGTAAATCTGGAAAAGCATATTGAAAATATACACAAATACCATGTGCCTGTGGTGGTGACGCTGAATGCATTTATCTCTGATACACAGGCAGAAATTGATTTTGTGAAAAAATTCTGCGAGGAGAGAGACTGTGAGTTTGCACTCTCAGAAGTGTGGGAAAAGGGAGGAGAAGGCGGTATAGAACTTGCAAACGCGGTTCTGGATACGCTCGCAGCAAAAGAAAGCCATTTTGCGCCGCTCTATGAAGATGCGATGCCCATAGCAGAGAAAATCAAGTGTGTTGCAAAGGAGATTTACGGGGCGGCAGAGATTGTGTTTGCACCTGCTGCCTTAAAACAGATCGAGCGGTTAGAAGCACTTGGTTTTGGCACACTGCCAGTATGCATGGCAAAAACACAATACTCTCTCTCGGATGACCCGGCGTTATTGGGAAGACCGGAAGGGTTTCGTATGAATATCAGGGAAGTGTATGTGTCGGCAGGTGCTTGCTTTGTCGTAGTGCTGACGGGCGCGATTATGACGATGCCCGGACTTCCCAAGAATCCGGCAGCCTATAATATTGATGTTACGGATCAAGGTGTGATAACGGGATTATTTTAAGGAAGGTCTGTAAAGCATGAAGTGTCCAAATTGTGGAACGGAGTTGGAAGAGGAGAAACTGCTTTGCGAAAACTGCGGCTATGAGGTTAGAGTCGTCCCGGAATTCGATATAGAGCTTGAAGATACCTTAAAAGAATCCATCAGTGTTATGATGGAGGATATGGCTGAGGAGGAGCTTCAAAATGTCCAAGACAACTTTGAAGAGGATATCAAGGAATCCAGACCTGTCCGGTCGCATACAAAGAATAAAATAATGATCGCACTGGCAGTTCTTTTGGCTGTGTCAGGCATCGCTGCACTGTCGGTTCATCTGGTAAATGATTACAGGTACAATTCTTTTGAATACCAGTACCAGCAGGCGGTTGAGCATGCGGCACACAATGAATATTCTGAGGCGGTAAGCTACCTTGAGCGTGCGCTTGCCATTCATTCAGAAGACTTAGATGTGAAATTTTTATTGGCAAAATATTACGAAAGGAATGGACAACAGCAGGGTACTATCGCTCTCTTGACAGAGATTCTCGATGCTGACAGCACTTATGCCAAGCGGGATGAAGTCTATGACATGCTGTTAGAGATCTTTGAAGCACAAGAAGATTATGAGAAGATTGGTATAATTCTAAGGCATTGCGATATCCCGCGGATTTTGTCAAAATACAATAAATATGCTGCGCTAAAGCCGGTCTTTAACAAACAGGGCGGTGTATATGACGAACTGATTTCCATTTCATTAAAAGGAAATACAACAGGATTTGTATACTATACGCTCGACGGCACAGCGCCGTCAGAAAATTCAAACGTATATGAGACACCGATCTTACTTGAGTCAGGAGAATATACTATAAAGGCAATGTTTGTGAATATGTATGGCATTGCGAGTGAGGTTGAAACCCAGCATTTTTATATTAGTTTATCTGCGCCGGACAGTCCTGTAATCAATCCAGACAGCGGTACCTATGCGCAGCCATTCTTGATTGAGGCGTATCATGACTACAGCACAAAAGTTTATTATACGACAGACGGCTCTATTCCAGATCAAAATAGTAAACGGTATACAGATCCGATTGAAATGCCTTACGGCATCAGCAATTTTTCATTTATTGCGATAGATGAATCAGGACTTGGCAGTGAGGTGGTCAACAGGACATATCACTTGGAAATCCATACAAATTTTGACCCGGACCTTGCGATGCAGGTGTTGCGGAACAATCTGTGGGCCAGTGGGAAACTTTTGAATGTGGAAGGCAATGTGCCCAATAAATTAGGCATTAACCAGTATAAGGTTCGAACGCTGTATAAGGCAAATGACACGATCTATTACATTGTCTATGAAGAATATCTGGATACGATGGGGAATGTGCATGATACCAACAATATCTATGCAATCGACGCAAACACGGCTGATTTATTTAAAGCTTATAAAGTAAATGAAGGCAGTTATACATTGCAGCCCTTTGCAGAATCATAAAAAATGTTGAAATTAAGTCGTATTTCGTATAAAATAGTAGCTATGTATCAAAAGGAATGAAGAAAGGTATGGTGAAGCATCGAATGTATAAGATTTTAGAGGCTAAAGAACTCACTACCAATATTTATCTAATGGTAGTGGAAGCACCGCGCGTGGCAAAGAATTGCCAGCCGGGACAGTTTGTAATCGTAAGAATGGATAAAGACGGGGAGCGGATTCCGCTCACGATCTGCGATTATGATAGAGAGAAGGGAACGATCACCATTGTGTTTCAGACAGTGGGCGCTGAGACTGCTAGAATGCAGGCATTAAAGGCGAGGGATTCCTTCCATGATTTTGTAGGTCCCCTAGGCTGTCCATCTGAGATGGTCAGTGAGAACCAAGAGGAGCTTGCGAAGAAGAAAATTCTCTTTGTGGCGGGCGGCGTCGGTACAGCGCCAGTTTATCCACAGGTAAAATGGCTACATAATAAAGGCATTGCGGCAGATGTCATTGTCGGTGCAAAGAACCATGACCTGCTGATTCTTGAAAAAGAGATGGAGGCAGTGGCTGGCAATCTGTATGTCACCACAGACGACGGCTCGTATGGGCGCAAAGGGATGGTCACACAGACGATTCAGGACCTTGTGGATGAGGGCAAGCAGTATGATTTGTGCATTGCCATTGGTCCTATGATTATGATGAAATTTGTATGTAAACTGACCAAAGATCTTGGAATCCCCACGATCGTCAGCTTGAATCCGATCATGGTAGATGGCACAGGCATGTGCGGCGCCTGCCGTGTCACAGTCGGTGACAAAGTGAAGTTTGCATGTGTGGATGGTCCCGAGTTTGACGGGCATCTGGTGAATTTTGATGAGGCGATGAAACGACAGCAGATCTATAAGACAGCAGAGGGACGTGCGATGTTGAGATTGCAGGAAGGCGATACCCATCACGGCGGATGCGGTCAGTGCGGAGGTGAAAAATAATGGACGTATTAACAAAAGTACCAGTACGTGAGCAGGAGGCGGCAGCCAGAGCGAAGAATTTTGACGAGGTCTGCCTTGGATATAATAAAGAAGAAGCGATGGAGGAAGCGGCACGCTGTATTAACTGCAAGAATGCGCAGTGTGTCAAGGGATGTCCGGTAGCGATTGACATTCCAGCATTTATCGAGCAGGTGAAGCTTGGTAATATCGAGGCGGCTTACCAGATTATCAGCCAGTCATCGGCGCTCCCCGCTGTGTGCGGCCGTGTTTGTCCGCAGGAAAGCCAGTGTGAGGGAAAATGTATCCGGGGCATCAAGGGAGATCCGATCTCTATCGGTAAATTAGAGCGTTTTGTGGCAGACTGGGCGCGGGAGAACAATATCAAGCCGGAGCCGGCAAAGGAAAAGAATGGGAAAAAGGTCGCAGTGATTGGCTCTGGCCCGGCGGGTCTTACCTGTGCAGGCGACCTTGCTAGGCTTGGGTATGATGTCACGATCTTTGAGGCGCTTCACGAGGCTGGCGGTGTGCTGGTCTATGGTATTCCAGAGTTCAGACTGCCGAAGGAGGAAGTTGTAGCAAAAGAGATCGCAAATGTAGAATCTTTGGGCGTTAAGATTGAGAAAAATGTCATTATTGGCAAGTCGATCACCATAGATGAGCTGATTGAGGAAGAGGGATTTGAGGCAGTATTTATCGGTTCTGGCGCTGGACTGCCAAAGTTTATGGGCATTCCGGGAGAAAATGCGAACGGTGTATTCTCCGCAAACGAATATCTGACGAGAAGCAATCTGATGAAGGCGTTCAATGAGGATTCAAATACCCCGATTATGCGCGGTAAAAAGGTCGCTGTCGTGGGCGGCGGCAATGTTGCTATGGATGCAGCCAGAACGGCGCTCCGTCTGGGTGCGGAGGTACATATCGTCTACAGGCGCAGTGAGGAGGAGCTTCCCGCGAGAGTGGAGGAAGTGCATCATGCAAAGGAAGAGGGCATTATCTTTGACCTGCTCACCAACCCCACAGAGATTTTGGAGAACGAAAACAACTGGGTAAGAGGCATGAAATGTATTAGAATGGAGCTTGGCGAGCCGGATGCATCAGGCAGACGCAGACCAGTTGAGATTCCAGACAGTGAATTTGAGATGGAGCTTGACACGGTGATCATGTCGCTTGGCACCTCGCCAAATCCGCTGATCTCTTCGACGACAGAGGGATTGGAGACAAATAAATGGAAGTGTATCGTGGCGGACGAAGAGTTTGGCAGGACATCAAAGGAAGGCGTGTTTGCCGGCGGTGATGCAGTGACCGGCGCAGCGACAGTAATTCTGGCGATGGGCGCAGGAAAGGCAGCTGCGAAGGGGATTCACAATTATCTATCCTCACAGACAGCCAAATAAAACATGAAGTAATCTATGTAATTCAGGATGCATAGATTAAAAATAATGTAAAAATAACCTGCGCGAAAATGTGCAGGTTATTTTAGAATCGTGAAGCGGATAATTTTTTGAGACGGCACCTGAATGGATACAATGATAAGCCGACTGCATTGGGGGGAATGTGACAATGGATATGAGTGCTTCTAAAGTAAAAGATATCATTGGAGATTGTCCGAGATTTTGTTCTCCTGATTGTGAACCATATGGATATTACATTGTTTCAGAAGAAAATAAAAGGATTCGGGATACAAGTATTCAAAAATATTGGGAAAAGCTAAAGTATATGTCTGAGCATGCAGATCTTTTGATACAGCAGGCTTTTCAGCCAGAATTTTATGAGTTTTTTGGTGTCAGCCAGAATATGATTGCATCTTCTGAAGAAATGTGCCACCAATTAATTATTGACAGCTTTGTTTTATATACAAAGGATGATTCGATAGGGTGTTACTTGTCAAATTCACAGTTTATGTTCGGGCATTTTATTGATTGTTTGTGGCGTGATGACTGGGATTTGATCTATTCCAGTATTTGTTGAGGAAAAATTGATAGAAACAGGAGGTTTGGCGCATGTCAGACAGAAATGATGATGTAAAGGTTTATCAGGATAAGAAGGCTAAAGCGGAGGATTACAAAAGTTCTGCCTATACGCTTTTGATGGTGGGGGTGCTTGGGATTGCAGCATTTATCCTGATGGAAGCAGGGGTGCTTCCGTTCCGGCTTGCAGGTTCGGGAAAATATATTACTTACGGTGTGATGGGAACGATGTTTGTCATTTTTATCGTGATGGGTATTTTATCATTAAAATCATCAAAAAGGTTCACACAGGAAGCGGCTGTGGAGGAAGATTTGACGGGTAAGATTAAGGCATGGGCAAAGGAACAGATCACCGCAGAATCCATCAAAGAGCGCGTATGGTTTGAGGACGGAACACCAGATGAAATGAAATATTTTAAATACTTTGAGGGAATCAAGTCGGCTGTAACACAGGAGTTTGGCAGCCTGAATGTGTCCTATCTCGACGCATTGTGTGAGGAGCTGTATGCTGAGATTTTTGAGAAGAGCTGATTGGGGCGAAGAGTAGAATACAATGAATATCACATTTGTTACAGTAGGGAAAATAAAAGAGAAATATTTCCGGGATGCGGTTGCGGAGTATCAAAAAAGGCTTTCAAAATATTGTAAGCTGGAAATTGTAGAGGTGGCGGACGAAAAGACACCGGACAGGGCATCAGAGACAGAGGAGGCGCAGATCAAGCACAAGGAGGCAGCCCGCATTCTGAAAGCGGTCAGGGACAATGCTTATTGTATTGCGCTTGCAATTGACGGAAAAAAGCGCGATTCTGTCAATCTGGCAGCACATATAGAGCAACTGGGGCTGAGCGGGAAGAGTCATCTTGTGTTTGTGATTGGCGGTTCTCTTGGGCTGCATGAGAGTGTGACACAGCGCGCCGATGAAACGCTCAGTTTCTCGGATATGACATTTCCACACCAGTTAATGCGGGTGATTTTGATGGAGCAGATTTACCGGTGCTTTCGCATACTGAACGGTGAGCCGTATCATAAGTGAGGAGAAAAGTAAAAGGATGATTACCTATGAAGACCTGAGCCGAAATGCAAATACCCTTCTTGACTTTTGCGAGTATCCGGCAGTTCAATATAAAGTTCAGTTTACGATTTTGGATGTTCCGTATGAGGATCGCGGCTTATCACTTTTGCGTAAAGCTTTTTTGAAGAGTGATATTGTGGAGGAAATGTATCAGACACAGGATGTTAATGGAGGATGGGGACATTTTCAATCAAAAGATTATTCTGTGAAAGCAAAAATACCTACATCGAGTGTGGGGATTGAGCGTTGTCTGTACATTGGGCTGACTGCAAAGGACCGGGATATCTTATTTATGGCAGAGGAATATCTGAAAGAACTGCTTTTGGGTACAAGCCCTGAAAAAGTCCGGGAGAAAAACGAACGGGCAGTTCCGTGGCAGAGAGCGAAGGTATGTAATTTGCTGGAAGCGATAGCGCCGTATTCTCCCTTATGTGACGAGACGTGGCATCAATGGCTTTTCATAGCAGGCAGGGCATATGAAGATGGGGAGTACTCTTATGAGAAAGACAAAGCCGCGCAGCATGAAGTGTTTCTCACAAGGGAAAACAGACTTATTCCTATGCAGAGCGAATTGCTGCTCAAAAGGCGGGAGAAAATTTCTATGCCGCTTGAGAATGCCATGCTAAGGCATTTGGGGCGCCATGCTTATGAAAACGGATACTTTTGGGATAAAACGCCAGACAAACTCCCGGAGAATTTTAAGTATGATAAGACGAGAAGATGGTTTAAAACATTTCAATATATCAATCAATTTAGAGGCTCTGAGCTATACTTGAATAGTGCGGTCGATTGGATTATGGAAAATATGCAGGAAAACGGGCTATGGGACTGGGGACCCCAGATTAAGGACCCATGGGGATACTTTGGATATTTTTCCTGCAATAGAAATTATAGATACAATCGGGTGGTTGACTGCACAATCGAAATCTTGGATTTTTTAAAACATTATATTGATAATAATAAAGCATTATAGTGAGAAAGGTAGTTGGCAATGGAACTGGCAGACCGAATGAAATATGCAAAATGCGCATTAAATGGAATTGCATTGGGAGACTGTTTTGGGCAGACTTTTTTTGTGCCGGATGAAATCGCGTGCCAGCGGATAAAGGACAGGGAAATATTGAAATCGCCGTGGCATTTTACAGATGATACGGTGATGGCAATCGGGATTTACCGTATCTTAGAGAGGTATGGGGAGATCAATCAGGATGAGCTGGCAAAGGTTTTTGCTACAAATTACGAATTAGACTGGCATCGGGGATATGGTGGTACAGCACATACGGTTTTGCGCAATATTGCAGAAGGGAAAGTTTGGCGGGAGGCTGCTTCAGAAGTGTTTGATGGGATGGGTTCTATGGGAAATGGCGGAGCGATGCGCGCCGCACCGATAGGCGCTTATTTTGCGGATGATCTGGACAAAGTGCTGTATCATGCGAGAGCATCTGCCGAAGTTACACATGCACATATTGAGGGAATTGCGGGTGCAATGGCAGTTGCAGCGGCCGCTGCTTTACTTCTAAACAAACGGCTGGGAAATTATATGGGTGATGGCATTCTTTTTTTGCAGAATATTGCCGATACATTACCAGAAAGCGATACGAAATATAAAATATTATCAGCAGTTTCGATTCCAAAAGAAAGCAGTATAGAGTTTGTTGTTTCTGTTCTTGGAAATGGCATCAGGCTGACGGCACAGGATACAGTTCCGTTCTGTCTATGGTGTGCGGCGTATTTTTATACGTCGGTGGAAGAAGCATTGTGGACAGCAGTCTCTGCTTTGGGGGACAGGGATACAATCTGCGCCATCGTCGGTGGAATGGTTTCTCTTGTTGCGGATGAATTTCCGCAGCAGTGGTATCACTATATGGAGCAACCAGAGGAGTCAGTATTTTTTTATAATTGAATGCAGATATATAGGAGGAGAAAATATGAACACATTTTATAAAAATGAAATAACTTTGGAACAGGCAAATCCAGTTACCCAGAGCATTGTCGAGAAGCTGGGTTATCCATACCAGATTTTTTCGACAGCAGCAAGTTATCAGGAAGTGATGAATGCCTATGAATGTGCTGTACAGCAGGGACAGCAGGAAGGTTTTACACCGGTCTTGGTTCCGTCAGATGATGTGCTGGAGGAATATCTGGGAATATTGGAAGACGATGGTTATAAATTGGAGGAGGTCTTAAAGACAGAACTCAAATCTGGCGAAGAACTGTTGAAAGAATATTTTGAATCATACACAGAGGATATGGACGATATGGAGGAGTTTGCTGGTGAATTTGAGGATCGTCCAGCTGTGATTGACAGTTTTTCAGCATTTCAGGACTTTTCGTCTGAGAAAGTGATAGAAACGATACTCTTTAAGGTACCGACGGCGAAACCGTGGGAGCTTGTGGCATATGTGCCATTTGGCGGATGGAATGACTGTCCCGGCGTGGCAGATATGATGGCGATCTGTAAATACTGGTTTGAGAAATATGGTGCAGTCCCTGTGACAATTACGCATGATGTGATGGAAATGCGGCTTCCGGCGCCAGTTGCGAAGCAGGATGCACTACAGGCTGCCAGAGAGCATTTTGCGTTTACACCAGACAGGGTTTACCAGTGTACAGAAACAGGGACTTTGGCAGAAGTGGCAGCTAGTATTGCTGTATCGAAAATCTGGTATTTCTGGTGGGATTAGAGAATAGAAGAAAGAATTTGCAGATAATGGGAGGTGCCATAATATGACTTTGCGACAGGAAGCACACGCAATGATTGATTCACTGCCAAACGATGACAGTATAAGGTTTTTTATAGAAATGATAAGGCAGTTTAATATAGTAACGAGAAAAACAGAACAAACACCTGCGTTGCAGACTTCCACGTCTGAGAAAAGACAGGCTTTTTTACGCATGGAAGAATTGAAAAAACAATATCCGTTTCCAAAAGATTATGATTATGAACTGGTCAGAGATGAACTTGTGGAATTAGTTCAATAAGTTTGTACTAATTAAAAATCAGAAGGGAAACAGCGGATTTGAAAAACAAAAATTGGATAAAATTCGTATCCGTGTTGTGTGCACTGCCGTTATGCCTGTCAGGATGTGGGAGCAAGCAGGAAGAATCAGAAGCATTATTGGATGCTTTTCTTGACAATGCAGTTCCGGCGTATTATAATGATGACGAGAGGGTTCTTATGTTTGAACAGCTTCCGATGTATGAGGAGGACTGGGCTGCCTATTCTGTGGGAGAGCGGATTGATTTGGATAATGACGGTGAAAGAGAACAGATCATGGAAGGTCCCTATGGAGGCTTGTATTTGGATGCAAGAGACCAAAAGGTGTATGTATTCGCAGAAGGTGAAGGGACGGCGGGGGTGTTGTCTTATACGGAATACGAGGATGCGGTGTGGATTGTACATCGTGATACAACGCATATGGGTAGACAGATGTACTGGCTCACACGGTACAATGGAGAAGGAGAAATTGAAGATGAATTTCAGTTAAGTGCAGAATACTGGGATTCACAAAATGGTCAATACTATGAAAAGAGTGATTTTACTTTTCGAGATAAAAAAATATCTATGGAAGAATATGAAGCCTTGAAAACAGAGATTATTGGCTCTAGAGGGTCATTTTGATGGTATTTGGAGCAGAATCATTATGCATCGCCGTATCTGATATATGGTATTTTTGAACAGTTCCTAAGAAGAAGGGTAAAGCATTCGATTCAGTTTATGGAAAGGGGTATGAAATGAAACTTGCAGAAGCATTGCAGGAACGGGCGGACTTAAACCGCAAGATTGAACAGTTAAAGAGCCGCCTGAACAATAATGTGTTGGTACAGGAGGGAGAACAGACTGCGGAATCTCCCGAACAATTGAAACAGGAATTAGATTCATCCTTGGAGCGCTTGACTTACTTGATGGCACAGATCAACAAAACGAATTGCGAGACGAACGTGGACGGGCAGACGCTCACAGAACTGATCGCAAGAAAGGATGGGCTTTCACTCAAAATTCACGTTTACAAGGATATTGCATATACCGCGAGCGAAACCTCTTATCGGGCAAGAAACACAGAGATCAAGATCAAATCTGCAATCTCAGTTGCCGATTGGCAGACAGAGATTGACAGAATGGCGAAGGAACTGCGGCTTGTGGATAACAAATTGCAGGAGACAAACTGGAATACAGAATTGATAGAATAAGAAGTGTTTGTATAAAAAGCGTTTGCATAAAAGTGTTTGTATAAAAAGTATTTGCATATGCAGTAGAGAGTAGCAGAAACAGGGTGAATGTCAAAAGCGCTAGTCGCATCACCTCGTGGGCAGCACATAAGAGCAGGTGTGGGGTTCGATTCCCCGAGGATCGTTATGCTCCGATTGTGTACAAATGTATTGTGACAGAGAATTGTTATTACCAGACATTGACTGAATCTGTGAGGGTGGGAATGGGGGTTATATTTTGTTATGCCATTTGGTTATAACACCTTGGTATTGTATCCCTTTTTTTCTGACAAAAGGGAGAATACCAAAATGGAATAGGATAAAATGCCGCATCTTTTGCAAGAAATATATCTTCTTCCTCTGGACATCCTGATAAAATTGATCTGCTGCGGTATTCACAGATGTAAGTATTTTATGACTGCTCAGTGGATTGCTGGAAAAGGGTGTCTTTATTACAAGGGAACTGGAAATAAACGCACCGGAATAACTTAACAATCTATTTAAAATTTTTGCCGTATCTTTTCCGCCATAATTTTCATAGGTTGATACGCTGACTGCATATTTTCTGAATAGCAATTGTTCTATTACAAAATGTCCGCGGTCTATTATCACTTTCATTTGACCGGAAACATTGCCTGCGTATGTGGGAGAGCCTAAGATGATGCCGTCCGCTGTCTCAATATTTTCTGACAGTTTTTCAATGTCATCATGATAGATGCATTTGCCACTTTTATAGCATTGACAGCAGCCAATACAATATTTCAGATTTAAGTCCGCCACATGATAGAACTGAATCTCTACATGAGGGTAAGTTTCTAATCTTTGGTGTATTGCGTGCAGAAGCATTGCCGTTGCGCCATTTTTTCTGTGACTTCCGTTTATTATGATAATCTTCATATTCTTATCCCCTTTCCATTTTTATTATAAGCATATAGCTATAAATGAGCAAATCTGAAAATTGCACAAAAATTCTTAATTTAAATCAATTACTAAATGAATGGATTCAGATTAATGTAAATTATTTGTGCGTATTGTATTTGCTGATTGTGC
>VSNR01000070.1 GCA_009774345.1 Lachnospiraceae bacterium | reverse complement strand
TTGTGTGACAGGAAAATGGGTGATTTTACGACAGCAGGTGAGGTTGAATCTGTGACAGCTCATGAAGTTATTAACAGGAATGTACCAAGTGCCATGCCATACTGGAAAAAGATATCGTGGTATCTGCCCTTGGGCATGATTACAATGAGGGCGAAGTGACAAAAGAGCCGACGGTGGAATCCGAAGGTGAAAAAACCTACACCTGTTCGAGATGCGGCCATACTTATACCGAGGCAGTCCCGAAGAAAATACCGCGGGAACTCTGGATAGACAATCTGGAACCGTCTGTAGCCTATACGGGAAGCGCGGTAAAACAGGAGGGCATCCGGGTATATTACGGAGAAACGCCGCTGCGCGAAACCATGGACTATACCATTTCCTATAAAAACAACACCAATGCTGGCACCGCGCAGATGATCGTTGCAGGAAAAGGAAACTACACCGGAAAAGCTGTAAAAACCTTCACCATCGAGCCAATTAATATCAGTACAGATTCCGGCATTACAGTCATTGTAACAACCGTTACCGAAACGGGAAAAAACCTGAAACCCGCAGTGACCGTCACATGGAACGGAAAGAAATTAAAAGAAAAAACGGATTACACGCTCTCGTATCATGCAGATATCAAAACAGCAGGGGATTATGACATTACCATTACCGGAAAACAGAATTACACCGGAACCATTGTGAAGGCATTCCATGTAAAGCCGGGAGGGACGAAGCTCTTAAACAGCGCAAAGGTCACAGGAATAAAAAAGAGCTATCCATACCAGAGTGGCAGTCTTGAATCCGACCTGCAAAACATCACGGTCAAAATAGGAAAAACAACACTGGCAAAAGACACGGACTACACAGTGCGCACGGAAAACACGGAAACCGTCGGAACCGCAGCCATCATTATAGAAGCATCGCCGGCAGGCGCCTATGCCGGGGAAAAACGCATCACCACAGCCATCACGGGGACAGATTTAAGAAAAGGCTCCATAAAAGGCGTGGAAAAATCATATCCCTACACCGGCGCACCCGTCACGCCGCAGATAACAGTATATTCCGGTAAAAACGGAAGCGGTGAAATAATACCAGCCGACGCATACACTGTCAGCTACAGCAGCAACATCAACAAAGGAAAAGCGACCATAACCGCAGCGGGCATTCCCGGAAAAGGTTATTCCGGCAGCATCAAAGTGACATACCAGATCGGCAGGCTGAACCTTCAGACGGAAAAAGCCGCCGGAAACATCAAAGTCATGATGCCCGCTGATATAAGCCATACAAAGGGAGGCGCAAAGCCGCAGCCCGTCATCACGCATACTTATAACGGCACGGCAAGGACGCTGCGCGAGGGCGCCGACTATACGCTTAAATACAGCAATAACATGACAGCCGGGGGAGCAAAGACGCCCATAGTCAAAATCACCGGGACCGGAAACTACAGCGGAAGCATCACGGAAAACTATGCCATTTCCGCACAGGATATCCATAAGCTTTCTATTATCGTGGCCGATAAGGCATACGGGAAAAACAAAAAAGGAAGCAGTTATTATTCCGCCCCGAAAGTCTATGACCTTGACGGGAAACAGCTGAAAGCCGGGAAGGATTATACCGTGCAGTACACCTACGCGGACAGCGGGCAGCCAGTCGGTAAAAACGACAAAATCGCAGCCGGCACAAAACTCTGCGCGACAGTGACAGCAGCCTCAGCAGGCAGCTACACCGGCACACTAAGCGCAGCATATTTTGTCCGTGAAGCAAAAGAAGTAAAGGACATCGCAAAGACCAAGAATGACAAAATCGCGCCACAGCAGTATACAGGAAGCGCGGTGACACCAGAAATCAGGCTCTATAAAAAGACTGGAAAAACGAAAGACTACCTGACCACGGAGGCGTATGAGATCATCGGCTGCTACAACAACACAAAACGCGGCACCGCCACCATCCTTGTCAGGGGAAAGGGCGCCTACAGCGGCGTGAAGCGTATAACCTTTAAGATTGTCCAAAAGAACATTAAATAAAAATCCTGTTTTAAAGGCAGAAAAGCGTTTAGCTTTTCTGCTTTCTGATTTTCGGATATGTTGACAAGTCATGAATATGCCACTAGAATAAAACTGAGAAGTAAAAACGATGAATCTGAATAAAGCAAACAGAAAGATATGCAGGCAGAAAGGGGTATGGCATGGCAGGAAAAGTAAAGCTTCCGATGGGGATTGAGAATTTTAGGGAAATGCGTACAGGGGGATTCTATTATGTTGATAAAACCGGGCTGATGAAAACTCTGCTGGAGAATCCGGGAAAAATAAATCTGTTCACGCGTCCGAGGCGCTTTGGAAAGACGCTGAACATGAGCATGCTGAAATATTTTTTTGATATAGGCAGTGACATCATGCTGTCTGACAACACCACAATTTTTGACGGGCTTGAGATTTCAGGGGAAAAAGAACTATGTGAAGAGTATATGGGGAAGTTTCCTGTCATTTCAATAACGTTAAAGGGCGCAACGGGCGAAAACTTTGAAGAGGCAAAAGTAATGCTGCGCAGAATTATAGGGAAAGAGGCGATGCGGTTCCGGTTTCTGCTGGAAAGTGACAGGATTGATGAGGCCGAACGCAGCCAGTATGAGGCGCTTATCAGTACGGATAAGACGGGCACTTTTACCATGTCGGATGATTTGCTCAAAGACAGCCTGCTGATACTGTCGCAGTTTTTGCAGAAGCATTACGGACAGGCTGCGGTCATGCTGATTGACGAATACGACGTGCCGCTTGATAAGGCATATCGGGCAGGATACTATGATTCTATGGTGGAACTCATCAGGGTTTTGTTCGGCAATGCATTCAAGACAAACGACAGCCTGAAATTTGCAGTGCTGACAGGATGCCTGCGGATATCAAGGGAAAGCATTTTTACCGGACTCAATAATTTTAAGGTATATACTGTAAAAGATGTTCGTTACAAGGAATATTTTGGCTTTACGGATGCAGAAGTAAGGCAGATGCTGGAGTATTATGGGCTGGAAGGCCAGTATGATGCCGTGAAGGAATGGTATGATGGTTACCTGTTTGGCAATCTTGGCATTTACTGTCCGTGGGATGTCATCAATTACTGCGGCGACCTGCGCGACGGAAGTGTATCCGAACCTCAGAATTACTGGGTAAACACGAGCAGTAACGACATTATCAGGAAATTTATAAGCAGGGCAACGGCATCGACAAAGAGTGAAATTGAACAGTTGATGAATGGCGGCAGTATCAAAAAGAAAATTCGGCAGGAGCTGACCTACAGAGATTTGGATTCGCAGGCTGACAATTTATGGAGTGTCCTTTTTACAACAGGATACCTCACACAATGTGCAAATGATGATAACGGCATGACATCGTTGATTATTCCAAATAAAGAAATACAATGGATATTTGAGGAGCAGATACAGGAATGGTTTGAGACGGAATCGACAAAAGATACACAAAAACTGGAAAATTTTTGCAGGGCGTTTGAAGAAAATGATACGGCGGCAATCGAGAGAGGATTTACATCATACCTGCGAAAGACCATCAGCATTCGGGATACCAGTGTCAAAAAAGGTATGAAAGAAAACTTTTACCATGGAATTTTACTGGGATTATTTGCGGGCATGGAAGGCTGGAAAGTCAAATCCAACGCCGAGTCAGGAGACGGCTACAGCGATATCAGCGTGGAAGTCGAGGACAGAGACATCGGCATCGTCATAGAACTGAAATATGCCGAGAACGCGGCGTTTGAGAATGCCTGTAAAGAAGCATTGGAACAGATTCATGACAGGAATTATGAAGAATTACTGGTTGATGATGGCATGAAAACCATCTACAGGTATGGGATTGCATGTTATAAGAAACGTTGTCAGGTGGTTTCAGGATAATATTAATATGAAAATCAAAAAAACAGTCGCTTTTTTGTCAAATATTGGTTATACTGTAAGAGCGTATATATTATAGGAGACATCAGGAGAGGAGGCGCGGATACGTGCTAGAATTAAAGGATATATCCTACCATGTGGATGATGGGAATGGAAAGGATATATTGAATCATATTGATCTAAAGATTGAGGACCGTTTCACAGCGATCACCGGGCCAAACGGAGGCGGCAAATCGACCCTCGCGAAGATGATAGCAGGAATCATACAGCCGACGGAGGGGCGGATTTTCTTTGAAGGGCAGGATATCACAGAGCTGTCCATCACAGAGCGGGCGAATCTGGGCATCAGCTTTGCCTTTCAGCAGCCAGTGCGGTTTAAAGGAATCACAGTGCTTGACCTCATCCGGCTGGCGGCGAAGGAGCAGCTCAGTGTCGAGGGCGCTTGTAAGTATCTTGCGGAGGTGGGGCTCTGTGCGCGGGATTACATTAACCGTGAGGTCAATGCCAGTCTGTCCGGCGGGGAACTCAAGCGGATTGAGATTGCGACAGTCATTGCCAGAGGGATGAAGCTCTCAGTGTTTGATGAGCCGGAGGCAGGAATTGATCTGTGGAGTTTTCAGAATTTAATCAAGGTATTTGAGAAAATGCATGACAAGACGCAGGGAAATATCGTGATTATCTCGCATCAGGAGCGCATTCTCGACATCGCGGACAAAATCGTAGTGATAGCAGACGGCGAGATACAGGACATCGGGGCAAAATCGGAGATTCTGCCAAAACTGTTAAACGGCAATCTTGAGTGCAGACATAATGCAGGAGGGTGTATACATGGATGAGATTCAGAAAACATTGCTGATGCAGGTGGCGGGACTGCATGAAGTGCCCGCAGGCGCCTACAACATCCGCGCAAACGGCGAAGCGGCAGGAAGACAGTCCACAGAACACATCGAGATCGTCCCCAAGGAGGATAAACCGGGAATCGACATTTTTATCAAGCCCGGCACCAAAAAGGAGAGCGTGCATATCCCCGTACTCATGACCCAGACAGGACTCAAAGAGCTGGTGTACAATGATTTTCACATTGGCGAGGACTGCGATGTCACGATTGTGGCAGGCTGCGGTATTCACAATGGCGGGGACAAGACAAGCGAGCACAGCGGTATCCATTCCTTTTTCGTCGGAAAAAATGCAAAAGTGCGCTATGTAGAGAAGCACTACGGCTCTGGCGAGGGCACCGGGGAGCGCGTGATGAACCCAGAGACGATCGTCAATCTGGACGAGGACAGTTACATGGAGATGGACACGGTGCAAATCCGGGGGGTGGACTCCACGGACAGAGTGACGAGGGCAAAGCTTGGAAAGGGCGCGCAGCTTGTCATTAAAGAAAAGCTCATGACACATGGAAAACAGAAAGCGACAACAAATTTTTATGTCGATCTGGACGGCGAGGATTCGAGCACAAACGTGATCTCGCGCTCAGTGGCAAAGGATTTTTCAGAGCAGACCTTTTACTCGCATATCAATGGCAACAACAAGTGTGCAGGGCATTCTGAGTGTGACGCGATTATCATGGACAACGCGATCGTGCGTGCAATCCCGGAAATTACGGCAAACAGCCTTGATGCGAGCCTGATTCACGAGGCAGCAATCGGAAAGATCGCGGGCGAGCAGTTGATCAAACTGATGACGCTGGGACTGACAGAAGCAGAGGCGGAGGAGCAGATTGTAAACGGATTTTTGAAATAGAAATATAAATATTAATTATATTAAAAATAAAAACAAAAGAAAGAGAGGTCGTACTTATGGAAACAATCAAATGCATTGAGACAAGGAGAAGTATCAGAAAATTCAAGGCAGAGCAGGTGCCGCATGAAGTTATGCAGGAAATCGTGGCGGCGGCGTCCTATGCACCCTCTTGGAAAAATACGCAGGTGACGAGGTATGTAGTCGTTGAAAATGCGGAGATCAAGGCAAAGATCGCAGAGGAGGCAACGCTTGGATTTGAGCACAATAATGGCATCATCAAAGGCTGTGCGGCGCTTGTCGTAGTCAATATGGTACACGGCAGAAGCGGCTTTGAGCGCGACGGTTCCTATACGACATCAAAGGAAGACCGCTGGGAAGTGTTTGACGCAGGACTTGCGACACAGACCTTTTGCCTTGCTGCCCATGAAAAAGGAGTCGGCGCTGTTATCCTTGGCATTTTTGACGAGGCGAAGGTCGCTGAGATTATCGGCATCGACGAAGGACAAAAGGTGGCGGCACTCGTGGCAGTAGGCTACGCGGACGAGGAGCCGGCTGCACCGAAGAGAAAGAGCGTGGAAGAACTGTTGAAATTCGTGTAGGCAGATAGGGAAGGAGCAGAGTGCAGGAGCTGTTTAAAGCAGCCGATGCACTCTGATAGTTTGAAATCATTTCAGGAGGCAGGGATTATGGCAGAATTGTGGGATTTGAAGTGCTGGCAATGCAGGCGCAGGGAAGCATGATTCCGTACTGGTTTCTGGATAAACTTTTTGAGATCAGAGGGATGATGGATGCACATGGGTGGCGGCAACCCAAAGGATAAAAGAATTTCATAATCGGGAGGTGAGCTCCTAAGATCAAGGAGTAGTATAGACAATGAAAAAGAAACTATGGTGCACTGCGTGGATTTTAACAGGATTAATGATAGGCGGATGCAGTGCAGAACAAGGCGGAGAGCTGGATTCGGAAATTGCGCAGGAGTCACAGCGTGAAACGATGGAAACATCTGAAAATAAAGCAAGCGAAATGATAAACACCGAAGAAGCGGACAAGGCTGTTTTGGAGATTCCTGCTTTAGAGATTCCAACGATTGGCATTGTATCGGAGAAAAAAGACTGGTATACAGACGATGGCGAAACACTGCTTTTGTCGGCTTCTGCGGATAAAGTTACGGTTGAAAAAGATGGCTATGATGCGTTGAATGCTGCACTGTCGGCGCAGTGGGGCGGACTTACGGAGGACTATGAGGAACTGCTGCAAACAGCCAAAGAGCACTATGAATCAGAAAAAGATCAAGATTATTACTTTATGAATTATTACATCAACGAAAGTGTTGCAGTGTACAGGATTGATGATCGCATTGCCAGCTTTTGCACGATCTATAATGATTATGAAGGCGGAGCGCATGGTTTCTATGCTTTTGATGGTGCAACGTTTGATGTAGAAAGCGGCAAAAAAATGCAGCTTGAAGATATTCTGAGCGATGCGGAGGGCTTTTATGACAAGGCTGTCAGTTATATTACACAGGAACTGGAAACACAGTATGGGGAAGAGCTTTTTCCAGAATATCAGGAAGTCGTGGAGACAGATACCTTTGGCGGGACGCCGGCGTGCTGGTATCTGGATAATACTGGGATTGTGATACAGTACAGTCTGTACAGTGTTGCGCCTTATGTGGCAGGTGCGCCGTCCGTGACGCTGCCCTATGATGAGTTTGCTCAATATATCAAAGAACAGTACACCAGCCCATGCAATAGCATGATTGCGCATGTGATGGAGAATGAGGACATTTCAAGGCTGCTGGGCATAGATGGGAAAGTGATGCTTGCCTCTGTGGAGAACGAGGAGTATGGTACGGCAGAAGTGACAGTTGTGTCAGGAGATTCCAGTGAGACAGTCGGCTCATTTAGCCGCTTTGTAGAGGGATATGCAATAAAACGCGCAGATGGGCGCAGTTTTCTGATATTTTGCTGTGATTACGCGTCGGATGATTTTGTGACTTATGTATATGAGGTGACGGATGGGACTGTGCGGGCGTGTGACAAGCTGGACGGCGCGTCCTTTGAGGGTGCGTATTTAGGGGCATCTGGCAAATTTTATCTCGGAACGGATGCGCTGAGTCTTTTCATGCATCTGGATGTGTTTGGTTCCTATATGGGCAGCATGAAGTATCAGCTGACAGCCGAAGGAGAACTGGCTCAGACAGAGGAGGTCTATGTGGTTGATACGTCTTATGAACTGACGGTGGTGAAGGAGCTGCCGGTGACGCTGTCAGGGGCAGAGACGACCCTCCCCGCTGGCAGTATGCTCAGGATTACCGGAACAGACAATGCGGGGACTGCCTACTTTCAGTTGGACACAGGAGAGACAGGCACCATCAGCTACGTGCGCGATCAGGAGCAGTGGCAGCTTTTGATAGATGGAGTGTCAGAGAATGAATACTTTGAGCTGCTGCCATATGCTGGATAACATTGTATTCAAAATAAGCGGATTAATCGGAAAACCTGTTCTGCGGTTGCGGACAGGTTTTTTGCTGCCGGAACAAAAGGGAATATAGCATACCAGTAAGTTAAAGTGTGCTAATTATTACATTTCAGGCGATTTTTTACATTTCGATTTGACATAAAAGGAATATTCTGATAGGGTATGAGACAGCATCTGCGCAGATGGAACTACAGATCATACGAAGGGAGAAAAACTTTTATGAAACAAACAAAGAGCGCCTTTCAGAACGCCACCGGAAAAATTGACTACACTATGACGAACGACTATATGTTCCGCGCAGTACTACAGGAGAATAAAAAGGTTCTTATAGGATTGATCTGTGCGCTGCTTCATCTGGATTGCAGCAAGGTTAAGTCCGTAGTCATCTTAAATCCAATCGAACTGGGAGAGGCAGTCGATGACAAAACATTTGTTTTAGACATCAAAGTAATCCTCAATGACGCAGTGATTATCAATATCGAGATGCAGGTACTGCGCCAAGGATTCTGGCAGGACCGTTCGCTGCTGTATCTGTGCAGGGCATTTGACAGCCTGGAAAAAGGCGATGCCTACACAGAAGCAAAGCCTGCATATCACATCGGCATCCTTGATTTTACGCCATTTTTAGAGCATCCTGAGTTTTATGCCACAAACAAGATGATGAATGTGAAAAAACATTATATTTATAATGACAAGCTTACATTGAATGTGTTAGACTTAACTCAGATAGACATAGCGACAGAGGAGGACAAAGCCTATGAAATAGACTATTGGGCGAAGCTCTTCAAGGCAAAGACATGGGAGGAATTGAAGATGATTGCACAGAAAAGTGATATATTTGAGGAAACTGGGGAAACAATATTCCGACTCAACCAAAATGATGCAGTGCGCTATATGTGTGAGGCGAGAGAGGAAGGACAGCGAATACTGAAAACGTATGAGACAATGCTGAAAGAGAGTCAGCGGATGTTAAAAACGTATGAAATAACGTTAGCGGAAAAAAATACGGCATTGGTAGCAAAGGATACAGAGTTGGCAGAAAAGGAGGCACTTATAGCTCAATTACAGGCGCAGCTAAAAGAATATCGAAAATAAGAAGGACACATTTTTGCCATATTTTTTGGGCGATGCCGGCAACGCCAATTGGTGCCTTTCCAAGTATCGTCTGACCGTCCAGCCGTCCCTCGCCGGTGACAACGAGGTCTGCTATACGGATATCGTTTTCCAAGCTGGTTTCTTTTAATACGATATTGACACCGGGTTCCAGCACTGCATTCATATAAGAGACAAAGGCGAATCCTAAGCCGCCGGCTGCTCCGGTTCCAGCCTGATTTGCGTCTGCATGAGGGTATTTTTGTGCCGTCAGCGCCGCATACTGCGCAAGCCACTGGTCCATCTGGGCAATCATGGCAGCATCCGCTCCCTTCTGCGGACCAAATACCGCGCTGCATCCTTGTGCGCCGCACAGCGTGTTTGTCACATCACAGGCAATTTGAAAGGAGCACTCTTTGAGTGCTGGAAGGACAGAATCGTCGGTGATTGTGCAAAGTTTCTGCAAACCTTTGGCGCCCAAGGGAATCGGATTTCCTTTTTCGTCAAGCAAACCATAGCCCAATGCTTGCAGCATGCCGGTACCACCGTCGTTTGTCGCACTTCCGCCGATTCCAATGATAAAGTGCCTGCATTTTTTGGAGACCGCATCTTTGAGAACCTCCCCCACGCCGTATGTAGTGGTGTTAAGCGGGTTTCTGTCCTGCGCTGGAACAAGTGTAATCCCTGCGGCGCCTGACATTTCGATGATGGCAGTCCGGCGGTTCTCAAGGATTCCATAGACACATTCCACTGGGGTCCCAAGCGGTCCTGTCACGGTGATTGTCTCCAGCACACCGCCCATTCCAAGCGTAAGCGTCTCCACAGTGCCCTCGCCGCCGTCGGCAAGCGGACAGACGCGCACACTGGCATCAGGCATTACTTTTCTGACTGCATTTTTGATCACAGTCCCTGCCTCCATAGAGGACAGGGTGCCTTTAAAAGAATCAACTGCTATGACAATGTTCATGGGTTCCTCCATTTCTAAACTTTTTCGGAGCTGGTAAATCGTTGCTTTGATTATTGTATTTATTCCATAAAAAGCTGCGAGTATTTTGCTTCTATACCATCTGCCCACTGATTCATTTTGTCTTCCATTTTCTTTTCTAATTCATCGGTGTGCTGTTCTATGTTTTCTGTGCAGGTATCTGTGTACATATTTCCCAGAAAAGCGTTGATAAAATCAGGGCTTAGATGGACTGTCCACTTACCGTTTTCCTGATCTGCGGTGACAGTGACATCCAAGATACTAAGATCACTGTCCTCTAAATTGTCAATATAGGATATCAGTGTATCTTTTCCGGCTGCCAGCTCGGACATGTCTGTTATAAACTGTGCGAAACCAAGTCCAGGACTTTCAAGTATATTTTCAATAATATGGTTTTCATACTTTTCCATCACCTTTGCCATATCAATGTTGGTGATGGTCATATCAATCTCTGCGGCAGTGGAATCTTCGCGCACAGCATATATCTGCCAGGTCAGATTTTCCATGATTTTCTGATCCAGCTTGTAAGCGGATTGATATTGTTTTCCGTGTTTGGAGCGGGGCTGTAATAATTCGTTAAAGATGCGGTACTCCTTCTCGATTGGAACACCGATCCAGTTGTGATAAGTTTCTATATAATTATCCGTATATTGGTTCAGTGTCTCCAGATCCAGATTTTTGATTGATTCCATTACGCATTCAACGGTTTCCTGCGACGTGGCAGGAGTGGGGGCAGTGACCTTCTTTCCACAGGCGCAGAGCAGCAGTCCATCGGCAAGCAGCAAAGCGATGATTTTGATTTGTGTTTTGCAGTTCATGTTACAGTCTCCTTTCGATTTGAATATATACTGTCGGTCAGTTTTTTCAACCGTCAGTATAACAAGCTGTGCTTGATGACCACAGTATAATTGAAAGCAGGAGACGCTGCAACAACCGTAGCACGAATCGACACTCAAACAGCAAAAAAAGGCATAATGGCAGTAAATGAAAACCATCCGTCCTCGCATATGAGAGCGCTTGTTCCGTTGTATTTTTGAATGACAGAATCAACGTTGGACAGACCAATACCATGATACACGGCATTCTTTTTGCTGGTAGCAATCGTTTTGTTTTTAATTGTTACAGGCTGATCTACAGGATTGCGGACAGACACAATAAGCTGACCGTCCTCCAGAACCATTTTAAACTGAATGATTTTTTTCATTTCAGGATTCGGGTTGCTTAGCCGGTCACATGCTTCAAGGGCGTTGTCAAGCAGATTTGCCAGCAGAGTGACAAGATCTTCTTCAGGCATGGCAAGAGCGGAGAGATCATTGATGACAAAGGCCATGGTGATTTTTTTATCTTTTGCAGTTTGGTATTTTTGATTCAGAATAATATTTACAATCGTGTTGTTGGTGTTGATATCACCGTATTGGGCTCTCAGACTACCAGTTAAGCGGGTGATATATGCGGAGGCTTCCTCCGTCTGACCGCAGTTTATAAGTCCTTGTATGCAGTTTAGCTGGTTTTTATAGTCGTGCAGGAACTGGCGCTGCTGTTCATATTGTTTTTGCATGGTGCGAAACATTGCCATCTGCCTGCGTGTATGTTCAGTGCGGAGCTGAAGCTTTTGCAGTGTTTCTTCTTTTTCCAGTATACGCATGGCAAAATAAAAAAGAAAAATACTCAAAACAGCAAATCCAGAAATAGCGGCAAGCCGTGCATAATTGTTTGCGGCGGTAATGTTGTAGGGTATCATATTGATTGCCATGACGACAAACAGGAATAAAAATGGCAAGAAACCCAATGATTTCCAATGGATATCATCAATACCGCGAATATGATGTTTGCATTGATGATAAAATAGCATCATCAGGCATAAGTTCATTCCTTCAGTTAAGTTTTCTAAAATCTGGCGTGAGGACTCTGTGGTAAAGTTCATAAACAGTGAAAGTACAGACAGTGTCATAGTCGATATCATCCAATAAATACCGCAGAATAGAACAGATAAAATCAAGTTTTTTGCAAATTGAATTTGAAAATAAAACTGCGCTGTCAGTACTGTTATGAGGATGATGCGGACAGGACGAAGGACAAAAGGGGGAACTGCCGCATAGCTGATCAGCAGAAAACCCGCAGTGAAGGCAGCTGTAGCAGTATTGTTTATCCATTCAGGATGCCGCCTTTTTCTGGGAACAATGGTCTCGTAAAATAATTGACAGCTTAGTGCGATCATCAATGATAAAACCAGACATCTCATAAAAGTATTCATATCTTAATACTCCTGTTTTTTATAGTTTTCCTTTGTAAGCAGTAAAACGTTCTCTGACCGCTTGATATCGCATACGCGGGATAGGAATTTCATCGCCTGTATCGAGAAGGGCTGTGTAGTTTGTGAGTTTGACAATGTGCTTCATATTGACAAGGTAACTTTTGTGAAGTCTTAAAAAGTCGTAATCAGCGAGTTTTTGCTCAATGCAGTCCAGTTTCTCATAAAGCTGGAGCGTAATCATGCCAGACTGCATATAATGGAAGAAAGTTTTATGTTTTTGACTTTCTATATAGAGAATATTATCTGTATACAGTGTCTTTTCCCCATTTATAAAATGAAAAGTAACTTTCGCCAGCTGCATTTTGTGCAGAATGGCATCAAGACATTCTGAGATGCCAGTGTCCAGTGTATCCTTCATAATATATCGCACAGCATTGACTTTGTAACCTTCGAGTGCATAGTCAATAAAAGCCGTCACAAATACAAGAAACGTAGAGCTGTGAAATGCTCGAAGCTGTGCTGCAGTCTGTATGCCGTTAAGGTTCTTCATACTGATATCCATAAAAACAATATCATATTTCATACTGTTTTCAAACTGGGATAAGAATTGTTCTCCAGATGCATACAGATGAATGGTATACTCGAGATTTTGTTCGTCAAAGTATTGGCTTATGAAGAACTGTATCTTCTCTCTGTAATATTGTTCATCATCGCAGATTGCAATTTGAAGCATAGTGTGTTCCTCCTGAAATGAACCTGGCGTTTTTATGAGTATAGCATAGTCCTTTGATTTTTGGCAATCTGATGTTCACATGATTTCATAGATTTATTTTCAGAAGGAGTTGTTCCTGCCTTAGATTATATTTTAGAAAGTTTTAAGTATTATTTTAAGGACAAGCGAATAGACTAATAAAAGGTAAAAATTTGAAAGGAAAGAAAAACGGATGATGTATTCAAGAAGCAATATCCTTCTATTTATTGCATACACCATATTTACGGTATTACTGATTTTTTCGAAGCAGTATGATGTACAGGCTGGCACTGCGGATACACAGAAAAAAGTGTCAGTGGTGACAGAGCAGGTAGCAATGGAAAGCTTTGAATCCCTGGAACGCATCATTTCATATGAAATCTTAAAACCCCATTATTGTATAGATGTATCAGAAAAAGATCTGGACACCCTTATGAGAATTGTAGAAGCAGAAGCGGGCGGCGAGGACAGGACAGGGAAGCTGCTTGTGGCGAATGTGGTGATCAACCGCGTGAAAAATAAAAAGTTTCCGAATAATGTCACCGATGTTGTATATCAGAAAGCACAGAATGTGACACAGTTTTCACCGGTATCAAACGGCAAGATCAATGAGGTCACAGTGTCAGAGGAAACCAGGGATGTTGTGTACAGTGCACTTTGGGGGGAGGATATTTCAGGCGGTGCGTTGTTCTTTATGGCAAGAAAGTATGCGATGGATGAGAATGTAAAATGGTTTGATAATCAATTGACTTTTTTGTTTTCTTATGGTGGACATGATTTTTATACGCGATAAAAATATTGAGTGACAGCTCTTTTTATGATATACTATATTCGGAGTGTACGCTACTATAAAGATAAATGGTGAGAGCAATGTTTTTAATGTTAGGAAATACAAAGATATTATATTTTAATTTTCCAGATTTTACAGTGGAGGTACTCAAAGAAGAATTACTGCCTTATTCTCTGCGAAAAAATATCCAAAGAATACCTTCCATGAAGAATATTCTATCCAATGTGCAGGCAGTGAAGAACTATCTGAGCAGCAGGATGCTGTCGCTGTCGAGAGATAATGCCAAGAAGATTTATGCAGTTTATCAGATACCGCAGACAGATACGATCGACAACAGGGTAGATATATGTATCCGATGCAAAGGCGTATCTATTCAGGACAGCTATTGGATTCAGGATGAGGATGACACTGGCAGGTGGGAGGATATCAATATTCGGGAAAATAAGTTAAAGGATATTATTGATTTGTCATTGGGAGGCTATAGCCCTACGATTACGACAAGTCCGATCTGCCCGGAATTGACGACAAAAGGGCTTTTCCGCAAAGGGTGGGTTCGTATGGGAAACACTTTATATCTGATAAAATCAGACAAGACCAAAGACTCGGTGAACACAAGGATGGAAATCCTAGCATCAGAGATTATGGAATGTTTTGAGAATACGATTGAGAGTGTAACGTATGTCGGAGACGACAAAGATATGATGGATGGTATGGGACATGTCTCTATCTGCAAAAATTTCGTGGGCGAGGAGTATTCTTTTGTGGAGGCGTGGGAGGTTATGGATTATTGCCGGCGCTGCGGCATAGATTTCAGAAAATACTGCCTTGAGCGCTGGGGTGCGGAATTTGCTTGTATTCCAGTGTTGGATTACATTATTGTCAACACAGACCGGCATACACAGAACTATGGATTTATGATGAATAATCAGACAGGGAAGATCGAGCATCTGGCGCCGCTGTTTGATTTTAATTGTGCATTGGTGGCAGATTATTTTGCACATGATGCGAATGACACGTTAAGTCAGATGTTTAACACAAAGGAATCCTTGAGAGAGCTGGCATTTCAGTATAAAGACTATACCAATATTCTCTTTAATGAAGATAAGTTTGTAAAGACAGTCGAGCGAAATAAGAACTATCAATATATTTTTGAGAAAGTATATGGAAGGATACAGGAATTGGGCATTGTATAATTTAAAACACTATGATATACTTAACCATTGAAAAGAATACAGCATACAGGTGTTAGAAGTATTGAATAGAATTAAATTTAGAGGAGAAAGTGAAATGGAGTTACGTTACAAAAGCACAAGAAGCAACAGCGAGGCAGTAAGCGCATCACAGGCGATTTTGCAGGGGCTGGCACAGGATGGCGGTCTGTATGTGCCTGAGACGCTGCCCAGACTGGACAAGAGTCTTGAGGAGTTATCACAAATGACATATCAGGAGACAGCTTACGAAGTCATGAAGCTGTTTTTGACAGACTTTACAGAGTCAGAGCTCAAGGACTGCATTCGTAAAGCATACGACAGTAAATTTGACACAGAAGTGATCGCGCCGATTGTGGAGGCGGATGGAACTTATTATCTGGAGCTGTTTCATGGTGCAACCATCGCATTTAAGGATATGGCGCTCTCCATCCTGCCGCATTTACTGATCACATCTGCTAAGAAGAATCATGTGAAAAATGAAATCGTGATACTCACGGCGACGAGCGGTGATACAGGCAAGGCAGCGCTGGCTGGCTTTGCGGACGTGAAGGGGACGAGGATTATCGTCTTTTATCCGAAAAATGGCGTCAGCCCGATTCAGGAAAAACAGATGGTCACACAGAGAGGGGAGAATACGTTTGTCGTTGGCATCACAGGGAATTTCGACGATGCCCAGACTGGCGTAAAGCAGTTATTTGGTGACAAGGAGCTGGCTGAGACAATGAATCAGGCTGGATTTCAATTCTCTTCAGCAAATTCTATCAACATAGGAAGGCTTGTACCGCAGGTAGTCTACTATGTGTATGCATATGCGCAGCTTTTGAAGGAAGGCAGGATTGAGCAGGGGGAGAAGATGAATGTGGTCGTCCCCACCGGAAATTTCGGCAATATTCTTGCAGCGTACTTTGCGAAGAACATGGGAGTGCCCATTGCAAAGTTAATCTGTGCATCCAACGAAAATAAAGTGCTTTATGATTTCTTTGAGACAGGGATTTATGACAGAAACCGTGAGTTTGTTCTCACAAGTTCTCCCTCTATGGATATTTTGATCTCAAGCAATCTTGAACGTCTGATCTATCTGACCGCAGGTGCCAATGCTGACAAAAACGCAGCATTTATGCAGGATTTATCAGCATCTGGAAAGTATGAGATCACTGCTGATATGAAGGCGCAGATGGAAGATTTTTATGGTAATTATGCGTCGGAAACAGAGACGGCAGAAATGATTCAGAGCCTGTATGAAAAGACAGGCTACGTGATTGATACACACACGGCTGTCGCTGCCGCGGTATATCATAAATACAGACAAGAGACTGGAGATAATACAAAAACCGTGCTGGCATCGACGGCAAGCCCGTTTAAGTTCACTAGAAGCGTGATGAATGCGATTGATGCAAAGTACGATACAATGGGGGATTTTGAACTTGTGGATGAGTTGTCTAAGCTCGCCAATGTCACAGTGCCTAAGGCGATCGAAGAAATCCGCACAGCGCCAGTACTCCACACGACAGTCTGTGACAAAGAGGACATGAAATCCGTAGTGATGCGTTTCCTTGAGATTCAGTGAGCATGGTGAAGCATAAAAACTCTTCGTCCACACTGGGGACAGGAGTTTTTATTTGTGCACACGGGCACCCAGCTGACGGGTGCCCGGCGCGAGTAGGTGAAGATGACTCTTCCCTGCCCGATTCATGGAAAGAAGGTGTACAGATGAACTTTGGAATGATATTGGATTTCGTGATTATGATTTGTGGTGTCTATGTCATCTATGAGACAGTCCAGATGAAGACAGGCAGCAAAATTCCAGAGATGCTCACAGGAAAGGGCTTTTTGATGGAACAGGCAAAAGACCCGGCAGGATTTATCCGTTTTATACTTCCATATACATTGGGGACGGGAATTGCGCTTTTGGTGTCCGGGTTGTTTGGCATGTTTGAAATCTTAGAGACCTGTCCACCCGCTGAGACCGTGATGCGGGTTGCGCTGGTAGTCGTGATTGTAGTATATGGTATGGTGCTGATGTATGCACAGAAAAAATATTTGGCCGGATAAGGTAAAAGAAGAGGGATGTTATTATGGGAGAACTAGAAAAACAGCGAATTGCAGCACTGCAAAAATTGCTCAAAGAATCAGGCATTGATTATTATATCGTGCCGACAGCAGACTATCATAATTCAGAATATGTCCATGCACATTTTAAGATGCGGGAATTTTTGTCTGGATTTACCGGTTCTGCCGGAACGCTGGTGGTGAGTGCCAAAGAAGCAGGACTTTGGACAGACGGCAGGTATTTTGTGCAGGCAGAAAATGAGCTCAAAGGCTCAGGCATTGTCTTATATAAAATGCTGGAGGAGGGCGTGCCCAAGATCAAAGAGTATCTTGAGAAGAACGTTACGCAGGGGCAGACAATCGGCTTTGACGGCAGGGTGGTGGACGCTTTTTTTGGAAAAGAGTTAGAAGAAACGCTTGACGGGAAAAATGTAACATTTGTTTATGATAAAGATATTGCGTCGCAGCTTTGGCAGGACAGACCGAAAAGACCTGTGAGCAGGCTGTGGATTGTGTCCGAGGAGAGCTGCGGCATGAGCGTTACAGAGAAACTCGCCAAGGTGCGTGAGAAAATGGCAGAAGAAGGGGCAGAGCATCTTCTGGTCTCAAAGCTCGATGATATTATGTGGCTTTATAATATTCGTGCAAACGACGTGGAATGTAATCCTGTAGCGCTTTCTTATACATACGTCTCAAAGGACAAAGCAGTCTTATTTATTCAGGCGGAAGCATTGACAGCAGAGACAGAGCAGCATTTGGAGAAGAGCGGTGTGCACTGTGAGGACTATGACAACGTTGCAGCATATCTCAAAACGTGTGAGATGAATGGAAAAGTGTGGTGTTCGAGTGCGGATCTCAGCTATATGTTATACAAGCTGGTTCAGAGCCGCGCCGAGCTGCTGGACAAGAAGAATCCAACAGAACTGCTCAAAGCAGTCAAGAATCCAGTGGAGCTTGCCCATATCAGAGACTGCTATATCAAAGACAGCGCCGTTTTGACCAAGTTTCTCTTCTGGATGAAAGAAAATGCAGGGAAAGTGCCGATGGATGAGCTGAGTGTGGCTGCAAAGCTGGATGGCATGAGAGCCAAAATCCCGGGATTTCTGGACCTGTCTTTCCCTACAATCAGCGCTTATAAGGCAAATGCGGCGATGGCGCATTACAGTGCGACAAAAGAGCATTTCAGCAAAATAGAGGCAGATGGATTTTATCTGGTTGACTCAGGAGGACAATACGACGGCGGCACGACAGATGTGACAAGGACAATCGCGCTGGGACCCGTCACTGACGAGATGAAGATGCATTTTACGAAGGTTGCCTGTTCGATGCTGCGTCTGGCAGACGCGAAATTTTTACATGGCTGTACAGGCAGGAATCTTGATATTGTGGCGCGGGAGCCGCTCTGGCAGTGCGGGTTAGACTACAAGCATGGAACAGGGCATGGCATTGGCTATATTTTAAATGTCCATGAAGGCCCTCATAGTCTGAGATGGCAGTACAGACCAGAATTGCCCGAGACGGAGCTTGAGGAGGGAATGATCGTCTCGGACGAGCCGGGAATGTACGTGGAGGACAGTCACGGAATCCGCACAGAGAATATCGTGGAGATCGTCAGCGGAGAGAAAAACGAATATGGACAGTTTATGGGATTTCGCCATTTGACCTATGTGCCGATTGACTTGGATGCCATTGACACACAGTATATGGAGCCTTCTGATATACGCAGGCTGAATGCGTATCACGAAAGTGTTTATGAGAAGCTTTCGCCTTATTTTGAGGGAATGGGGCTTGAAATGCTCAGGAAGGCGACGCGCGCGGTATAATTTTGAGAAGTTTATGTTAATTTTATTGACTTTTATCTTAGGTTTTGAGATAATTATTACGATCACAACCGTTTCAGACAGTGCTATGCGTCATGACGGTTTGAAATAAATTTATTTTTTTAAGGAGGATCTTATATGTCAACGAAAGCGTATTATCCCATTTCCGAGATTGGTGCTGGAAAGGTAGGATTTTCTAAGACACGTTCTATCATCGAGGCTGCTTTTTACGGAAACAATGTAGTGAAGGTAAACACTTTAAAGGAAGCCTATGAGTTAGCAAAGAATTCACCGGGAACAATTGTGACCGATATGAAGATCAAGGACGGAGAGACATTTGGTCTTGAGAAGGATTCAAGAGTGCTGTTATTCAATGATGGAGCGGTTACAGGACGTTACGCAGCAGCGCGCCGCATCAAGGGTGAGCCGGGCGTAGACCAGACAAAACTGGACAAGGTAGTGATGGATGCTGTGTATGAGACACGCTGGAAAACGATGTACCATGCAGAGTGCTTCGTAGGTCTTGATCCTGAGTTTATGGTAAAGGCACATCTTCTGATTCCAGAAGGAGAGGAGAACCTTCTTTACAACTGGATGATCAACTTCCAGTATATGTCTGATGAGTATGTAAAAATGTACAAGACCTCTAAGCCGGTTGGCGATGGCAACGAGCCGGATATCTACATCTTCTCTGATCCTCAGTGGGCACCGCACGAGGCACCGGACGTTGATTACAGCTGTTTAAGTGATCCTCTGACACTCTGCTACTTCGATACAAACCAGAACTGCGCGGCAATTCTTGGTATGAAGTATTTTGGTGAGCACAAGAAGGGCACACTGACAATGGCATGGGCGCTCGCAAACAGAAATGGCTATGCTTCCTGCCACGGCGGACAGAAAGAGTACTCTCTGGAAGGCGGCAAGAAGTTTGTGGCATCTGTATACGGACTGTCAGGATCAGGTAAATCTACATTGACACATGCAAAGCATGGCGGCAAGTATGATGCATTTGGTGGTATCAAGGTGCTTCACGATGACGCGTTCATCATCAACACAGATACCTGCGCATCCATCGCACTTGAGCCTACTTATTTCGACAAGACAGCAGACTATCCTACAGGATGTCCTGACAATGAATACTTATTATCTGCACAGAACTGCTCCGCTACCATGGACGAGGATGGCAAGATCCAGCTGGTAACAGAAGATATCAGAAACGGCAACGGACGTGCTATCAAGTCGAAACTGTGGTCGCCAAACCGTGTGGACAAGATTGACGCGCCTGTAAATGCAATCTTCTGGATTATGAAAGACCCGACCATTCCTCCTGTAGTAAAATTAAAGGGCGCAGCGCTTGCATCTGTTATGGGTGCTACACTTGCAACCAAGACCTCTACCGCAGAGCGTGTTGCAGCAGGTACAGACCTGAATGCGCTGAGAATCGTTCCCTATGCAAACCCGTTCAGAACCTATCCGTTAGTAAACGACTATGAGAAGTTCAAGAAACTGGTTGAGGAGAAGGACGTTGCATGCTATATCGTCAACACAGGCGATTTCATGGGTACAAAGGTAAAACCGGCAGATACCTTAGGCATTCTTGAGACAATCGTTGAAGGAAAGGCAAACTTCGAGAAGTGGGGCAACTTCGATGATATCGAGATTATGTATGACTGGTCTGGAAAGACAAGTGATGCATTCAAGCCGGATATGAACAATGCAGAGTATGTGGCAGCACTGAAGGC
>VSNR01000007.1 GCA_009774345.1 Lachnospiraceae bacterium | reverse complement strand
ATTGCTCATTTTTTTGCAAACTCCCGAAAATAAAGGCTTTGAATAGAAAAAACAGGTAGTAGACTTGACACTACCTGTAAATTATGGAAATAAGACTTATGAGATTGAGGCGATTGTTGAGTCGGAATTTCAAAATGTGCTGATTGACGGGAATATAGATTTGGCACTGGAACGTGCGCAGATGAAGGCGGATGCCCTTGTCAGGGAGAGTGAGTGATATTGTCCTCTATAATAATTCTATGACAATTTGCTTGTAACGGAGGTGGGAAACAATTATAATAAAGAAAGAGCACCAGTGCGTGATTGAGGAACTGCCATAAAGATATGCTTGTCAAAGTGTTGATTAATGTAAGAAAATTGTAAGATTTACGAGAGAAAATCTTGATAAAGGTGATAGGAAACTGAAAAACATAGAGAAACCTGTTTTGATACAATTACGGTATCAGGACAGGTTTTTTTATGTCCTTTCATCATGAAATCTTAATAGATCTTAATCTTTTGCATGATTGGAAGTTAAAAATTGTTCTGCTATCATTTTCAAATAAATCAAATAAAAATAGAGGAGTGACAGAGATGGAGAACAGAAAAAATATTGTTGTGTTATTTGGCGGTGCGTCCTCGGAGTACGAGGTTTCCTTGCAGTCAGCATATGCCGTGATTTGCAGCATGGACAGGAATAAATATCATCCGGTGATGGTCGGAATCACGCGGGAGGGACAGTGGTTTTATTTTGCTGGCAAAATAGAGAAGATTCAAAACGACACATGGCATAATGAGACAGATTGTGTGCCGGCGGTGCTTTCGCCTGACAGGACACAGCATCATCTGCTGGTGTGCCGCGCGCAGTCCATACCGGAGGCAGTACCTGTGGATGCAGTTTTTCCGGTGCTGCATGGGCGAAACGGTGAGGACGGGACTGTGCAGGGGCTCGCAGAGCTTGCGGGAATCCCGCTGGTCGGCTGCGGGACTTTGTCCTCTGCGCTCTGCATGGACAAGGACAGGGCACACCGGCTGGCAGAGCTTGCGGGCGTGCGCGTGCCAAGGGCAATGGTACTGATGGACAATACCGCAGTCAACAAGGCGTGTGCCTTTGCAGAGACCGTTGGTTTTCCCTTATTTGTAAAGCCTGTCAAAGCAGGCTCTTCCTTTGGCGTGACGAAGGTGGGGACGATGGAGGGACTTGCGCCAGCCATTGCACTTGCATTTGATTATGACAATCGTGTCATTTTGGAGGAGGCGGTTGACGGATTTGAGGCAGGCTGTGCTGTGTGCGGGCGTGACCAGCTGCTTGTCGGGGAAGTGGATGAGATTGAGCTGGACACCACGGCATGTGCCAACGGATTTTTTGATTATACAGAAAAGTATACGCTCAAGACCTCAGCGATACACGTTCCGGCGAGGATTCCGCCGGAGAAGGCACAGGAGATCAAGGAGGCGGCAAAGCGGATTTACCGCGCACTCGACTGTTCTGGTTTTGCGCGGGTGGACATGTTTCTGACGCCGGAGGGGGAGATTGTATTTAATGAGGTCAATACGATACCGGGATTTACTGAGCACAGCCGCTATCCGGGCATGATGCGCGCAGCAGGGTATGACTTTGCTGAGGTGGTGGACAGAATTATCGGGCAGGCGTTTGAGAACTGATGGAAAGGCAATAAGGGGATTTGTATGAAAACGATTATTTTAAGGACAGACGATATACATCGTGGCAATTTGATTTTAGTAAATCAGGAACATTCATATCAGGAACAGCATGCAGTCCTGTGCACTGTTGGCACATGGGAGGGGGCAGATATATTATATGAACGCACAGCGGCAGCTGCGTTGAATAAGTTGATACAGGAAATCGGCGGGGCAGGCCAGATTGTGCCGGTGAGCGCATGGCGTTCCCTGGCAGAACAGCAGAAAATTTGGGAGGATTCGCTTGCGGAACATGGTCTGGAATTTACGCAGAGTTATGTCGCCGTTCCCGGACACAGCGAGCACCAGACAGGACTTGCCATTGACCTTGCACTGAACCAGCCGCAGATCGACTTTATCTGTCCTTGTTTTCCATATGAAGGAATCTGCCAGCGGTTCCGCCAAAAGGCGGCGGAGTATGGATTTATAGAGCGGTATCAGGAGGACAAACAGGCGGTCACAGGGATTGGGCATGAGCCGTGGCATTTTCGCTATGTGGGAATCCCGCACGCAGCTATGATGACACAGAGGGGCATGGCGCTGGAGGAGTATATTGAGTTTATAAAAGCGTACCGCTATGGTGAGAATCCTTATATTGTAGAGGGAAAATACAAGGAGCAGTATGCAGTTTCCTATATTAAGGCGAATGCAGCAGGACAGGCGGCAGAGATTGCAGTGAATGACAGGCGGCAGTACAGCATATCAGGAAATAACTGCGATGGGTTTATCGTGAGTATAAAATAATACTTGAAAGAAGGCATACAATGAATACATCAAACAAAAGTTACACAGGAATCGACTGTTTTCGGATGATTGCGGCGCTGTTTATCATAGCAATTCACACATCGCCGCTTGGCACATACAGCGAATGGGGGGATTTTATTCTGACGCGCGTGATTGCCCGTGTGGCAGTCCCGTTCTTTTTTATGACATCAGGGTTCTTTCTGATTTCCAGATATAGCTGCAACGCGGACAGGCTGTGTGCCTTTGCCAGAAAGACAGCGCTGATTTACGGGGCGGCGGTTTTGCTGTATCTTCCTATTAATATGTACAATGGCTATTTTAAAATGGAAAATCTGCTGCCCAATATCATTCAGGACATTGTGTTTGACGGGACGCTGTATCATCTGTGGTATCTGCCAGCGTCGCTTGCGGGCGGTGTGATTGCATGGATTCTGGTGCGGAAATTGGGGTTTCGCAGGGCGTTTGTGGTGGCAGTGATTTTATATCTAATGGGTCTTTTTGGGGACAGTTATTATGGACTGGGCAAGCAAGTGCCGGTACTTGGCGGATTTTATACGCTTTGGTTTCAGGTTTCAGATTACACCAGAAACGGCATTTTCTTTGCACCGGTTTTTTTGGTCTTGGGCGGGTGGATTGCGGATTGCCAGACGCACCTGAGACAGGTGACGGCATGGAGTATGTGCATTGTCATGCTGTTGTCTATGCTGGCAGAAGGGATGGTTTTGCATTATTTTCAGTTGCAGCGCCACGACAGCATGTATTTGTCGCTGGTGCCGTGCGTGTATTTCCTATTTCAGGCGCTGCTGCATTTCAGGGGAAAACGCCATGCATGGCTGCGCGATGTCTCGCTTCTTGTCTATATCATTCATCCCATGATGATTGTCGCCATACGGCTTGCGGCAAAAGTGCTTCATTTGCAGACGCTTCTTGTGAAGAACAGCCTCGTGCATTTTGTTGCAGTTGTTGTGACATCAGTGTCATTTAGTGTGGCGGCAGCGGCATTCTGGCAGCGGTTCGGACGCAGGAAGAAAGAGTGGAATCAAGGTGCAGACAGGGCTTATATCGAAATCAATCTGGACAACCTCACGCATAATGTACAGGTACTGCGCGGGGCAATGCCAGCCAAGTGCGAGCTGATGGCGGTCGTGAAGGCGCAGGCTTACGGGCATGGCATGTACGAGATTGCAACGCACTTGGACAGAATCGGTGTCAGGGCATTTGCGGCAGCAACCATTGATGAGGGCATTGCGTTGCGCAGGTTCGGGGTTCGCGGCGAGATTCTGGTCTTGGGCTGTACACTGCCTGAGCGGGCATCAGAACTTCACAGATACGGACTCTCACAGACTTTGTCTGACTACGATTATGCGTGCAGGCTGAATGCGCAGGGCGTTCCGGTCAAGGCACATATCAAGCTGGACACAGGAATGCACCGGCTGGGATTTTGGGTGCCCGTGGAAAAGGATGCAGATAAAAATGCCGATAAAGAAATGCAGAAGCTCTCCCGGGTATTTCATATGAAATATCTGAACATCAATGGCATTTACACACACCTCTGTGCGGCGGACAGTCCAGACGAGGAGGATGTCCTTTTCACACGCCAGCAGATAGCAAGATTTTACAAGGTGGTCAACAGGCTCAAAAAGCAGGGGATCCACATTCCCAAAACCCACATCCAGAGCAGTTATGGTTTCCTGAATTATCCAGAGCTCAAGTGCAGTTACGTCAGGGCAGGTATTGCACTGTATGGCGTGCTTAGTACACCAGACGCACAGACAAGGCTGCATCTGGACCTGAGACCCGTTCTTGCATTGAAGGCGCATATTGTATTGGTTCGGAATATCAAAGAGGGGGAAAGTGTCGGCTACGGCAGAATGTTTACGGCGGACAGGGACAGCCGCATTGCCATTGTGTCCATCGGTTACGCGGACGGTATTCCGCGCATCTTGTCGGGACAAGGGCAGCAGGTGCTTCTTGGCGGACAGCCGGCGCCGGTTGTCGGCAGAATCTGTATGGACCAGCTTGCAGTGGACGTCACCGGAATTGAACATGTGTATGTTGGGATGACTGTCACGCTGATTGGCAGGGACGGTGATCAGGAAATTACGGCGCCTGCGGTGGCAGCACAGGCAGACACCATCACAAACGAACTGTTGAGCTGTAGGGGAACGAGGGTTGTGGTTACTTGTTGTTCATATTGCTGAATTGGTAAAAATTTCTTGACATCAAGGGGATAAAACTTATATACTAAAGATAATAATACTTGTCAGTTATTTAACAATTATGGCGGAGAGAATCTTGTTATCAGGCATATGTGGTGGGGGAGAGAGGATGACAGATAAGGAAGTACATAAACTACGCAGACATGAACTTATTGAATTGTTGTTAAAAGAGGTGCAGCAGGTTGACCACTTTAAAGAGGTGGCGGCTGAGATTGAATCAGAAAACCAGCAATTTCGGGAGACCATAGAGCGGATAAAGGGCAGGCTGAACGACAAGGATGCACAGCTGGAACGGCTCAAAAAAAAGCTTGATGATAAGGATGCACAGATTCAAGAGCAGGAAAAATCCATCGAAGAACAGGACTTGGTGCTGGAAGAGCTGGGAAAATCCATTGAAGAGAAGGATGTACAGCTAAAAGAACAGGAAAAACTCATCGAAGACAAGACCATGCAGCTGGAAGCACAGACAAAGTGCTTTGAAGACAAGAACATACAGCTGGAAAAACTGGGAAAGACCATTGAGGACAAGAACATACAGCTGGAAGCATTGGAAAAATCTGGCGAAGACAAGACCATACAAATAGAAGCATTAGAAAAAGCTATTGAAGACAAGAACATACAAATAAAAGCATTCGAAAAAACTATTGAAGACAAGGCCATACAAATAAAAGCATTAGAAAAAGCCGCTGAAGACAAGAATATACAGCTGGAAGCACAGACAAAGCGCCTAGAAGATAAGGATACGCGGCTAAAAGAACAGGAAAAAGCTATCAGAGACTTCGATGCACGGCTTGAGGAGATCAGAAAGGATACAGCGCAAAAGGACGCACAGATAGAACGTCTGAAGGAGCAGCTGCAAAATGCCGGCGGCAGGAAGGAAGAACTGGAAAGTTTCAGAAAACAGCTGGAGGATAAAGACGCAGAACTGCATGACAGGGATACAGAGATTGAGAGACTCAGAAGAAGACTAAACGACAGGGACACCGAGCTGGACAGTCTCAGAAGAAGGCTGGCTGACAGGGATGCGGAGATCACATGGATCAGGAGCAATACTGCCAGTAGAGAAGCCGGGATGCGGTCTGATACAGGCACGACACAGATGAGCCAGCTCTATCAGACATTTGATGAGCCAGATGTGAAGAATAAAGCTGCCGACGAGGAAAGCCGTCCAGTGGAGCAGGCGCAGGAGGCTGGCAGCGCACGCCCTAACACGAGTCAGCTTTACCGGACTTCTGGCAGAGTGGAAAACCGGACTTCCGGCAGGACAGAAAAAGTGCGGGATTATATGTCGGACACAAGGAAAAAGCCTCCTGTCAGGGAGATCTGGGCGCAGACAGGGCAGCTTTACCAGACGTTTGCGCAGCTTGGTCAGAAATTAAGTGGCGGTGACAGGCGTCCGGCAGAGAAACAGAAACATAAAACAAAGAAATAATGAAACAAAAAATAATCAGGCTGATACAAGGTAAACGCAGCCATGTTTAAAGGGTGGAATATGGAAGAAATAATCCAAGAAGATACCGGAGAAGCTGGCGCGGAGAATGCCGCGGAAGCATATGAGGAGCCGGATATGCCTACGGCGGCGCAGTTGCAGGCGGAGCTTGATGTGCACAGATACAAAAGAAGATACAACAACGTGGTCAGAAATGCATTCTATACACTGGTCATTGTGGCAGCAGTGTCCGTGCTGGTATCCATGCTTCTGATGCCGGTTTTGCAGATTGCCGGCAGTTCCATGTCGGATACGATGGGGGACGGCGATGTTGTCTTTGCGTTGAGATATGCGAAGTTCGGGACAGGAGATGTCATAGCGTTTTATTATAATAATACGGTGTTGGTAAAGAGGGTGATTGCTTCGTCCGGGCAGTGGGTGGACATCGACAGTGACGGCAATGTGTATGTAGACGGCGTAGCTGTAGAGGAACCTTATGTGACACAGAAGGCTTTGGGCGAGTGTAATATCACACTGCCATATCAGGTGCCAGACGGCAGGTACTTTGTGATGGGAGACAACAGGGCCGGCAGTATTGACAGCAGAAATACGGAGGTCGGATGTGTTTCATCGGACATGGTAATTGGCAAGATTGTAGTCAGAGTTTGGCCGTTGAAGAATATAAAAACTTTTTAAGCTGTTACCGTAAAGGAGAAAGGGGAAAACAAAATGAAAGAGATTTCTGAAAATTCCGAACAAGAAGAAATAAACGGGCTTGAAGAATACAATCTGCATAAGAAAAGAAAGACCCTATGGACAGCGGCAGCATGTGTGCTGGCAGTCGTGATGATTGTGGGCATCAGTTTTGCACTGCGCAGCCAAGGACGGGCATACACGCATGAGAGGCGGATCTTGACATGCAGCTATTCTCCACACAGCCATTCGGATGGCTGTTACAGTGATGGCGAACTAACCTGCGGCATGGCGGAATATGTGATACATTCCCACAATGATGACTGTTATGATGAGAATGGCACTTTGGTATGTCCGCTGCCGGAATATGACGGGGAAACGCATACACATTCGGACGGCTGCTATGATGAGGAGCATAAGCTGTCCTGCGGTAAGCTTGAGACATATGAGCATACGCATGGCGGAGACTGTATTCGAATAGAAGAGATCGTGGTGGAGGAAGAAAAACCGGAAGAGACCGTTGAATCTGCTGCCGATGCAGTCACGACACCAGAAACGGCTGCTGGCAGCGAGGAGACTGCGGCTGGCGGGACGGTCATGACGGAGACGGCTACAGATACAACTACAGATAACAGTGAAGTGGCGACCGGCGAGACGACAGAGACGGAAAACGTGACGGAGACAGTGATCGAAACGACACCAGAGACCGAAGGTGGAGAGACGACCGCGACTGCGACAGAAACGGCTACAGATACAGACAGCAGTGAATCGGCGACGGACAAAACGACAGAGACGGAAATTGTGACGGAGACGACAACAGAAACCGCAGCCGAAGAAACCACAGAACAGGGAACCGCTGATGAGAGTGAGGAACAGACGACAGAGCAGGAAACAGTAACAGAAAAAGAGACTGTTTCAGATGTGGAAAATAAAAAAGAACCGGTGCTGCATTACGACATTACTTCTAGGACCTATGAGGATGATGAGATCAAGGTTGAAGTATCTTATCCGGCATCTGCTCGTATTCCTGATGAGGCAGAGCTGGTGGTGAAAAATCTGACAGGGCGCGCATACAAGGATGCGCTGGCGCAGGCGGAAGATGCCCTAGAGGATGCAAAATTCGATGCAGGCGCCTATGCTTATGACATTTCATTTATCTATGACGGCAAGGAAATGGAGCCGGAAAATGGCAATGTGACAGTGACGTTCCATTTCAAGGAGGGCGCTTACGAGGATGGTGATGACCTGACAATTATCCATCTGGGTGATACACAGACAGAAATTATCGAGGGCGTCGAGGTCAATGATGGCAAGAGCGCAGTTGAGATTGATTCGTTTTCCCCATATATATTCGGAACAACACGGCCAGTGGATGCGCAGGATATCTCGGAGAGCGTCGAGAACATAGAATTTTCTACGCGGGAAGGCAGTATATGGGTAAAAAAAAATAAAGATGCGGATGGACAGTATTCTTTTAACAGTGACGACAGTATTAAAGCTGAACTCTCGTGTAAACATATTTCGGTGAGCAAATTAGGCAGCGGGGCATATATTCCGCTGCCGAAATCTATGTCACTTCCGTCTAAGATGGTGGGACAGGAGGTTGAATACAGGGATAAGGATTACAATGGAGCGGCAGGTACATACCAGTTATTATACGACACTGACGGTACGCCGTGCGCGTCTTTTCTGTTTACGGACGATTACCTGAAATGGATCAGAAGGAACAGGGGCGGATATATTGATGAACTGTATTTTGAATTTGAATTTACATGGGATGTGGGCCAGACGGACGGGTCTGTAAAAGATGAAAAGATTCATTTAGGCAGTTTTGACGGGACTGTAAAGATTAAAACGAAGAATGAGTCAAACAATTCGGACCAGAAACTCGGATATCACGCTGCAAAAAACGTCAAGGAAACAAAATACGAAAAAGGGAAAATGATCATCACGTATGAGGTATACGTGAATGTTGAAAGCCATCAGGACAAAGCGATCGAGCTGAACGATACGATTACCCGGGGGACAACGTTTGACAATCTGGAATGGGAATATTCTGGAAAAGGCGGAAAACATGCAGATGATTATGTGAAGCTTACGGTGGTGAGCGATACAGAGAAAACGATTACGATCGGAGACCAGAATGGCGCGGATGAGGGAACTTATACCATTCGATATACAGCATCCTTTGACGTGGGCGATTTGCAGAATGCAAAGGTTGATTCTGTCAAGAACACGATTGTGTACGGCGACGACAAGTACCACTCGAGTACAGAGATGGATACGAGGATGAATCCCATGTCCAAAAACGGGCATGTAGAAAATGTCAATACTGGAGAAGTGCGGTGGACAGTCCGCGTCAACGACGGCAGGGTGCCTTATACATTTGGGGAAGGCGAATCGTTTACAGACACGCTTCCTGCTGGAACCAGCCTTGTAGATGGCACGATGAAAATTATCCAGTATGACGCAAACTGGACAGAGACGGGGAATACGATTGACTGGCATGCTGAGAAGAGACAGGACGGCACGACAGTGATTACAGTAAAGTTTCCGCAGGGAGCATACAGGTATCAGATTGAATATATGACAATACAGGATGAGCCTCCAGAACCCGGCGTGGAGACAAAGGTGGAGAACAAGGCACAGATCAATGGAGACCTAGAGTATGAAACGTCTGCGGGCGTCACACTGAAACCGGATGAAGTCACAAAGACAATGGGAGAAGTGCTGACAAAGTCCAAGCAGTACTTTACAACTCCCGATGGCACAAAACGGGAGGTATTTGAGATTGCATGGTCTGTGATGCTGGCATCTGTGAAGGCCAATGAGGAATACACAGACAGGGGACTGGATGCGTCTTGGGTGGTTCCGCTGCTCATGAGCTCCAAGCAGATCGAGGGCATTGTAGTCAAGTGTGGGGAAAATACCTTGGCAGCAGGTACAGATTACGTCATCACATCGCCAGACGGCAGTGGGGAGTTCCTTTTCAAAATTAAGTTCCTCAAAGACCAGAAAGAGAAAGTTACAATCGATTACACCTGCTATGCAGACGTGACGGACGTAAAGGACGGCGGGTTTAATGTGCGCAATGTATTTGGCAGTGTGGAAGCAGGCGGATGGATTGACAAGAAGTACCCGACACCAAACTCCAATATCTTTAAGTATGTGAAAGGCTCCAATGTAGATGAATACGGTAATCGCTTTACGGATTCTTCGATTGCAATAGGCATGAACAAGACGCTGAACTGGGTGATTGTCGCGGAACCAAAGTACATTCCTGAGAGCCCGCTTGTATTTAAGGATACGCTGCCCAAAGGATTGCGTTTTGTGGACAGTTCCCTGAAGATCAAGGCGGACTGGGGGATTGATATTGGTGCAGAGTATTACCGGATAGAAAAAGAGACTGGTGCGGACAGCAATGAAATTATCACGCTTACAATAGATTTGGCAGGAAAGACAGTGGGCTGGAAAGATTATGGTGTTACCACGTTGGATAGGCTGGAAATCACGTATGACACGCTGATTACGGACACGGATTTTCTGACAGGCAACGAACAGTCAACGGTTTACACAAATACCGTGGAGTGGGACGGGAATGACGTAGAGCAGAATGTGACCGTGACAAGGGATGTCATTGGCAAGTATGGCAGCTTTGACGAGAATACAGGGATGCTCAAATATTCTGTCATCATCAATCCAGACAGTGCGAAGCTCAATCCAGATGGAAGCCTGCTTCGGGTTGAAGATATCCTGACAGACCGCAGAGGCGTTGAATTTAAACTCGACGGGGTGAAGCTTTATGATTTGACAGATGCGTCCGGCGGAACGGGTAAAGTGCCGGGACAGGAGCTTGCCACCTTGGAGCGGCTTTCCGGCAAACCAGCCGACGACGGTAGCGCAAAGGAAAATACATATTATTATGATGAGAATACCTGCACAATTACTGCATTTATACCAGACGAGACTGCCTGCGCACTTGTGTACGGCTATCAGGTGATGAGCGATATCGCAGAGGACATTTATGTGAGCAATAAGGCATCTTTGTACGGTGGAAGCAAGTCGTTTGGAAGTACACAGGAAAGTACAAAAGTACTGAAGTTCTCCCTCAAGGCAGGAGGAATTACGCAGGCGGTTGCGCTCCGCATAGAGAAGCATGACGCGGCGTATTATGATAAGCTGCTTGCGAATGCGGAATTTGAGGTTTCAAGATGGAACGAAACCGAGCATAAATGGGTAGCAGATGAGGAGAACAATCCTTATAGAACAGATGAAAACGGCAGCGTGGCGTTATCTTCACTGGCTATGAATGTTGTGTATAAAGTTGTGGAGACCAAGGCGCCCGAAAACTATGAGATTAATCCACAAATCAAGTACTTTGCGTTTGCAGAGAAGCTTGAGGATGTGCTGGCGATACCCGACGGTGTGAACAGAGAGTACATTGAGCTGTATCCATATGGCGAAGACATACCACCCTCTGTCATAGAATGGAAGGACAGACGGATGAGGACAGATCTCCTTGTCGAGAAAAAGTGGGTGAACGGCAGCCAGCATGAAATCGAACGAATTAACGGCGTACTGAAGTTCGACCTTTATCGGAAAAAAATTCCGAGGGACCAGATGCCTGACAGCATCGAAGGAAGAACGTTGATATACAAACTGACCGATGCAGAGCTTGAGACGATCAAGACCGATTATGCGGGATACAAGGCAGCGCATGAGGAGGAATATGTGGCGGAATACACGCTGGATTCCTCGCAGACAAACGGCGTATGGAAGCTTGTCATCCCCGATCTTGAGCAGATCGATGTGACAGGCGAGATGGTATACCAGTATTATCTGGTGGAGACGTCTGTGGATACGCTCTCGGGAAATGACCAGTGGCTGAAGGCAGAGTATGAAGAGACCTTTGACAAGGACGACAACCAGGGAGGAATTATCATCACAAATACCATTGTATCGGAGTACGCACTTCCTGAAACAGGCGGTACAGGTTCATGGAGAGAGAGAGTTACAAAGTGGTTTCAGGAACGTTACCAAGGAATCGTTCACTATTTTAGAAAGGAAGAAAAATGAAAATGAAAACAAAATTAAAGCAGAAAACAAAGCAAAAAATGAAGCAGCTCTCGGCACTCTTTCTGGCGCTGCTGATGGTTTGTGCATTGTCGCTGACGGCATTTGCTGCGGAGGAGAACGGCACAGACTCAAATGAGGCACAGAGCGGCAGTCAGACAGCAAGCTTAGCCGGGCACTCGTTTACAGCGTATCAGATTTTTGCAGGTACGTACTCCAAAGAGAAGGATACACTCTCCGATATCAAATGGGGTGAGAATGCGCAGAATACTGAAATACAGGACACGATCGCACAGGCGCTGGGACTGAATGCAGGTGCGACGCTGGAGGAAATTCTTGCAGCGCTTGAGACGGTAGGAGACGAGACAGATACGGCAAATAAGCTGGCGGCGGCAATTGCTGGGAAGATTGAGCTGCTCGGGGAAGGCAAGACAGTAGTGGACGGTCAGGATGTCGGACCGGGCTACTATATCGTGATTGATACGTCGGCTGAACTTGGGGACGGTGATTCCAGAAACTTTGCGCTGTTGCAGTGTATTGACGGAACGATCCATATTAAAGCAAAGACAGGTACTGTTTCTTCTGATAAGAAATTAGAGGATATGAATGATTCGGATGCAAATGATCCGACAAACAATGTTCTGGATACATCTGCTGACTATGATATCGGTGATGATATACCATTTGTACTGACAGGTACAGTTGCAGAGAACTTTGATTTATTTCAGGGGGCATATAAATTTATCTTCCACGATACAGAGGATCCGGGACTGACATTCAACAATGATATCAGTGTCAAAATTGACGGGACACCGGTTGATGGCAGTGCCTACAGAGTCGAGACCAATCCCGGGAACGGCGAGACATTTCAGGTTATCTTTGATAATTTAAAGAATGTTGCGGGTGTACATGCGGGAAGCGTGATTGAGATCTCTTATACATCAAAACTGAATGAGAATGCCAATATCGGTGCGGCGGGAAACAAGAATACCATGCATCTTGAGTATTCCAACAATCCCTATGACGAGAACGAAACAGGAAATACACCAGATAAGGTCGTGATTGTGTTTACATATAAAGTGGAAATCAATAAGGTTGACCAAGACCAGAAGCCGCTTGCAGGCGCGGGATTTGCACTATATAAGCTTGATCTGAATTATACAGGTGATGACGGTGTGGCAAACGAGGACGGCACGAAGCAGAATGTGCTGGATGGCAAGAGCTACAACAAATTAGTGGGTGTGTATAACACAGATACGGAGACAAACGGCTTTACGATGACGACGTTCTCGTTTGCAGGCATTGATGACGGGGAGTACTTGCTCGTGGAGACAACGACACCTGACGGCTACAACACGATTGAGCCAATTGCATTCAAGGTAAAAGCAGACCATACATCAGGCGGTTTGGAACTGACATATTTAAACGGCGATCCAGTTGACGGGACAGTGGAGCTTGTATTTACATCAGATGCGGGAACTGGTACGATGGTGACAGATATCGTGAACAAGTCAGGTTCTTTGCTTCCTTCTACAGGTGGTATCGGCACAACGATCTTTTATATCATTGGCGGTGTCCTTATTGTTGGCGCATGCGTGATGCTGTTTGTGAGGAAAACCATGAAGAATGAAAAGAGATAACAATAAAAAGACATCGAAGCTGCCTACTATTATTTTATGCATCATTCTGCTGGCAGGTGTATGCATTATGGCGTATCCGACAGTCAGCGACCTGTGGAATGCAAGACATGCTACCCGTTCTATCGCTAGTTATATCGAACAGGTAGACAATACGTCACAGGCGATGAAAGAGGAATTATTGCAGGAAGCGGATGATTACAACAGGACCCTTGATTTGGGCGTGCATTTCAAACTCGATGAGGAAGCCTATGCACGCTACGAATCAGTCCTTGATATTACAGGCACGGGAATTATGGGATATGTACAGATTCCCTCCATCCACGTAAACCTTCCGGTATATCACGGAACGGATGAAGCGGTGCTGCAAATTGCCGCGGGGCATATTGCAGGCTCCTCTCTTCCGACGGGGGGCGCAGGAACACATGCTGTGATATCAGGGCACAGGGGCCTGCCTTCTGCCAGACTTTTTACCGATCTGGACCGTCTGGTAGAAGGGGATATTTTTATGGTGACGGTACTTGACCGGGTGTGTACCTACCAGATTGACCAGATACATATTGTATTTCCAGAAGAAATCGCCGATCTGGCGATCGAGGAAGGAAAAGATTACATGACGCTTGTGACCTGTACACCGTATGGCATCAACACGCACCGTATGTTGATCCGGGGACACCGTATCGGCACCCCTGAGAGCGGGGGCAGTGTGATTGTGACTGCGGAAGCGGTAAGGGTGGCGCCAGTCATCGTGTTTTTCGGCATAGCAGTTCCGCTGCTGTTTGTTACAGCGGCTGTATCCCTTGCCGTGTCCAATGCAAGGGGGCGCAAAAAGTCGCATGAGCAGATTTTGCAGGAGATGGAGCAGGCCGTTGCATTAGGAGGGGAAAAGGATGAAAAGAATCACGAAGATAATTCTTAGCCTGATGACCGTACTGTGCGTGGCATTTTATACAGTGGGGGCAAATGCGCAGGAAATGGCAGGGGTCGGGATGCGCCAGCCGAATATGGACAACAGTATGTCAGTGACAGTCAGTGTGGGGGATGGCATCCGTGAAAAACTTTCTGCCGTACCGCCCGAGGAAGGCACCATTTGTTTTGATTTGTACCGGATTGCCAACATTACAGAAAACGGATTTGCATTTCAGGCGACAGAGAAATATGCTGCGCTTGAGGAAGAACTGAGTAAGGCATCCATGCTGCCAAACAGTGACAGCGCACCAGACTGGCAGGCTCTGGCACAGCAGGCTTTCACGCTCGCTGTTGGCGGGGAAGGCACCGTGGTAAATACACCGTCTGGGGCAGACTATACAGGGCTTAGTCTCGATGTGAAAAATTCAGTTTCAAAGGGACTGTATCTGCTCGTGGCAAGGGAAACGCTCGAAAATAGGACGATTGTGAAATCTGTCAGCGCTGTGGGTGCGGACGGCGGAAACCATTATGCGGACAGCCAGTATGCTGTCTGTGCCACCGCAGGGGCGGACATCTATACTATTTTGCCACAAATCATATGTGTCCCGACGAAGCTGTCAGCGGATGGTTCCGCTGCTGTATCAACACTGGCAGAGGGTGAATGGGTTTACGACCAGCAGATTGTGCTAAAGATGTCAGTGGAGCCGGCATCGGGCGCGATTCGGATTGACAAGACCCTGACAGGACATACAGGGGATGAGGAAGTCCTGTGTGTATTTCGGGTAGATGCATATTATCCATCGCCAGAGATCTTGTATTCCAGCGAAGTCTATTCTGTCGTGTTTGACGCGAGCGGGAGCAAATCGCTGTTGATAGAAGGACTGCCAATCGGTGCAGTGGTGCATGTGACAGAGGTGTACAGCGGGGCAAATTATACGTCATCGGTACCGGCGCCGGGCTTTCTGGACGTGACAGTGCGCGAAGGGGAAACGGCATCCGTCGCTTTTACCAACACACGCGACAATGAGCGGTCAGGCGGCGGCATCACAAATCATTTTACATATCACGTAAAGGACGGCGGGGGAACATGGGACTGGACACAGGCAGCTGACAATACGCAGACGGTAAACGGCAGCAAGGACACAGCCCCGGCGCAGGATTCGGGACTGGATGGAACCGGTGCTGAAGGCACGAACGGGTAGGGGGTGGATTGCATGAGAGCGAAGAGAATGAATATCATATCCGCAGCCTTGGCTGTGGGACTTGTCTGCATCAGCAGTGTGCAGAATGCAAACGCCTACTTTACCACGTATGTGACGGCAAAAGGCGGATACGAGGTGTCATGGGAGCATCATGAGAAGATCACAGAGGAATTTGTGGACTGGAACAAGTACGTTACGATCACAAGCGAGGAGGGTTCCATCCCTGTCTATGTCCGTGTGAAAGCGTTTGCAGGCAGCAGCTATCAGCTGGTTTATGAAGGAACCGGATGGACATACAACAGTGCAGACGGGTACTGTTACTATGATTCGGTATTGCAGGGCGGAGGAACAGCGACAGGACTGCGGGTTGGCATAGACAATGTCCCGGCAAATCCAAAAGAAGGCATGGATTTTAACGTCGTGGTCGTGTATGAGACAATTCCGGTACAATACGGTGCGGATGGCAGCATGATTGAACCGGCAAAAGCGGACTGGACACAAAGAAAAACTTCGCAGGCGACATACGGAGAGTAAGGGGGGCAAGTAGATGGATAAAATAAAGAAAATCCTTACATTTCCTGCCATTACGGTAGTGGCGTTTATCATGGCAGGCGTTCTGCTGGGCTTTAGCACGATCGGCGGTGCGCGGTCAGCCCTTACGTATTACTCACAAACCTATGCTTCTCAGATGGAGATGCATGATATCGGTATCTCGTTGATGGAGAACGGTACGAATATTTCAAGCAGGGATTACTTTTATCAGGTGGCGGACGGCACATGGGATGAACATACAGGGGTATTGCTTGGCAAAATGCTGGAGGAGACAGATCATGCGCTGGTGCTGAACAGGGACTACAGGGAGCAGCTGGCCGTCGCAAATTCCGGCACGATTGATGCCTATGTGCGCGTGACCGTGTACCGGTACTGGGTTGACGAGGACGGCAACAAGAGAAGGGATATCGACCCGTCTGCGATTAACCTGCATCTGGTGAATCAGGCGGGACAGGATGGCGAACAGTGCTGGATAGCCGATCCGGCTGCCGCCACGCGGGAGCGGACAGTTCTGTATTATAATAAGTTATTGCCATCAGGAAGTACCACGCCCGATTTTTCGGACACGATCAGGATTGATGGAGACATTGCTTCACATGTAAAGACATGGACGGATGGAGACGGCGTTACGACAAGTGAATATGAGCACAACGGATGCCGCTTCATGGTGGAAGCGACGGTGGATGCGGTGCAGAACCATAATGCTGAATCCGCAATCCTGAGTGCGTGGGGGATGAATGTCAGTGTATCCGATAACAGACTCAGCCTGAAATAGGAGTTCTCGATATGAAAAGAAAAAGAAAAATAATACAATTTTTGCTTGTATTCTGCCTTGTGATGGCAGCCGGAACGACTGTATGGGCGGAAAAACTGAATGGAAACGATGACTGGAAAGTAGAGTTTACGCCGGAGAAGGCGATGGTCAGCAACTTTACAACGTCAAATTTTGATGATGTACTGGACTACATGCAGCCCGGGGACAGTGCGGAGTTCAGCGTGACGATACACAACAGCAATGATGCGGTGACAGACTGGTACATGGCCAACCAAGTGCTCAAATCGCTGGAAGATGCCAGCAAAACCGCGTCGGGCGGTGCGTACAGCTATATTCTGACTTACACGAATGCACAGGGGAAAGCCGAGACGCTCTACAACAGCGAGACCATCGGCGGCGAGAATTACGCGCCGAATCTGGAAGGACTGCATGAGGCGACGGACGCGCTGGATTCGTTCTTTTATCTGGATACGCTGGAAAGGGGAAAGTCCGGTGCGGTGCAGCTCTATGTGCAGCTGGATGGTGAGACGCAGGGGAATGATTATCAGGATACCTTGGCACAGATTCAGATGAACTTTGCGGTAGAACTTCCCACCGTTACAGAAAGACATACCTCTGTCAGCCGTGTCGAGGAACGTCAGATGGCAGATCGTATTGTCACACGCAGGGATGATGACGTGTATGTTGACAGAACTACCACACAGCGGTCTTCTTCGCCGGCTTCCACGCTCACGCGTACTGTGAGGAGAATCGTCAGGACAGGCGATGAAACCAATCTGACGCTGCTTTTGGTCTGTGCGGGGATTCTTGGGCTCCTGCTTTTGATCATCGGGATTCTGAGCATGAAGCTGCGCAAAAAGCTAGACAATAAATCGACAGGTACAATGCTGCTGGCAGTGGCTGTCCTGATTTCTTCTGTCGCTTCTGTTCCAAGTGTACAGGTACAGGCAGCGGATGACTATGCATATACAGTGCGCATTTTCTCGGGCGCACAAGGGACATTTGCCGACGGCTCTACGCAGATTGTCATGAAGGCGGCGCCGGACACAACGCTTGACTTTACAAGGGTGATTGATGGTGTGACGATGCTTGCGGGCAAGGATGCGGCTGGAAACACCGTGGAAAGCAAATATTATGCCAAGGGAATCCGGGAGAGCGGGAAGGACAACAATACCGCCGGCACGCTGGTTGGGCCAGTGCACCGGGTCACACGCGACATTGATCTGGTGATTGCCTATGCCATGAAAGGCGGAGACGTGGAATATACCGTACAATACCTGAAGGCGGACACAAAGGAGGAGCTGCTTCCTTCGGAACATTTTTATGGAAATGTCGGTGATAAACCAGTGGTTGCCTACAAATATATAGACGGATATATTCCGCAGGCATATAACTTGGCAAAGACCCTAAAGGAAGATGCCACACAGAATGTATTTACGTTTCTGTACACAGATAACGAGAATGCAGGCTATTATTATTATGAGACGGACGGCGGCATTCGGTATGTAGACAAGGACGGGGAAACAATAGTAGACCATATTCCCGGCATGACGATCTACCAGGAAGGACAAGAAAGCAGCTCACAGGAGCAGACAGATGCAGAACCCTCTTATAATGTGATCGTGATTCCGGCGGAAGAGGAGACCGCAAGGAATACGGACAGACAGGGCAATGATAACGATAACGGCAATGATAACAATACCGGCAATACGGATGACAGTGTTGAGATACCCGATGCAGCCGCGCCGCTGGAACTGGTTGACCTTGACGACGAGGTAGCGCCTTTGGCGTCGGGAATCGGAGGACTTCTTGGGATTGATGAAGAACCCGGAGCAAGAGTTTTGTATCTGGGGACTGTGATAACGGCAGGTTTTCTTTTAGGTCTGATCATACTGATGCTGTGTCTTTACCGCAGAGCTTCCGCACAGGCAGGTGGAAAGAAGCAGGCAAAAGAGGGCAGAAAGGGCTTTAGGCGGCGCAATAAAGGATAAAACAGGGGAGAGGCAGATGAAGAATAAAGCAGCGGTCATTTTGCTGCGCGTTTTTGGCATGTTGATGATAGCGGCAGTCATAGTAACCTGTTGTCCGGCTGCCATACCAAGACTTGCGGGGTATGAGATATACAATATCGTGAGTGGAAGTATGGAGCCGGCAATTGGTGTGGGAAGCGTGGTTTATGTGAAGCCGTGCAGACCACACGAATTGAAAGCCGGGGATATTCCGGCTTTCTATGTGAACGGGGATGTGATTGTCCATCGTATTGTGCGCAACGATACCAATGAAAAGGTATTGTATACCAAAGGAGATGCCAATGCGGCAGAGGATATGAATCCAGTTCCCTACAATATGGTGATTGGTAGGGTGGAGCGTGCCATACCGCATCTTGGAAATGTGATAGCGTTGTATACTTCCCGGCAGGGCAAAGTCTGCGTGCTGGTTTTTTTGCTTGCAGGAATGCTTCTGGTATGGGTGTCTGGCCGCGTGTCGCCGGACAGAAAGGAACGGCTCGAAAAAGAGCAGCTCTTGCAGGAAGCGCTTGTCAGGGAAGGACTCATAACGCCCAAAACCCCCAAGAAAAAAGCAATTGTGCAGAAGGAAACAGACGGCGGTGGCGGACTGGCACGAAAATACCGCTTTTTTATGGCGGCAGCGTCTGTTCTTCTGGTTCTTCTGGTGGTGGTTATTGGCCTGATATGCAGGGTTTTGTACAGATATTACAGTGAAAAGGACACCTACGAGGAAGCAAGGGCAGCGTATGTGGAAGTGATAACCGAGGCGGACCCTGCTGCGGAAGAAGACGGCGAAAGCAGCAGTGCAGAGGAGGACAGTGTCTGTCCGGTGCAGGTGGATTTTGAGGAATTGCAGGCGGTCAATGAGGATATCGTGGCATGGCTTTACTGTGAGGGGACAGTGATCAACTATCCAGTCTGCAAATGCGATGACGACGAATTTTATCTTGAACATGCGTATGACAGAACGCCAAGCCACAGCGGCGCTATTTTTCTGGAAGCGGAAAATGCCCCGGATTTCTCAGATGCCAACCATATTCTGTACGGGCATCACATGAAGAACAAGACGATGTTTGCGACATTGTCATACTGGGCAGAGCAGGAGTACTTTGAGCAGCATCCCTGTATGTGGCTCTTAACACCCCGTCAGAATTACCGTATTGATCTGTTTGCGGGGTATCTGACCAGTGCTGTGTCGGATGTCTACACGGTATATCAAGGATATGGAACGCTGCTGGAAGCGTATCTGCAACAGGCGGCGGACAGCTCCGATTTCGCATCGGACGTTGTCATACCAGAGGAAGGCTTTTCCTATATTGTTCTTTCCACCTGCGAGTATCAGTTTGAGAATGCCCGGTATGTGCTTCACGGCAAGCTTGTACCAGTAGATTTCCCCTGATGTCTGGCGTTGGGGATAGCAAAGGGGGGATGAAAAGTGCATATAAAATATTATCGCCGCATAGCGTGTTTCCTGATGCCTTTCGCGCTTGCGCTCCTGCCGGCGTGTGGGGTGAAACCTGCCAATGCAGGGGAATCCCGGGTGGACAGCTCCGCAGTGGAGGAGGAATCAAAAAACACGGATTCTGGTAAGAAGCGGGAGACGGTTCTGTCTGTTCGGATTCCTCAGGCGATGGGCCAGTCCGTCATCGGGACGGACACAGTAGCCGTTGATATCTCCAATGTTTCGGACGGCTATGTCATGGCATCGTATACAGGAACTGCCAGCGACTGTAAAATGCAGATTACCGTGCCGGATGGCACACTGTATACATTTACAGTTCCCCAAAATGAGTATGGCGCTTTTCCGCTGTCTGGGGGAAACGGTAATTATGGTTTTGAATTGTTGGAGCATGTGCAGGGAAAATCCTATGCGGTGATTCATTCCGGCGATTTTGATGTCAGTCTGAAGGATGAGTACACGCCGTTTCTGTATCCGAACCAGTATGTGTGGTATACTGCGGACATGAAGGCTGTCAAGCTGGCAGAGGAACTTTCTGGCGAGTCTGCGGATGATCTGGATTTCGTCGGGCGCGTGTATGAGTACGTGACGCGCCATATTGTTTACGATGAAGTGTTTGCGGCAAGCGCACCGGTCAATTATATCCCGGATGTTGATCAGGTGCTGGAATCCGGCAAGGGCATCTGCATGGATTATGCGGCACTCATGACGGCGATGCTCCGCTCACAGGGCATACCGGCCAAAATGGACATCGGCTACTCGGGGGACGCCTACCATGCGTGGCTCAGTGTATACATCAAGGAAAAAGGATGGGTGGATGATGTGATTTATTTTGACGGCAGCAGCTGGTCGCTGATGGACCCGACGATAGGCGCCAGCAACACAAGCAGTGCTGTGAAAAAGTATGTGGGGGACGGAACCAATTATATTTTGAAATATTGTTATTAGGGGAGGCTTTCATGGAGCAGAGGAAATTATCAGGAATGGAGCTTGCTTCGTTCTGCGGGCAGCTCGCACTCATCCTGCGGTCGGGCATTTCCGCGGTTGAAGGGATTGTTACGATGCTGGAGGATACCGTATCGGACGCGGAAAAGGAGATACTGGAAAAAATACTGAACAAACTGGAGGAAACGGGGAACCTGAGCATGGCGCTGTCAGATGCAGGCGTATTTCCGGCGTATATGCTGCATATGGTGGAAATCGGTGAGGAAGCGGGCGCGCTTGACGAGGTGATGCATTCTCTGGAAATCCATTATGAGCGGGAGGAAGCCATCAAGCGGACTGTGCGCAATGCTATCACGTATCCGTTAATTATGGCTGGAATGATGATTATCGTGGTTGCGGTTCTGCTAATCCGTGTCATGCCTGTCTTTAATCAGGTGTTTATACAGCTTGGCACGGAGCTGACAGGATTTTCCAGAACACTCATGGATATTGGGACGGCGATCAGCCGTTATGCGCTTGTTTTTGTCGCTTTGCTGGCTGTCATTGCCCTGTTTGCCGTATATGGGGCAAAGTTTTCTTCCGGGCGGGATTTGTGCCGTAAGATTGCAGGCAGATTCGGTCCAGCCAGACGGCTTTTTGACGAGATCGCCGCATGCCGTTTTGCCGCCGGAATGGCACTGACGCTGCGCACCGGGCTGAATCCTTACCGGAGTATGGAGCTGATAGCTTCCCTGAATGAGGACCCTTGGTTTCGCAAAAAACTGGACAAGTGTATGCAGCAGATTGCGGACGGGGCGGAGTATACGAAAGCGTTATCGGAAGTGGGGATTTTCACTGGCGTATATGCCCGGATGGTTCTGGTCGGTTCAAAGACTGGAACAGTGGATCAAGTCATGGCGCAGATTGCGGATCTGTATCAGGAAGATGTGGATACCCGCATGAATAACCTGATTGCGGTGTTAGAGCCGACGCTTGTGATTTCGCTTTCACTGATTGTCGGCATTATCCTGCTCTCTGTCATGTTCCCGCTTCTGGGGATTATGTCCGGTATATGAAATAGGAAAGGAGCATACGCGTGAGACGTTTTCAATATAAGCCTGTTGCAAAAGGCAGCCGGAAAATGGTTTTCTCCGTTATCGTGTTTATCGTGGTGCTGGCTGCCTTTCTGGGCGGGCTCTCCTCCCTGTTTGACAAGACACTGAGGCGTCAGAAGGAAAGTCTGGAAAGCGCGCTGATGCGCAGCATTACGTACTGTTATATAGAAGAGGGGGCTTACCCCGAAAGTCTGGATTATTTAAGAGAACACTACCGTTTTGTTTATGATGAGGACCTTTTTTATGTGGATTATCATGCTGCGGGTGCCAATATTCTTCCAGATTTTATGATTATGGAAAAGAGGGGGAAATAATGCGTTTTCGGAACCGGTCAGGACATATCATAGATTTCCTCTTTCCACTGGTGTTGTTTTGCGTGCTGGCGGTGTCTGCACTGACGGTCATTCTCTTTGCGGCGAATGTGTACAGGGAAGTGACGGAAACGTCTTCCCTGAATTTAAGCGCATGGACAGCCCTTACGTATCTCCGTGAGAAAATCCACCAGAACGATCAGGGAGAGGAGATTATAATAGGGACGTTTGATGAGCAGGAAGCGCTGGTGCTGGCGCAGACAGTTGGCGGACAGAGATATTGTACCTATATTTATGTCTATGAAAACGAACTGCGGGAGCTGTTCGCAAAGGAAGGAGCCGAGGTCGGCGTGTCCGCAGGAACAGCAATTCTCACAGTGCAGGATTTCTCCATGGAGGAAATAGGAGACGGCGTGTTTCTCTTCTCCTGTACAGATCAGAACGGACAGTATTGTACTGCCACGGTGACTGTGCGCAGTTCGGGATTTCTCCCGCGGGGGCAGCTTGACGGGAAAGAAAAAGGAGTGGTAGAATGAGACAAAGAAACCGCGCAAATGCGTCCAGTCTTTTTTTGATGGAGCTGATTCTGGCGATTTTGTTTTTTTCGCTGGCCTGTTCAGTCTGCGTGCCCCTTTTTGTGAAGTCGCATCTTTTGAGCAATGAGTCGCGGACGCTGAACAGTGCGTCGAACCAATGTTCAAATGTGGCAGAACTGCTTTCAGCAAGCGGATCGTTAGAGCAGTTTGGCAGCCTGCTGGCAGAGCTGTATCCTGATATGGAGCAGACAGATGCGGGCTGGACTGTTTATTATGATGATGGTTTTGGCACCTGCACGAGACAGAATGCGGTGTGGTGCATGACGCTTACCTGTACGGAGGAAGCTGGGATGCTGACGGCAGATCTCACGGTATCTGGTCTGTCAGGGAAGCAGCCGGGACAGGAAGTCTATACACTTTTTGTCAAGCATCATCTGGCTAGGGAGGTATTGCCATGAAGCTCAAAAAAGGTCAGGATTCTTTTGTAAATATCGGTTCAGCCTCCTTGCTGGTGGTGTTTTTGGTTTTGTGTTTTCTGTCCTTTGCATCCCTCTCCCTGTCAAGTGCCATGAATGACTATTCGTTTGCATTGCGCATGGCAGGAAAGATTTCAGGATATTATGAGGCATCCAATCAGGCAGAAGACTTTACGGCGTCCATTGATGGGATGCTGGAAAATGCATATGTGCACGCCAACGCACAGGAGGACGCATATTATGAGTCACTAGAAACGTATTTTGAGCCCGGAAAAATTCCGGGTGTCAGCATCAGGCATATGCCGTCTGGCACTTCCGGCGCAGAGCAGCCTGTGATCTCTTACGAGATTGCGACTGGGGAGTCGGAGGCGCTGCTGGTGGAGCTTCTGGTATGCAGCCCGGAGAAGGAAGGCTGTTATTATAAGATACTTACATGGAAAAAATATCGCACGAAAGAGTGGAATGCGGATCAGACACTGGATCTGATGCCTGTCATACAGGAGTAGGCGAAAAAATGGAGGTCATGATGAAGGAATTAAAAACGATACTGGAAAGGGCGGTTGCAGAGCAGGCTTCAGATATTTTTCTTGTTGCAGGGCGGCCTGTTTCCGTCCGCAGGAAGGGTGTTATTGCCCAGCTGGATGAGGAAAGCCTTTTCCCCCCTGATACAGCAGCGCTGGTGAAGGAGATTTACAGATGTGCAAATGAGCGGGATATCAGTGGTCTGGAAACCAAAGGCGATGACGATTTTTCGTTTACACTGCCGGGCTTGTCCCGGTTCCGTGTCAGCGCGTACAGACAGCGTGGCGCGCTGTCCGCAGTGATCAGGATTATTACGTTCGAACTTCCAAAACCTGCCAAGATGGGGATTCCTGATTATATCCTGACACTCTGTGATGCCGGCAAGGGCATGGTGGTGGTGACTGGCTCCGCAGGGAGTGGGAAATCAACAACACTTGCCTGTATGGTCAATCATATCAATACCACGCAGAAAAAGCATGTGATCACACTGGAGGACCCACTGGAATATCTGCACCGCCACGATCAGAGCATTGTTACCCAGCGCGAGATCAGTACCGACACGGTCAGTTATGTGACAGCGCTGCGCGCCGCGCTGCGGCAGAGTCCAGATGTCATTCTGCTCGGGGAAATGCGTGATTACGAGACGATCAATGTCGCGATGACGGCGGCGGAGACAGGGCATTTGCTGTTTTCCACACTGCATACGCTGGGCGCGGCGAATACGATTGACCGTATTATTGATGTGTTTCCTGCGAACCAGCAGCGGCAGATTGCAATCCAGCTTTCCATGGTGCTGAATGCTGTTATTTCCCAGCAGCTCGTGCCCACGACTGATGGAGGCATTGCGCTGGCACTAGAGATTATGACAGTGACCCCTGCGATTCAGAATATGATCCGCGAGAATAAAATCCCACAGATCGAGGGCATTATCTACTCTTCGGACAAAGAGGACATGATCTCTATGGATACCAGCTTGTTAAAGCTATTCCGCAGCGGGCGGATTACCAGAGAGACGGCCCTGAAATATGCGACAAACCCGGAAATGCTGATGAGAAAGCTAAACTGACAGGTGGAACTTGCGCCGTGGAGTCGTCAGCGGGACGCAGAGGTGTGGACGGATATATGGCTGACTGCTGTATCAGGATAGCCCGGCAAAAGGGATACCGGGCTGTCTGCTTCCTTGCCCTAAGCCGTTCTATCTGCCCTTCTGCATCTGTCCCAGGCGTATTATAATAATGCAGCTTCTCTTCCGATGTATATGCCATTATTCCCCACCTCTGATACCCTTCCTTTACCGTCATTTTAGCACAAAACTTCTCGTGACTGTTTACTCCGTTCCAGTAACAGGCAAAAATCCATGCAAAATTTGCTTTTCAAGCTGTATGTTTTTTCACGGAATGCGCAGTTCAGCGCATTCCTGACCTGTGAACAGTAACAACTTCTCTTCTAACAATCCATAACCGCACATGAAAAGGCTTGACAAAACTGTACACATAGTGTATATATAAATATATACAGAAAATATACACGAAACAATCTACATCAACAGGAATTGCAGGAAAATAAGTGTAGTGCTAAATTTAGAAAGGCCAAATTCAAACTATGGATATGCTGCAAATAGATTCTCTCAGCAAGAAACTGGGAAATTTTCAGTTAAAAAATATTTCCTTCACCCTGCCGCCCGGCTATCTATGTGGTCTGATAGGTCAGAACGGCGCGGGAAAGACCACCTTGCTGCACATGCTTCTTGGCTTGTATCAGGCGGACACAGGAAGCATCCGTGTGAACGGAATGGACTATCAGACCGCAGAAAAACAGATTCATGACAGGATCGGCACTGTGTTGGTGGAGGATCTCATGAATCCGTCTATGAGTCTGATTCAGAACGGTGAGTGGTATGGAAGATATTATTCGCAGTACGTGCATGCAGCGATGTCGCATTATCTGGCGCTGTTTGGACTGGACGAAAACCGCCGGTTTGGCAGCCTGTCAAAGGGCGAAAAGCTCAAATGCCAGTTTGCCTTTGCGCTGTCGCATCATGCCAGTCTGCTGCTGTTAGATGAGCCGGCTGGAAATTTTGACCCCGGCTTTAGAGAGCAGTTTTTACAGATGATCCGGGAATTTGTTCAGGACGGCACGAGGAGCGTGATCTTAGCGACCCATATCACACAGGACCTTGACCGCATGGCGGACTATATTTTGTATCTGGAAAATGGCACGTCTGTTTTTGCCGGCGATATTGAGCGCCTGCACGAGCAATATCGCATCGTCTCCGGCGAAGCATACAAGATCAAGCTGCTGCCAAAGGAAAAGCTGATTTATATGGAAGAGAACCAGTATGGGGCGAAGGCGCTCATAGCGCACAGCCGGCTGAACCGCTATGATGCCAGCCTGAAAGTCTCCTATCCAACCATTGAGGAGCTGATGTATTTTTATGCGCGCAGAAAAAATAAGAATAAGAAGGGCTTATTATGATAAAGTATATCGTCCGGGATTATTTCGAAGCGTTTCGCCTCACAAATCTCAGGCAGAGACAGAGAACGGCATGCAGCAAAATTGTTTTATTGCCTGCCATGGGCATCGCGAGTATCGCGATCAATCTTTTTGCGGGGCAGTTGGAGAAAAGTGCATCGGTGTGGACAGACACGGTTCAATTTTTGGCAGTTTTGCTGCCGCTGTGTTTTTCGTATTTTTCGATGGCAGTTCATCCAGTACAGCTTTCGAAAATGATGTATTTGTGTCCGATGAATGCAAAGGAGCGCAGCAACTATATTTACGGCTCCTATTTTTTCCGAATTGCCATACAAATGTCGATTGGCTTTTTGGGACTCTGGATTGCGGCTGGCAGCGTTTCGTGGGACTTTTTTAAAGCGGTATGGATTTTAACAAATCAATTGATGACAGCGAGCCTTGTGAATGGAGGCGCGCACAATGGCAGCCGTATGCCTGCCGTTGGAGAGTTGATATTCCTTTTTTCGCTGATTGCAAGTATCTTGCAGATGGATTGTATGCGCGGTGACGTTTCAGACGAACGTATTTTGAATATAGGTATGCTGATTTTTTTCTGCGCCGTACAGGTGCCGTTAGAATGGATTTATATCAACTATATTCGGAAATCTTTGCAATCGGCGGTGTTTTATGAAAACAGCAGGACATCATGGAGGAGCGAATGAAAATCACAATACTGCCACAGGGAACAATGGCAATTTATGAGCAGATTGTCAACCAGTTAAAGAATGCGATTGTCACGGGTGAGCTCAAGGCAGGGGAAGCACTGCCCTCCATCCGCGCGCTGGCGGCAGAGCTGGGGGTCAGCGTCATCACGACAAAGCGCGCCTATGAGGAGCTGGAAAAAGAAGGTCTCATACGGTCCGTTGCCGGAAAAGGGTTTTATGTGTGCGAATATAATACAGACTATCTCAGAGAGAAGCAGTTGATGATGCTTGAGAAACGCCTTGCCGAAATTATCTGTGATGCCAGACAGGCAGGATTGGAATGCAGCGAATTGACAGAGATGGTGGAGGCGTTATATTATGAGAGATGAGAGCGGCATACAGATGGAACAGCCCGTTTTAACATTTGAACAGGTTACAGGAAAAAAGCGGCGGTTTGCCCGAAATCAGTTTGTGCTGCAAAATATTACTTTTTCTATGGAAGCTGGGTATATTTATGGTCTGATGGGGGAAAACGGCGCAGGCAAGACGACGTTAATGAATTATATATTGAATGAAACGATCTTATATGAAGGGCACATTTATATAGAAGGAATCGATATTCGAACAGCGCGCGCGCAGGCGTTAAATCATATTGGTTTCGTGTCGGAGGAGAATCCGTTTTTTGCGCACTGTACCTGTAGGGAGAATGCCAAGCTCTTTGGCGTATTTTATGATAAGTATGAGAAAAACACGTTTTATCAAATGATGGACGCGATGAATTTACCAGCTGATAAAATCTATGGGAAAATGTCGCGCGGAGAACGGCTGAAATTTCAGCTGGCATTTGCGATTGCGCACCGTCCGAGCCTGTATCTGTTAGATGAGGTGACAGCCGGGATGGACCCGGTATTCCGCACAGAATTTTTCCATGTCTTGCAGCAGTTGATTGCAAAAGAGCGGGTTTGTATTCTGATGAGCAGCCACTTGACCGCTGAGATCGAGACCAGGACCGACTACGTGGGCGTGATGGAGAAAGGGAAGCTGGTATTGTTTGGAGAAAGTCTGGATATTATTCCGCAGGTGAACCAGAAATGCAAAAAGGGGGAAATTACTGAATGATGGAGCAAAGACAGCAGGAGCTTTTAGATCAATTTTTTCAGCAGGAAAAGGTTTGGTGTTCTGATTTTGTGGTTTCGCGCATGGTGGCGGGACTCTGTATCGGCATCACAATGCTGCTGCTTATCATGCCAGTGCAGATTTGGGAAGGCGAATTTCAGGTGATGTTCTTTATGTTTTTACCAGAGTTGATTGGAATACAGATGTTTTTGAACCCGTATTGTAAGATCACAGAAGACGGGAAGATGACAGACCTCTATGAAAAATTCCGCACGCTGCCTATCTGCCGCAGACAGTATGCATATTATGTATTCAAAAAACTGTTTCGATGCTGCCTGTGGATGACGGGCATTGCCGCGGCGTGTCAGACGGCATTTGCACTGATGTCTCTGCACACGTTTTCCATCGGTAATCTGCTGATACCAGTTCTTTACAGCATGGTACTGCCAATGCTTTTGTTTTGCCAGCAATTTAGGAACTGTAGGAAAATAACTGACATATCTTGACTTGTCTATTTCTCCGATAGCACAGCACAAAAAGCCTCGCCGTAGCCCGCTACGACTGCGTTTTTTGTACTGCACTCTCGAAGAAATATACTGCGCAATCTGTATCACTTATTTTTCTACAATTCCTTAGAATTTGGTCATGGAAAGGGGGCATTTGATGAAAACACACAAAATCGCCGTCTTGTCAGATACGCACGGGCTGCTTCGCCCGGAGGTTATCGAGTGTGCACAGTCCTGCGAGGGGATACTGCACGCAGGAGACTTTGATAACCAGAAGGTGTTCGGAGCGCTACAGCAGATTGCGCCGCTCTATGCGGTGCGCGGAAACAATGACCGCGGCTGGGCGGCAAAGCTCGGAGAAGACCTTGAAATCACGCTGTTTGGACTGCGTATTTACATGGTGCACAACAGAAAACATCTGAAAAAAGACTTGAGCGGCATCCATCTTGTAGTCTATGGTCATTCGCATAAATATGAGGAGCGGCGGGACGGCGGCATATGTTATCTGAATCCGGGAAGCTGCGGGCCAAGGCGTTTTCGGCTGCCCGTGACGATGGCTGTCCTTGAGGTGGAGGAGAGCGGTGTCTGGCAGATCAAAAAGATCAATCTGGCGGAGGATACAGAAAACAGACCCGTCCGCGGCATCGCCGAGGGCAGTCTCAAATCCACCGTAGAAATCATTCTCCGTGAAATGCGCGCAGGGCGCAAGGTAGACTGGATTGCAGAGAAATTAGGCGTGGAGTGTGCTTTTGTGGAGCAGGTGTGCCGCATCTATGTGACCCATCCGGGCGTTGATGCGCAGGGAATCGTGGATAAGATGGAGGTCAGCGCCTTGTTTGAACGCCCGAAAGAATTTTAAAAGGAGACGGATATGGAAGGAAACACGTACAAAATCTTGCAGTCTGTGGAGATTATTGAGACGCTATGTCAAGGTGCGGCAAATGGTTTCGGCGACAGTGTACTCAAGGCACAGGAGGAAAAGCTGGGGCTTCGTCTGCCGGCGGTACTGCGCAGCTTTCTTCTCAGGGCAGGCAGAGAGCGCATCTGCGGCAGAGAGAAGGAATTTTTTATGCCGGAACAGTTTCAGGTGGAGGGCGGATATCTGCTTCTCGGAAAATCAGGCGGCAGGAGTCAGGGTATACTGTTGGAAGATCTGACAAAGGATAATCCGCCGGTTTATGTGCGGGATGTACAGGGAAATTGGGATTTGTCAGCAGCCAGCATGGAGGATTTTCTCCTTTACGAATTAGACAGAAGAATCAGAAAGACAAAGACAGCGAATCAGTCACTGGGAAGTCTTGGGCCCTATTATTATTGTGAGTTTCTGTTGTGCAGAGAATGGACACCCTATATGGATGCTTCAGAAGTTGCGGATCGTTTTTATTTATATGCGCAGACCTGTGCAGAGGAAGTGTGCCGCAGAAACGGCGCATGGGAGGATGAAGAAGACGATGAGGATGACGAGGACTGGGAGAATGAAGGCTGGGAGGATGACGAACAGGATTTTTGCGGAAAGCATTGGGATTGTCCGCAGGAATTAAAGGACACATTGCTTGAAAAGAGTGTGACACTGCCAGACAGACCCTATGCCATTGCAATCTGTCTGGAAGAAGAGACAGGGATTTTCTACAGTGCACATGTTTTGCGGGACAAACGGAAGTTTGAAAGCCTTTTACAGATCAACACCGGTTTTTCGGATGCAGAACAGCACTGTGCACAACGGCTGCTCAGTCAATTGGAACAGGAGGTTCATGCGCCTGTCTTAGCGTATTGTCTGGCAAAATTACCACTGCTGCCGCAAAATGTGCGCAAACTGGCAGAGGAAGAGCTGAGAAGCCACATTGCGGAAACGATTGGAAACTTTCTGGAGCTTTTTGAGAACAACCGGTCATGGAAGCTTGGAGTCTGTGCATCAGACAAGTTCATAGCGTGTTCTGGCATAGACCAGCGGACGCAGTCACAACCGCTGCCGGATCTCTGGTTCGGGCACCACTTAAAAGCAGCGCCGCTCTTGTGGACGCCCTCTTTTGTGCGCAAAATAAAAGAGAAGGAGACAGCGCCCGAAGGGGTGGAACCATTTATAAAAGAATTTATTTACCGGGTGCATGATTACAACCTGCTGAACCGTTATTCCTTTCTCGCAAGGAAAATTGTGACAAAGGAAGGCTTTTCTGTCCGCACGCAAAACTATACGGCGGAAGAGCGCTTGGCGCTGCTCTTATTTTACCGGGAGATGGCAGACGGTGTCACAGAGCGTATCATGGACTGTCTGGAGAGAAAGGTCTTCTCTATTCGGATAAAGGGCAAGGACTTTTGCAGCCTTTGTGATAATCCGATGGCGCATCTGGAAGGCTGGGTGTATCAATATGAGAGACCATCGCTTCGTTTTCTGGATGAGGGCAGATGGCAATGACTGCATTATGGGGAACGATGGAATAAGATCTACAAAAATTGGGGAAAGATGCCATGTTACATATCGCAATCTGTGATGATGAGAAGGATTTTGTCATCTATTTGACGCAATTAATAAACCAGTACGCCGCCGAGACAGGAGAGGAGATCAAAGTGAGTGCGTTCTATGACGGCATAGAGCTGACCACGCATTACGACACGACGATTGACTTAATTTTCCTTGATATTCAGATGAAGCTGTTGGATGGCCTGCGCGCAGCAAAACGAATCCGGCAGATGGATGAAAGGGTGGGTATTATCTTTTTGACGACGCTTGCGCAGTGTGCGCTGGAAGGCTACAAGTATCAGGCGGCAAATTACATTGTGAAGCCGATGAAGTATGCACGGCTGAAGGCGGAGATCGAGCAATGGCGCAGGCGCAGCAGGAAACTTGACAGCCCTGCGATTGTGGTTGCAAATGACTCTGGGAAATACAAGATCTTTTTGAATACCCTGCATTATGTGGAGACGTTCAACCGCAATCTGCTTCTGCACACAGAGCAGGAGAAGATTATCTGCTACAGGAGCATGAAGGATTTGGAGCAGGAGCTGGCGCCGCATGGATTTGTGCGCTGCCACACCAGTTACATTGTAAATTTGTATTATGTGAAAGGAGTCAATAAGCTGGAGATTACACTTGTCACTGGGGAGACCATCCCAGTCAGCCAGCCAAAGCGCAGGCAGTTTATGGAGCAGCTTGCGGAGTACTCGGGGGACTTTTTATGATGCGTTTGATGCATTTTATGGAGATTTGCAGTGATCTGCTGGCTTATGGCTATGTGTTTGTCTTTCTTTGTATGATTTGCGCCTTCCTTCCGATGCGGAGGAACTGGTTTTTACGGATTGTGGGGATTGGTGCGCTGGATATTCTTGCAACCTCTTTTATTTACTCCAATGACCCGTATGGTCTGCTGGGCGCAATGGGGGGATTTTTTCTTTACATCGCTGTATTTCATGTGGGAAAGATGATTGAGAAAGTGACGGCGGTGCTGGTCTTTTGCCCGGCGATGATTGCGGTCAATTATCTGATGGAGGAAACTGGCAGAAAGATTTTCTTTGCTTTGACAAATGCGCCAGCCAGCCCGACAGAGGACGGATGGACCTGTGAACAGCATCTGGCAGTGTGCGCGTAGACCAGTTTGAGCTGGGAAAGCTCTCCGACGACGATTTGACCGTGTTTCGCAGACAGCGCATCGGGTTTATTTTCCAGAATTATAACCTGGTGCCGATTCTGAATGTCTATGAAAATATTGTGATGCCGGTTCAGCTCGACGGTAAAAAGCCCGATGAGCGCTTTATACAGGAAGTGGTGGCGCTGTTGGGGCTGGAAAAGAAGCTGGACAACATGCCAAACACGCTTTCTGGCGGACAGCAGCAGCGCGTCTCGATTGCCCGCGCATTGGCGGCAAAGCCGGCAATTATCCTTGCCGACGAGCCGACAGGAAACCTTGATCACAAGACGAGCGACGAGGTGATTGAGCTGCTGCGGGTTACAAGCCGGAAATTTCACCAGACCATCGTGATGATCACCCATAACCCGGAAATCGCCAGTCAGGCAGACCGGTGCATTCAGATTGAGGACGGGAAGGTGGTAAATGTGCAGAAAGGCAGGGCAGAAGTATGAGACAAATCCTACAAACCCTCACAAACCGCAGTTTTCGCCAGAACAGGGGGCGCAATGTGGTGGCAGTGCTTGCGGTTGTCCTGACGACGATGATGTTTACAGCGCTGTTCACACTGGCACAGAGTATGGGGCGGAATATGACAGAGATGTATCTGCGCCAGTCCGGCACAAAGGCGCACGCGGGCACCAAACAGATTACCGATGAGCAGATCACACAGCTTGCTGCGCACCTGGACATCGTGCACTTTGGGAAATCGATTGTGCTGGGGACTGTAAAGAATCCGTGCCTTGCAGGGCGGCAGGTGGAACTGCGCTACGGCAGTGACCAGTATGCGCGGGATGTCTTTGCGTATCCGACAACAGGCAGGATGCCAGAGCAGCGGGATGAGATTGCGCTGGATACACAGGTGCTTGCGCGGCTGGACATTGCGTTGGAGCTGGGACAGTCGGTCACACTCGAGTGGGAAAACGGTACAGACACCTTTACCCTGTGCGGCTGGTGGGAGGGCAATCTCTCCTCCTATGCGGACATGGCATGGGTCAGTGAGATATATGCGCTGGAAGCATGTGAAAGTGTGCCTGTGCCGAAGGATGGACAGATGCTGGGAATGCGCATGATGGGCATCACGTTTTCGGACACGAAAAATATCGATGCAAAAACGCAGAAAGTTCTTCGCGAAAGTGGTCTGACAGAGCTGTCATTTCAGACAAACCTCGCATACACGCCGGAGGTGCAGAGCAGTATCCTTATGGAAAATCTGCCGATGTACGGCGGCATGGTGCTGGTGTTTCTGGCGGGATATCTGATGATCTACAATGTTTTCCAGATTTCAGTTGCCGCGGACATTCAGTTTTATGGCAAATTAAAGACACTTGGCACCACAAAAAAGCAGTTGAAAAAGGTGGTTTATGGTCAGGGGAACCGGCTTAGTGCCATTGGCATTCCAATGGGGCTTGTGGCAGGATATGTGCTCGGGGTTCTGCTGGTTCCAGTATGGATTCCCATGAAGGAAATGCAGGTGGTGGTCTCTGCAAGTCCTGTGATCTTTGCTGGCTCTGCACTGTTTTCTTATGTGACAGTGCTGGTTTCCTGTATGCTGCCTGCGCGGATGGCTGGGAAGGTTTCCCCAATTGAGGCGCTTCGCTACACGGACAGCAGTGTTTCTTGTCACAAGAAGAAAAAGAAGTCCAGAAACGGTGCTTTTCTGCTGCGCATGGCATGGTCAAATCTGTGGCGCAGCCGGAAGCGGACGATCGTAGTCCTCTGTTCTCTGACGCTGGGGCTTGTGCTGATGAGCTATTTCTATGCAAAGAATGCCAGCTTTGACGTGGAGAAATATCTGATGGATTTGACAGTGGCAGACTACCAGATTGACGATGCGACAAACGATGCTTCCAGCTTTTATGACCCGGCGGGGAATACCATCAGCGATACAATGCTTGCGGAGATTATGGGGCTGGGTGAATCCGGCGGAGTCGAGGCGACAGGGCGGCTTTATTCCAGACAGGAACAGATGACGCTGGGCGAGCAGACCAAGCGCAGTCTGAAAGCATTTTACAATGAGGAGCGTCTGGCAGATTTTGCGTCCTACGACCCTTCTTTTCCAGAATGGAAAGCAGGGTTTGACGCGGCAGTGGGCGGTGAAAAATGTATGTATACCATCTATGGAGCGGATGGGCTGGTGCTGGACGCGGCAGCAGACAACCGTTATATTCTTGACGGTGCCTTTGACGCAGAACGCTTTGCGACAGGACAGTATTGTCTGTCCATCGGCCCATCCATGACGCCAGGAGACGTGATTCCAGCTCACGCCGTGGGCGAGAAGCTTCTGATTGCGGGACGTGAATTTGAGGTGATGGCAGCCTTGAAACCGCTGCGCCCGATGGTGGCAGGGCGGGACTCTCTGGCTTTTGACCTGTCGGTTATACTGCCGGCGGATGTTTTTACAAAGCTGTGGGCGGGGAGCAATCTGCGGAAATTTTATTTTAATGTCACAGATGAGACGATGGAGGATGCGCAGGCACTGCTTTCTAAATACCAGCAGGGAGCGGCGGCTGGAATGAACGTAGTATCCCGTCGGACAATGATTGCGCAATATGAGTCGCAGACGCGCGCATCGGCTGTGATGGGGTATGCGGTCAGCATCATCATAGCGCTTGTCGGAGTGTTAAACTTTGTCAATAGCATGGTGACGGCCATCATCGCGCGCAGGCGGGAGTTTGCGCTGATACAGAGTGTCGGCATGACCAAACGGCAGCTGCGGCAGATGCTGGCTTTTGAAGGACTGTTCTACGCAGGGCTGACGCTGCTTGCAGCCTATACACTGGGCGCGCTTTCAGTCGGTGTCTTTCTGCGTGCGATGGTGACGGCAGCAGACGGATATTCCACCTTCCATTTTACGCTGTTCCCGCTTGTCTGCTGCACGCCGGTCTTGATTGCGACAGCGCTCTTGATTCCGTATCTGTGCTTTCGGAAATTGGAGCACCAGAGTATCACCGAGCGTCTGGTCTTTCAGATTTAGCTTGTTAATTTGGCATCCCTCCCGTATAATATGATTAAGCGGGAGGGAATCTTTTATGGGAATTTATCTGAATCCGGGAAATGAGGGCTTTTTGGAGGCGGTCAGTTCAAAAATATATGTGGATAAGACAGGGCTGATAAAATATACAAATGAGCTGATGAATACAGAACAAAAGTATATTTGTGTCAGCAGGCCCAGACGGTTTGGAAAATCCATGGCGCTTAAAATGCTTGCAGCATATTACAGCCGCGGTTGTGATTCGGCAGCGCTGTTTGCAAAGAGAAAGATTGAGCGAAACAAAAGTTTTGAGAAGCATCTGAACAAATATAATGTGATTTTTTTAAATATGCAGCAGTTTCTGATTGGGGCATTAAGGCAAAGTGTGACAGAATATCTGGAACAGGAAGTGCTTGAGGAATTGCATGAAGAGTATGGGGAAGTGTGCAGCCGGACCGGAATCAGTCTTGCGGATGCGCTGAGAAGGATTTATGCGAAAACGAGGCAGCAGTTTATCATTTTAATCGATGAGTGGGACTGTGTGATGCGCGAGCGGCAGGAGTCAGAGACCCTGCAAAGACAGTATCTTGATTTTCTGCGAAATCTTTTAAAAGATCAGCCCTTTGTAGCGCTTGTCTATGTGACGGGCATTCTGCCAGTCAAAAAGTACGGACAGCATTCTGCGCTGAATATGTTCTGGGAATACTCAATGGTTGACCAGAGTTTTTTTGAGGAGTACACGGGTTTTACAGAGAGAGAAGTAAAGGCGTTGTGTAAGCGCTATGGCATGGATTTTGCCGAGGCGGGCAGTTGGTATGATGGATATCAGTTTACCAGATTTCGTCATATTTACAATCCTAAGTCGGTGGTGGAGGCAATGCTGCGCCATAGATTTTCAAATTACTGGACCTCGACAGAAACGTATGACGCGCTGAAACTATATATGGATATGGACTTTGACGGACTGCGTTCGGACATTATCAAAATGCTTGGTGGCGGCAGAGTCAGGGTCAACACACGCAGCTTTCAGAATGATATGCGTAATTTTAAGATCAAGGATGATGTGCTCACACTGCTGATTCATCTTGGCTATCTTGGTTATGATTTTGATGCGGAGGAGGCATTTATTCCCAACAAGGAAATTTCGAGAGAATTTGAGAGCGCCATGAGCGTAGGCGGGTGGTCGGAAGTCATGCGGATTTTGAAAGCCTCCGAAGAACTTTTGGAAGCGACACTGGCAGGGGACGCAGAGCGCGTTGCGGCAGGACTTGATCTTGCACATATGGAGGCAGCTTCTATTTTGACCTATAATGATGAGAACTCGATTGCCTGCGCGATTGGTCTTGCATACTACAGTGCGAGAAAAGAGTATAAAATGATTCGTGAGCTGCCCGTAGGACGCGGTTTTGCGGATATTGTATTTCTACCGCTTCCGTGTACTGCAAAGCCGGCGATTGTGGTTGAATTAAAATATGACAGGACTGCCAAAGCAGCGCTACAGCAAATCAAAGACAGACAGTATACGCAGGCGCTTGAACATTATGCTGGTGAAATTTTACTTGTCGGTATCAATTATGATAAGACAAAGTTTGATAAGCCGCATAGCTGTGCGATCGAAAAGTTTATTAAATAATAATTTATAAAAATATTGAAAGGATTGACACCGCCAGAACGTATTACGTATGAAACAGGAAATTCATTCAAGTGTATGTGTAAAAATTTCATAAAAAAACGGAGGAAACTATCATGCGTAAAAAAGTAACTAGAATAGCAGCAGTCGTAGCTTTGGCAGCAGTCGTGGCAGGGAGCACATCCAATGTGGCATTTGCTCATCATGGAAGATCACACAGAACAGTTGTACAGAACCCGGCACCTGTATGCTATGCAGACGGAAGCTGTGACGTAGACGGCGTGTGCACACTCGGCGTAGCCTGTGATGGAACAGTGCATCACACCGCAACTGCCTGCTACGCAGACGGAAGCTGTGATGTGAATGGCGTGTGTACACTCGGCGTAGCCTGCGATGGAACAGTACATCATACCGCAGCGACCTGCTACGCAGACGGAAGCTGTGACGTGAATGGCGTGTGCACGCTTGGCGTAGCGTGTGACGGCACAGTACACCATACCGCATCGACATATTACTATGGCGGCACAGGACATCATGGCGGACATCATCGTTAAATTCCTGAATATTCAAGACAAAGACCCTGCTGTAAAAGGCGGGGTCTCTGACTGAGAAAATTTTTTACAGTCAGACATGAGGGGGAAAACTTTTGAAAAGCACAGAGGACGTGAACCGTGTCATGGAGGCGTACGCGGATATGGTGCGGCGGATATGTTTCGTACATCTCAAGAACAGACATGACACAGAAGATGTATTTCAGAACGTATATATGAAATATTTATTGTATGAAAGTACCTTCGAGAGCGCAGAGCACGAGAAGGCGTGGTTTGTGCGCGTGACGATCAATGCCTGCACCGACTGGCTGCGCGCTCTGTCACGCAGAAAATGGGTTCCGCTCGACGTGCTGGCAGAGGAGAGCACAGAGCTGGATCATTCGTCGAAAGAGGTTTTGGAGGCAGTCTTAAAACTGCCTGAAAAATACCGCGACGTGATCTATCTCTTTTATTATGAGGGTTATACAGCAGTGGAGATTGCACGAATTTTAGGAAAAAAGGAGAACACAATCTATACCTGGCTTTCCAGGGCAAAAGATATCCTGCGGGAAAAGTTAGGAGGTGACTGGTCATGAGCAGCGCGCAGAACAGAATCCAGAAAAGCATGGAAAACATACAGTCAACAGAAACGATGAAGCAAAATACACTGCGGTATCTGGAGGCACAGCGGACAGGACAAAGCCGTGTGGTTTTTTGGCAGAAACCAAACGCTGCACTGCGGTATGCCATGGCGGTTGTCTGCATCTTTTTGCTGGCTGGGACAGGCGGGTATTCCGTGTATTGCAGTCCTGTATCCTACATCAGCATTGATGTGAATCCTTCTATCGAGCTTGCAGTCAACCGCTTTGACAGAGTAGTGTCCGCAACAGGCTACAATGCAGATGCACAGGATGTTCTACAGCATGTGCCGCTGAAAAATATTTCTTATATGCAGGCGCTTGACCGACTGTTGCAGGATGCCTACTACAGCCGGTATCTCAATCGGGATTCGCAGTTGGTGGTGACAGTGGTCTCAGATCATTCCGATGCGATGCTGGAACAGATTCACGCAAACGACAGCTTTCAGGCACTCGATGCACTGACCTACAGCAGTGATACCGCCTGCATGAAGGAAGCGCATCAGCATGAGATGTCCTTTGGAAAATATCGTGCTTTCCTCGAATTGTCGCAGTATGATGCCGACATCACCGTGGAGGACTGCCACGGGATGTCAATGGGGGAGATCCAGAGCCGGATTAAGACCTGTCAGGGACATAATAGGAAGAATGCTGCGGATGGGGATTCAGATAAAGGGCATCATAGCGGGCATTCCAGCACACATGGGCATCATTGATTTCTCCTGACAACAACAATATCGATCGTGACACATACTGCGATATACACAGCCCAGTAAAACAGCGTTGCAATAAGCAGAGAAACAGACCAAATCATGCTAATCTGTACGATGATAGCATAAAAGCAGCAGGCAAGCGGCACCGGCAGTAGCAGCCATATATTCAGCAGGACAAAATAATACCCTGCCTTTGCCTTGCCGCTGCTGTCGAGGAGCTGTCCTGTCAGAAAGATGCCAGACCCAAGCAGCATGAGGATGATTCCGATTCCGGCAGCGTAAGCACTCTGACGCTCCAGCCAGATCATCAGAGCCGCAGCAAGACCGATTGCATTGAGCATCGTGCCGGCTGCGGCAAACAGCGTGGCAGGGAGTTTTCGCTCTGCCTCTTTTGCAGGTTCGATTCCTTTCAACAGATAATCTGTCGTTGTCTCAAAAAAATCGCTCAGTAAAATCACTTTTACAAGATCTGGCGTACTCTGTTCGCTTTCCCATTTGGAAACGGCCTGTCTGGAAACGCCGATTTTGTCGGCAAGCTCCTCCTGTGAGATGCCCCTTAATTTTCTTAATGTCTGTATTCTGTCTCCAATATTCATGATAAATCCTCCTCGTTTTTTATTCTATGAGTTTTATAAAAATCTACCGTCAGAGGATGTGGTCTCTCTGACGATTATTATTTTACCAGAAATGGCGGTTGCATTGCCACCATGGTTGCCGTTCAATCTGTCAACTGACGGTTGCTGGCTGTTCAAAAATAAAAAATTTAAAATCATGTGCTGAAAAGTACAGGGATGGCGTCATATAGGATGAGAGGAAAATTACTGTGGGAGGAAAGTATAATGAATGACAAAAAGATTGTGCAATTATTTTTCGAACGTTCGCAGCAGGCAATTACCGAATTGTCCCTAAAATATGGGAAAATTTGTTTTCACATTGCTTTGAATATTCTAAAGTGCAATGAGGATGCCGAGGAGTGTGAAAATGACACGTACTTAAAGACATGGAACAGCATTCCGCCAGACGCTCCGATGTACCTGAGAGCCTATGTCAGCCGGATTGTGCGCAATTTGGCGCTGTCCAAATACCGGTATAATCACAGACAGATGCGGGACAGCCATCTGCAAGTCTATTTGTCAGAATTGCAGGACTGTATTCCGGCATCTCAGGATGTGGAGGCTTCGGCGGATGATACCGTGAACCGCGCGATTGGGGCTTTTTTATCAACGCAGGATTTGACGGCTCGCGCGCTGTTTATCCAGCGGTATTTTTATATGGAAAAGATTTCCGTCTTATCCAAAAAATTTGGGCTAAAAGAAAGCACTGTTTCTACGAAACTGAATCGGACAAGATTAAAACTGAAACAATATTTGGAGAGAGAGGGGATTGTGCTATGAAACCGGATGAGAGACTGTTAGCGCTGATAGGAAATATCCCGGACGAAATGCTGGATGAGGCTTTGAATATAAAAAAGATCTGTAGCACCGGGCGAAAAAGAGTGCTTTATGTCAGTGTGGCAGCCGCCTGTATCCTTGTGCTGTTTATGAGATTTGTTCCTGCGGGGCAGGTGATGGCGGCACAGATCAGGGAGCATGTAGAGCACTTGCTGGAAGAACTGTTCCCGCCAAAAGATCTCTCGCTGATCGTGGAGGGGATAAAAGAGAATATTTCCCATGAGGCCTATGGAGAACTGCCAGAGGAAGCACAGGAGGCAGGATTTGCCATTTATGTTGATACGGATTTTTATGAGATGACGCAAGAGGCAGACTGCCATATTATCCGTGGAAAACGCATGATTTATACAAGAGAGGATGCCATCAGGGACAATGCAGTGCTGCTTGCAGATTTACCAGAGAAAGAGAAGAAGCAAAAAATACAGGAGATTGTGGAGAATACACAGGCGTTTTATGACAAATTTCCCACAGGTGAAATTCGAATTACGCAGGCACAGGCAGTTTCCGTGGAAGATGCCGCCAGTGAAATGAAGCAGGAACTGTCAGAACACGATGTTAATGTATCGGACATTATCGTCTCTGAGTTTCCTAAAGGACTGTATCTTCGCGCAGAGGAAGGAACGGCATGGGATTGCGAAGTGAAGGAAGTCTATTTTGTAGACAATGGTCTTGGCGGTGTATTCGTTATCACTGCAAGCTATATCGTCGAGGCAGAAGAGGGAACGGGAGCCAGATTTCATTCCATGATTGAGACTTTCAGAGTATTGGCGTATGCGGAAAATCCCGAAGAAACTTTGTCAGAAGATGCTCAGGAGATCAAAAGCATTGCGGAAAATTTTGTGGCGGCATACTTTGGCGGCAATACAGACGCCGTTCAGCGCTATTTATCCAGTCCCTATGAATGGGATATAGAAGTTTATAAGGGCTTGGACGCAACTGGCGCAGGCACAATAAGCGGGCTTACACTGAAAGGACTGGCTGATACAGGTATAAAAGAAATTGGCAGTACACATGTTATTTCTTTCGAATTCAGGGACAGTAATCATGAGGATATGTTTCTGTATCTGACGATTGAATTTATCAAGCAGGAAGACGGATGGAAAATACAGTTTTATGGATTAGAGGGATAAACAAGTAATATTACGCTTGTTAATTCCCCGCACCTCCCATATAATAGACTAATGGGAGGTGCTTTTATTATGGGAATCTATCTGAATCCAGACAATGAGGGATTTTGGGAAGCAGTCCGATCTGAAATCTATGTAGATAAAACGGGATTAATAGCCCACACTAACAAATGTGTCGGTACACAGCAAAAATATATCTGCGTCAGTAGACCGCGGCGTTTTGGAAAGTCAATGGCACTAAAGATGCTTGCGGCATATTACAGCCGTGGATGTGATTCTGCTGATTTGTTCCGGGGACGCCAGATCGAAAGAGAACAGACCTTTTTGCAGTATCTGAATCAGTTGGATGTGATTTATCTAAATATGCAGCAGTTTTTGATCCGCGCAAGAAAGCAGGAAGTGACAGAATATCTCGAATGGAATGTTATTGAGGAACTACGAGAGACATATGGTGAGTTTTTTTCAGAGAAAATCACAGTACTGGCGGAGGTGCTGGAAAAAATTTATGTAAAGACAAAGAAGAAGTTTGTGATTCTGATTGATGAGTGGGACTGCGTGATGCGTGAGCGGCAGGAGTCCGAGACAATGCAAAAACAGTATCTTGATTTCCTGCGGGACCTGTTAAAAGACCAGCCCTATGTCGCGCTTGCCTACGTGACAGGGATTCTTCCAGTGAAAAAATACGGGCAGCATTCTGCACTGAATATGTTTTGGGAATATTCGATGACAGATCAGAAAACGTTGGAACAGTATACGGGCTTTACAGAGGCGGAAGTAAAGGTGTTATGCGATCAGTATGACATGGATTTTAATGAAATGGGCAGTTGGTATGATGGATACTGTTTTACGGAATTTCGCCATATTTACAATCCACGTTCTGTTGTGGAAGCGATGGTTTGCCATAGATTATCAAACTATTGGACTTCCACTGAGACCTATGATGCACTCAAAATCTATATTGACATGGATTTTGACGGACTTCGGCCGGATATCTTGCTAATGCTCGGCGGCGGACGCGTCAGGATCAATACGCGCAGCTTTCAGAATGACATGCGCAATTTTCACACAAAGGATGATGTGCTTACACTGTTGGTTCATCTGGGATATCTGGGATATGATTCCAAGACACAGGAGGCGTTTATTCCCAATAGGGAAATTATCGGTGAATTTGAGAATGCCATGAGCGTAGGCGAATGGTCTAGGATCATGCAGGTGTTAAAAGCGTCTGAAGAACTGTTGGAAGATACATTGAGAGGAGATGCGGACAGTGTAGCCGCTGGACTCGGCAAGGCACATATGGAAGTCGCTTCAATCCTGACGTATAATGATGAAAATGCACTTGGAAGCGCGATTGGCCTTGCGTATTATAGCGCGAGAAAGGATTATAAACTGATACGCGAGCTTCCGGCTGGGAAAGGCTTTGCAGATGTGGCATTTCTGCCACTGCCGCACACGAACAAACCGGCAATTGTAGTGGAACTCAAATATGACAGAAGTGTCAGTGCAGCGATACAGCAGATTAAGGACAGGCAGTACATGCAGGCGTTTGAAAATTATACAGGAGAAATCCTGCTTGTCGGCATCAATTATGAGAAAGATAATCGAAAGAAGCCACATCACTGCATCATCGAGAAAGTACGAAAAGATTCTTGCAGTTTTCATTGATTCTGGTATAATGAGAAAATAGTTATATATTGATAAAGCAAGTCACAAAACATAAAAGACGAAGTATGAGGTGAAACGAATGGAATTGAAATGGAAAACCTGTCTGCGTGCGGGAATCACACTGGGCGTACTGTTTTTGATGATACATTACTGGACCGCTTTTACAGGCTTGGCAGGCGTGGCGCTCGGCGCGGCAAAGCCGCTGTTCTGGGGCTGTGCCATCGCGTATGTCGTCAATATCCCAATGCAGTTTTTGGAGCGCCATGTGGCGCCAAAGTGCAAAAAAGAAGCCGCAAAAAAAATGTGCCGTCCGATCTGCATGCTGCTTGCATTTTTGTGCATATTTCTGATTGCGGTACTGATTGTACAGATGATTGTGCCAGAGCTGATTGGCTGCCTGCAAATCCTGTTAGAAGAACTGCCGGGTGTTCTGGACAACATCGTTGTCTGGATGGAGGACAATCTACAGATCAGTGCCTTTTTGTCAGCGGAGAACAACATGTTTCAGGGCAGTGAGACAGACTGGCAGGAGACCTTCACAAAAGTCATAAACATTTTACTCAATGGTCTCGGCGGTGTGATGGGGGCGGCGACAAGTATTATTTCGTCTGTATTTTCCACCGTTGTCACCCTGACAGTCGGGTTGGTTTTTGCCATTTATCTGCTGGTTGGCAAGGAGCGGCTGGGCGGACAGTTCCGGCGGCTGTTTGTGCGGTATCTGCCAGAGAAGATGACGAAAAAATTTTACTATGTTGTGGACGTTCTGGACCAGTCGTTTCACAGTTTTATCGTGGGTCAGTGTACCGAGGCTGTCATTCTCGGACTGCTCTGCATGGGCGGTATGCTGCTTCTGCGGCTGCCATACGCTGCGATGATAGGCTGTCTGGTAGGCTTTACGGCGCTCATTCCGATTGCAGGCGCCTACATCGGTGCGATCGTCGGTGCATTTATGATCTTTACGATCTCACCGGTAAAAGCCATTATATTTATTGCGTTTCTGGTAGCTTTGCAGCAGCTCGAAGGCAATCTGATCTATCCGCGCGTGGTCGGCTCCTCAATCGGACTGCCGGGTGTGTGGGTGCTTGCCGCCGTGACTGTTGGCGGCGGTGTCATCGGTGTCGGCGGCATGCTGCTGGGCGTTCCGCTGGCAGCGGCAGTTTACCAGCTTTTGAAAAATGACATGAATGCATCCGGTACGCGCTCTAAATAAAATCTGCCGTGCGTATCGGGCAAATGACAGGATGCAGATTTAATTCAAGATAAACTGTGCGGAAATGCTGTATTTGTCAAAATCTCCGCTTGCCCTGAAATCCACGATTTCCGTTTGGATTCTGTAGCTGCCGGCTTCCAGTGTACCATACAGCCATTCCCAGTTTAGCTCCTGTTTGGTGGAATTCTGTTTGGGAATGCTGTATGCAATTTGGTGAAATCCATAGTCTCCGGTGACGGCGACAGGAACTGCTTCCCACTGATTATTTTTTAGAACTTCCAGCGTAAAAGCGTCCCCATATTCCAGTTCGCCGGTGGGCGCTTTTGCATCATACTGGCGAAACACAAGCGTTGCGCCTGCCGGGGTTATTTTTTCCAGTGTCAGATAAAGCCCGATTTTATCCAGCTCGTCTTCAGGCGTGCGAATGTATGCGCCGCCCTCTTTATCAGAAGCGTCATAGGAGAGCGTGCCAAGAATCTCCATCGCCTGTTCACTGTATTCTTCCCACCAGCCCTCCACGTTGTATGTGAGGGCGACAATGCCAGCATAATCCTCTTCGAAAGCGATAAAATCCCAATAGGTATGATTGTCATAGGTGCCAATATGAGCCGGATTTCCGGCAATGGTGGCAGTTTCCTCATAAAGTCCTGTCCCGCAGACGCCAAAGGAGTCTGCATAGACAAGCTCGATGCCGCTGTCTTCTGCGCCTTCTGGATAGAAACGGATGCCATACAGACCACTCAGCAGTTCATCGCTGTCTGGCGGGCAGGTGTTAAAGAGCCAGCCATCGGGAATGGACAAGGAGATTTTTCCGTAGGGTCCGCCCTGCTCAGCCAGCGTGTTTGCGGAGTGCAGAGGGAGACTGCACAATGCAGACTGCTCAGCAGCTTCGGTTTCATTGTACGGCACAGGATAATTGGTTTCCTCTTCGCTGCTGGATGCGTCATTTGAAAATGCGGCGATATCTGTTGGCTGGTCTTCGCTGCTGCCTATTGTATTTGCAGAATAAGTGCTTCCGCAGCCAGACAGTACTAGGATGATGGATAAAGTGGATGACAATAATAAAATAGAATGTTTTTTCATAATAGATGAACTCCTTTCTGTGAGAATGATAAAGCTATATATAGTCTATATTACAAATGAGGGAAAAAACAGTAGCAGGTTGCAGTTCCTTATCGGATATTGTGAAAAACAGTATAGTGTGATAAACTTTAGGGCGTGTTTGAAAAACGATATGGAATTGTAGGAAAATGAAAGGAAATAGTATCATGGCAGTAGGAAATTATAAAGTACAAAAACTTCACAAGCCCGTTGACTGGGTGGTTGAGGTGCCGGGGTCAAAGAGCATGACGAACAGAGCACTGCTGATGGCGGCGCTTGCAGATGGAACGACGACATTGAAAGGCGTGTTGTTCAGTGAAGATTCGAGAAATTTTCTCGGTTCGCTAAAGTCCCTTGGCTTTCAGACAAAGATTGATGAGAATGCAAAAATCGTCACAGTGCAGGGATGTAATGGGACCATTCCCGTCACATCCGGGGAAATTTACGTCGGAAGCGCTGGCACTGCCGCAAGATTTTTGACGGCAATGCTTGCCATGGCAGAGGGCACATTTGTCATAAATGCTTCGGAGCAGATGAAAAAACGCCCTATGAAACCATTATTTAAAGTATTAGAGGAGCTGGGAGCAGAGATTGTCTGTCTTGACAAAGAAGGCTTTCTCCCTGTGCAAATAAAGGGAATCAGAGGAAGACGGCCTGCGGATGAGAGATGCAGTGTAAAACTCGATATCAGTGAAAGTACGCAGTTTCTAAGCGCTTTGTTGTTGGTTTCATCTATGATAAAACAAGGGCTTCACATCGAAATCACAAGTGCGCGCAAGGACGGCTCCTACATACAGATTACGCGCAAAATGATGGAACAATTCGGTGCAGTGGTGGCGTTTGACGGTGAACGGTATCATATAAAAAGTGGTATGAAATATCAATCAGGCTGTTATCAGATCGAGCCGGATGTCTCGGCAGCCTGCTATTTCTATGCGGCGGCGGTACTGACAGGCGGCAGGACGGTGGTAAAAAATGTCACATGGAATTGTATGCAGGGCGATTTAAAATTTTTAAAACTGTTGGAGAAAATGGGGGCAGAGGTCAACGATACGCCGGATGGTATCGAAGTGAGAGGCGCTTCAAATGGTAAATTAAAAGGCATCACGGTCGATATGAAAGATTTTTCAGACCAGACGATGACGCTTGCAGCGCTGGCACCCTTTGCAGACAGCGATGTCCGTATTGAGAATATTGGACATATTAGACTGCAGGAATCAGATCGTATTCATGCGATTGCAACCGAACTTACGCGCCTTGGCATTGCCTGTGAGGAGGAGAAGGATGCCATCACGATACATCCTGGCATACCAAAACCGGCAGTTATTCAAACATATGAAGATCATCGAATGGCGATGGCGTTTGCACTTGTTGGACTTAGGAGTGCAGGGATAGAAATCTCAGATCCAATGTGCTGTCGGAAAACATTCGAGACTTATTTTAATGTGCTAGACAGTCTGTGTAAGTAACGGCAGCAAACAAGCATTATTTAAATTTACCTTGATTTTTGGTCATATTCATGCTATATTAATTTCTGTAAAAACAAACAAAAATCTTCGGGGCAGGGTGTGATTCCTATATCTCAAAAGCGCGTAAAATAAGGCATTTCAGAGGGTATAGTAAATGGTTTTACACCAATTTTACACCAAATGCAAATGAGAGCCTTAATATGATATGAATTAAATATTCGGACAAATGCATAAGTCCATTATCAGTTATATTTCAATAGCTGATAGTGGGCTTATTTTGATCCTAAAATCCCGACGAATTATACACAGGTTTATGACGAAATCAGCACAAATAAACAGTTTATTTCAGACATATTG
>VSNR01000069.1 GCA_009774345.1 Lachnospiraceae bacterium | reverse complement strand
TTGAGAGCTCCAAGAGATAGTTTGCGTGTATTTTTTTTATATTTTAAGTTCATTTTATATTACCCTTTAGTTAGAAACTGTAGAAATATCCTGTGCAATCTGCATCACTTATTTTCCTACAATTACTAAGCTGTTTGATGCTATTCAGTATAAAACAAAAATGCATACTTTTTGCATACTTTTCAGGGGGAAGATTTAAAAATTTTCATGTGGCAGCAGGGCATTCTCAACCGCTTTCTTTAGGACAGTGCTTGAATTGGTTGCGCCTGATACTGCATCAACGTCTATGTTCTGCTTCTCAATAATTTTATCTACAATGCTCTCAGCGGATTTTCCGCGCCCATTTTTATGCTCGAGAATCTCAATTTTGGTAATTGCTTTGTCCTGAACCGTCACTTCCACTTTGGCATAGACAAAATCCACATCATATTCACCGATGTAAACGCCGTCGGGAACCGTTGAAATATCTATGCTGCTGAGGGTGGTCTCCTTTACCTCTTTCTGATAATCCGCGACACTTTTCAAATACGCTGCCGTACAGATCATAACCACCAGAAAAACAAGGATTGCCGTAAAAAACAGGATTCTTTTGCGGGATAGTTTCATTTCAGACACCTCTCAATCTTTTTTACTGTCTGCACAGGCAGCTATTTTGTGCGCTTTGTATTTGTACATACGACTTTACCGACCGGTCTCATTCCTGCTGCCCTGAAAAATTCATCCATACTGCGAATCGCCCCGCTGCTCTGTCCAAAGAGCCATGAAAAAGGAGCTGGCGTATTGCAGGCGGTTAAGATCATATACTGCTTTCCCCGCATACGCGGTTTTGGAAATGAGTCTGTATCTTCGATCACGGTTCCAAGCAGTCGGTCAAAGAGGTTTTTGACAGGCGCCGGAACATTTGCCCAGTAGACAGGAGCGGCAAGAATCACAAGATAGCATTTCTGAAACGCCGCAGCAATCTCCTGTATGCCGTCCTGCTGGACACAGGTATGCGTATCCATACAAACACGGCATCCTGTACAGTAAGAAAGGTTCTTTTCATATAAGTTCATTTGGGTTACAGTATGCCCTTGCTGCATGGCTGCTTTGACTGCCAAATCCAGCATCGCCGCCGTCGTTCCATTTGTGTGCGGACTGCCTAAGATGGCAAGTACATTTTTTTCACGCATTGTCAACTCTCCTATTACAATATTCTATTACAATTTTTTATTACAGTCTTTTACTGCGACCGAGGCATAGATCAGAGAAAACCCATATTCCAAAAATTGTTTTTTGGAGAATCCCATCGACTGCTCAATATATTCTTCTTTGTTCGCGGCAAGCTGAATGATGCCAGAAAGCATCCCCCAGAAGTTAAATATGACGGGCATCAGCGCCAAATCCTCCCGCAAATCCCCTTGTTCTATGCCTGATACCAGAAAGTGTTTGATCTTTTCATTGATTTCTTCCCCAATCTGGTATGTTTCCTTCTCCTCTGGCAGAACATCCTCACGCTCCAGATCGACATTGATTTTATCCAGCACCATTTTAAAATATAGCGGAAATTCTTCCTGATACTGTACCAGCCCGCGGCAGATGCCGTCATATCTTTCCTTGGTAGTTTTGTGCTGCATTAAAGCAGCGCAGATAGAATCATCAAGTTTTTTCATGCTGTTTAATACTAAAATGCCGACGATTTCCTCTTTATTTTCAAAATAGACGTACAAGGTTGCCTTGCTGTATCCGGCGGCTTTCGCTATATCATCCATCGACGTCTGGGCAATTCCTTTTTCCATAAATAATACCGAAGCTGCGGATACGATCTTTTCCCGGTGCACGCTCCGGGGCTCTTTTTTTCTTCGTCCCATAATTTTTATCAAAACTCCTCAATTAATTAAACTTACAGTTTAATTATAAGGCGATTTTATTTTCTTGTCAACCCTATGTTGAGGAATTGTAAAACAGATAACAAAACAGGCAAAACCACCCTTTCTCCTGCTTTAGTTCCATCGTTCCGCCATACTTTTTCACGATGGTCTGTATGCTGCGCAGTCCAAATCCATGATGCTTTGAGTCTGTTTTTGTCGTCTTTGGCAGTCTTTGCAAAAACTGTGCATCGTCCGTCTTTTGTTTTTCCGCAAAGGAATTTCTGATTTCCAGTGCGAGGATTCCTTTTGCGGCGCGTGCGGTAAGCTCCACTTGTCTTTTGCCAGTGTCCAGTGCTGCGCAGCCCTCGGCGGCATTATCGAGGGCATTGGCAAACAGTGCGCACAGATCTGGCTTTTCATAAGGTAATTCATCGGGAATGTCTACTTTGACATGAAAAGAAATCCCCTGCTGGCGCATCATGCGCTCCTTGGCGGTCAGCACTGCATTCACTGTGACATCACCGGAATAGACGATTACTTTGTCGAATGCGGGATTCTCAATCATTTCCTGAATATAACTATCTTTTTCTTCCGCAGGCAGAGACTGTATCATTTGCAGATGGTTGGCGAGGTCATGCTTTAATCTGCGGATTTCAAACTGCTGTAGTTCCATCGACTCATAGTACTTCCGATTGTACGCCGCCAGCACATTTTCCTGCTCAAGCTTCTGCTGCCTGTTGAGGACAAACGCTGCCCAGATAATGCCCACAAACGCGAACACTGCTACCAAAAACAGGGCTGTAAATAAACCAATACCCTCACCTGCCATATTGTAGGGAGCAAACATGACCAGCGAAAATACAATTCCCAGCGGCGGGATGCACAACAGCAAAAGCAGCCGCCAGAGTGACGGCGAGAGCTCAAAATCACGTTCGGGTCTATAGTGGCGGATGCACAGATACAAAAACAGAGAGGGCACGAAACGAAACACAAAATACTGCATTTCATACCATCCCTTCCCCCAGTCCCCCGGCAAACAGGAGGAAATACAACTGTCAAACAATCCATTCAAGGCTAAAACTGTGCTTGCAAGCATGAGACCGACTGTGAGACGTTTGAGTCTGGTGCCGCTGCACGCAGCCCACATACAGACTAAGAAAAGCAGCATGGCACTCGTAAAATTCACGGGGTCCCCTGTGAAGATCACCATATAAATCAGCACATAACTGCCTGTGACAAGCAAAAAGCGCCGCCGCCATTCCCGCCTGATCTCAATCAGGCAGGACAGCGAACGGCAAAAAATAACCACTGGAATCATGCCCAGCGTGAGTAATAGTATTACTTGAGAAAATTCGTTCATTGCGGCTCCCCTTGTGTTGTCTCCTAATAATTTATCGCATATTTTCAGTATATTTCCTTATGCCAGCATCGCCCTTGCAAGCCTTTTCAGCGCCTCCTCTTTCAGCGCACGGCTGACCGGAAGTGTCCTTGTGGCGGCGCCTGTGCCAACTGTCACGGAATCTGTTCCAATCTGCACAACTTGGTTTGGATTGACCAGATACCGCTGGTGAATCCGCACGAAGTTTTCCGAAAGCTGTTGTTCGACCTCGTCAAGCTTGGCGTAAAAAGAATATTCCTTTTCCTCACAGACAAGGACGACTTTTCTCTTGTCGCTGTAAAAATAGCAGATTGCAGCAATAGGAAGCCGGAAGATTCCGTCTGCATTTTTAAATACGTACACATCATTTTTCCTTTTATCGAGCTGTGCGCGCACTCGCCGCAGCACTTCTAAGAGCCGTTCTGACTTTGCTGGCTTGATGATGTAATCCAGCGCGTTGACTTTGTATCCGTCAAAGACATAGTCGGAATATCCCGTCACAAAAACGATGATCAGTTCCGTGTCAAAGCCGCGGACCGCCTCTGCTGCCGCCATACCGTTTGTCCCCGCCATCTCCACATCAAGAAATAAGAGGTCAATCTCGCCGGGGTGGTTTTGCAGCCAGTGCACTGCGCCCGCCCCGGTCGAAAATTCATACACAATTTGCTCTTTTTCCTCATTTAAAATTTTTTCAAGCTGGATGCGCAGTGCGTCTCTTGCATCTGCGGAATCATCACATATTCCTATTCGAAGCATGGGTTCCTCCATAATATGCTGACTTTAAGAAGACAAGTCAAGACGTGTCAGTCATTTTTCTACAGTTCCTAACCTAAGATATTATAAATATTTCTGTAATTGCGGATATTCTTCGGCATGTACCCGCACATAACATCTTTTAAACGCCGCAAATGCAGATTCCCGCCTTAACAAACTGCATATTGTCCGCATAATTATTGGGGCGTTTGGATTCTTTTGTAACTTCTCAAGCTGCCCATACAAAAGATTCATTTCCTTTTGAAGTAACCGCATCCTTTCATCGCTGGTATATGTCCTCATGCCTGAATTTTTCAGGGAAAATGTTTCTGTAATTAATAACGCTGTTCTATTATACACCTCATCCCCCGGATTTTTCACATAAATAACCACATTATCATTTTTTAGCTGAAAATCCAGATACTCCTCTGGATCCTGTTTACAGCAATCTACAATTCCTGCATCATATTTACCGTTATTTTTAATGCCATTGCAGTGTCCGCAAGCCCAGAAAAGATTTTCCCAATCAAATTTTCTTTCTGGATATTTCCCATTTTTATGCGGCAGTAAATGTTCCACATTGGGGTCTTGTAACTCTTTCATTTCGCAAATATAACATTTATTATGAAAGTCATTCTTCAACCTTTCTATCACATCCGGCTTGTCATATTTTCCCCTTCCGTTTTCCTTTTTCGCTTCTTCTGCCAGAGATTCAGGCGCAGGAAAAGAACGTTCCACTTTAACCATCTATATCCTCCCGATTCAAAAACTCAAGCTTCATCCTCTTGTATTCTGTTGCAATGCCAATGGCAAGATAGTCTGGAATTGCATCTAAATACAATTCCAATTCTGCAATTTCGCCAAGTTCATCATCAGACAGATTTTCCTTTGTGACGAGATTTTTATACTTTTCAAACTTCTCTTTTAACATATCGGATAATTTATCAACTCTAAAATATCCCTCTACAATACCTTCATATGGTACATCATCCAATCCGTGTTCTACCAACGTGTGATTTTCCAAGTCATAAATCACAACATTTTCTATGCTGTTTAATATAAATGGCGAATGGGACGTTACAATAAACTGTATATTCGGAAAAAATGTCGTCAAAAATGGTAAAATAGTTCTCTGTAATTCCAAATGAAGATGTGTCTCAATTTCATCAATGATTACAATTCCCGGAAGATTGAAATGAAACGAACGCTGTGTCTGATACTGCATCCGCATCATGATATCCAGCACAATATCAAGCACAGCCTGATAACCTCGGGATAACGTATTAAAACCAAAAGGCTCTTTCCCCTGCTGCAAAATACGAAAATCAAAGGTGTCTTCGTCAAATTCAATTTTTATAGTTTCATCATCAAATATCTGTTTTAACAGCCATTCCAATTTTACAAACCAAATCTGAATCTCATCGGCTTTTTCTGTCTTATTATTATTTCTTGCCAGTGCCTCCGTCATTTTCAGATCCAATAAGTACTTTACAAATTCAGCGCGTGGAAACTCTGACACTTCATAATATTCTTTTAACTGTACTTTCTCAATATGCTTAGGCTGTTCTGCTAGAAAAAACCTGTCTGCCTCATAGTACGCTAATATATAGTGGTGATTTTCTGCTAATTCTGGGATTCCGTTAATGTCCTTATTGAGTTTTATGTCCAACTCTTTTTGACAATTCTTAAAGGCTTGTTCTCTTTCTCCAACATAAATTTTATTCAAATACCTTGCCAAAGCCTCAGCCACACTTGTCTTTCCACTTCCATTCTTTCCCGTCAAGATTAAATGTTTTGCCTTTTGTTCTGATAACGGAATAGTAATATCCCTCAAATGCCTGACTTGTTTGATTTTTAAATTTGTTAAAAAAATATTTTCCATACCTAACCTCCCAATTCAGCAAAAAAATAAGTCAAATACACTCCCCTGCTTCAATAATTCCTGAAACAGATTCCGTAAACGGCAATTTAGAAAATGCTTCTGCCTGCTCTTGTTTACTAAATTGAGCAGGAGTCCATCTTCCAAAATTGTTAATCTTTTCTCCCTTAATTCTTTTCTTTGCTTAGTGACATGCTCATTCCAATAATCATTTTTTCCCTACTTAATTATAAATACTTGAATATGATGTATAAAATTCTCAAGCGAGTAATCATCAATGCATCTTTGATACATTGTAACACTTTTTCTCCTATTATGATAGACGGCACACTGCAATCTATTACAAAAAACCTGCATAACTTTACATATTTTGCCCGCCTGCACCAAACTTGACAAATCTGATGCCAAGAATTACATGGAGAAATCTGTCTTTATTTTTTTTGTGCTATGCTATAAAAAATTCTATGGAGGTGTTTCAATGTTATTTATCAAAAATCTACACAAATCATACCGTTCAGGAAACAAGTTCTACACGGTGCTAAAGGGAATTGACTTATCTGTAGCCAAGCAGGAATTTGTGGCTGTCATGGGACCGTCAGGCTCTGGCAAAAGCACGCTGTTAAACTGTATCTCCTGCTACATTCCGTTTGAGGAGGGCACGATCTCACTTGGCGGGCAGATGTTAAAAGGGCTTGATGAGGATGCGCTCGCCAAAGTCCGCAATGAGAAGCTTGGTTTTGTCTTTCAGGATTTTATGCTGCTCGACGGACTCACGGTGCGGGAAAATATCTTAGTGCCGCGCATCATCAAAGACAAGGTGGCGCCAGAAGCTGAGCAGCTTGCGGACTCGCTGCTCTCCCTGTTTGGCATTGCGCAGATCGCAGAAAAATATCCGGCGGAAATATCCGGCGGGGAGCGGCAGCGGACGGCGGTGGCAAGGAGTCTGATCAACCAGCCACTGATCATTCTCGCGGATGAGCCGACAGGCAATCTTGACAGCAAGTCAAGCCGCACGGTCATCGAGGCATTTGAGAATGCGAGACGGCAGTTAGGCGCAACGGTCTTCATGGTGACGCATGACAGCTTTGCGGCTTCGTTCTGCGATCGCGTTATTTTATTAAAGGATGGCACGGTATATGATTCTCTGGCGCGAAATATGATTGGCGGTGAAAGCAGGGGCATGTTTCAGGACCGCCTGCTTGCTGCCATCAAACAGATGAGTACAATCGAAGGGAGGACAGAGGAACCATGATGACCATGAATCAATTGGAATGTAAATTGCAGAAAGCAGACAGGAAACAGTCCTTTCTTTATCTGTTCTGCAACTTTGTATCACTGCTGCTGATTACTGCCTATGCGGCAATGATGTTCTCACCGACAGTGCTCCGCATCCTGCCAGAGGGCGGTGACAGCCGCAAGCAAGTGACGATGATATTTGCGCTGGCACTCTTTGGCTGTGTGGTCTTTACGGTTTATGCCTCCGGGCTGTTTTTCCGCAAGAAATCAAAACAGCTTGGCACACTGATGGCGCTTGGCGCATCGAGGCGGCGGCTTGCGCCCGGGTTATTCCGCGAAGTGCTTCTGCTGAGCAGTCTTTCGTCGCTGCTTGGCATCGCGGTGGGATTTCCGTTTGTGTTCCTTCTGTGGAATGGATTTCGGCTGTTGATTGTGGACAGCACGGAAATGCACCTGCAACTGGATTTTCGCTGTCTATTCTTATCAGCAGTGTTTTTTGTGCTTGTGGTCGCCTTCTCCTGCATGACGGCATACCGTTATCTGCGGCGGACCAACATTATTGATGTCGTGCACGAGGAGCACAAGAACGAGCCGGTCAAAGAGCTTGGCAGATGGTGCGGCCCTGTGGGGATTTTTCTCATTTTTGCCGGGGCGGTCTGCGGCTATGAGGCGCCTGCTGTCTATATGAAGCTGTTTAGCGCCTACCCGACAGCGCTGATCAATATGTTCTATGCACCGGTCTTTGTGGGGCTCTACATGGTCATGCTGCACACGGTTGTACATGGCTGGATGCGAAAAAGAAAGCATCCTTACAAAAATATCATTTCCAGAAGCATGATGAAATTTCAGGGAAAACAGACCGTCAACAATCTCCTTGTCAGCACCGTGCTGATTGCGGGCAGCGCATTTGCCATCTTTTATATCCCGATGATGGGTGTGGGGCAGATGCTCGATGTCCATGCGCGTCCATTTGATTACTGCTATCATTACCGTATGGACCAGACGGCTTTGCAGCAGGAGGAAATCGAAACATTGGCGGGCGGGCACGGGCTTTCCATCAAGGATTTCAGACAGTCCCCTTACCTGATTCTCGGGATGGATGCAATTGTGCGCAAGGAGGATGGAAGGCGCTTTTACGAAGAACATGTCGATTTGGCGGAAAGTGTAAAGGTTCTGTCCGAATCCGGTTTTTATGCGCTGACCGGGGAACGGATTCCTGTCCATTCCGGCGAGTACCACATTGTCTCGACCGCCGCCGAATCCGATACTTATTATTACACAAACACGGGGACGTTTCTGACCAACATGACGACGAGAGAAACGATTCCTGCAAAATTTGCCGGATACGCGCACTATGACTTTCTGGCTGGCCAGCCGGGCTACTATCTGATAAACGACGCCGATTATGCCGAAATTGCACGCGGACTGACGCCAGACTGGATGGGCACCATCGCCTTTTTTAACATGGACGGCAAAGACAGCTATGCCTTTGCACAGGACTTTTTTCACACGCTGCTTTCCTGCTTTGGACCTGAATGCGAATTTGCTTATTATTATGACCGTGTGACAAAAATTGCAGCGGATGAGGCGGGCGAGGTTTACTGGGGCGATACGGACGAGATGTCGCAAATCAGCTTTGACAATCCTGATGCGAGCGATTTTCGCCTTTACTGGACTTACATGCCCAAAATCCGCATCATAGACAAGAATGACTTCCTGCAAAGCTTTGCCGTGTACCTGATGATGTTTCTGTTTATCTCCATCATCTGTACGCTCGCTGCGTTGATTATCAGCTATACCCGCTGCATGACCATCACGCTGAACAACCGCTATGTCTTTGACGACCTGCGCCGTCTGGGGGCTTCGCCTGCCTATCTGCTGCGCGAGGTGAAAAGTCAGGCTGGCACTGTGTTTCGGATGCCTTGTTTCGTCGGCATGACGGCAATGTATCTGTTATATGTGATGCTGATGTTTGGCAATGATGGCCAGATTGTGCCGGGCGAGCTTGCGGGACTTGGGGCCTGTCTTGTGATATTATTTGTGATGGCTGGCATCTTTTATGTAGTTTACCGAATGACGGTGCGGAACATGTGCGGGGAATTGGGGATTTGATCGCAATTAGTCAATTGTTAGACATAAATTTAAAATCAGAATTGCAACCGCAAAAGATGCTATCAGATATATACAGTTACATCTTGAAAACGAAACAGATAAGAAAATACAATGATTAGCGGAAAATTACGTTCCAGCCGCCAAACGGTATGAAAAAGCAGTCCCGGAAATAGAGGCGATGCAAGCGGCTTTTTGCGCAACGCTTTACACCCTTTTTATAATCTGTTATGATAAAACTGGAACTACCAATATAGATTCAGTGAAAGACAGGTGATGACATGCCAGGCGAAAAAGAATTAAATGTCAATCTTTTAGACCAGTTAGACTTAATAGAACGGTTAGAAATGGCAGATAACGAGGGTGGTTATGAAAAAATAAAACAGCAGCTTGCATTTGAGAAGAAATGTCTCGAGCGCAAACTCTATCAGAAACCGCCAATTACCGAATAGGGACACATTATGGCAGACGAAATCATTCTCCATCCATTCAATAAAATAGACGAACCCGACTGGATTGCGCTTCATACGAAGGGCAAAATCCAGCGCGAGGCAGGTCACCGCGGTTTTCAGGATATGGAGCTGCGGGCAGACGGCAGGTCTTTTCTGCGGGTCACAATGGAACTGGTGGAGCTGGAATTGCGCTATCATATGGCTGCTTCTCCCCATGTCGGCGCTCTGCTGCTCACCCCTGCAAAGCCCGTCAGCGCACAGGCATTGGCATTCCCGCCCTCGCAGCCCGTGCATACGCCAAATGCCGCATTTCGGGCATTAGAGGCGTCAGTCCGAAAAGACTCTATATCCTTGAAGGCGCATCTGCTGTTTCGCGATGATGGCATTATGAAGACACTGGCCAGTCCGGCGATGTCTGCCGAAGATGCACTGGCTATTCTAAAGGACTGGCTTGTCTACCTACAGGCGCCAGACACGACAGGGTGGCGCCTCACACGGGATACGGATATCCTTTTTCCCAGCAGGGCAGTGACTGCCCGCAAGCAGCAGCTGGTTCTTGTCAAAGATACGACACAGCGCTTTCTTTCTTTTTCAAGAAAGGATGTGCAGTCAGCAGCCGCGGACTTGATCAATGGACAGCTGCAATCTATTGAGATTACCTATATGGAAAATGCCTTATGGATTCAAGGCACCGCTCTCAAGGCGCAAGGAGAATATTTTACGGTGAAAGCCACACACCCTGATTTTGCAGGTACCATTTTTACCGCACAGATGCCGGACGAGGAAGCCTGTATGTGGCTTTCGGAGTATCCCTGCGGCGGATTTCTGCCGGAAGGGGAGAGATGGCGCTGATATTACGGGCACAGCCCTGCTTCCTCTCCTCTCTCATACAAAACTCTCTATTGTGGTATACAAAACTGGTCCGCCTGCTGTTCTCGATCAGCTCATAGCGCAGCCTCTCCGTATCATACCTGTTTTTCTGGATTTTTCCTGTTTCAGTTTCCACTCGTGTCTTCTGATGGAAAAAGATACACAAAAAGATAATACCAAAAATGATAATACACAGAATAAACAGACGGACAATCCGCATGACAAGGGATATAAGAGAATATTTTCTATAAAGAAGCATTTTCTCCACTTTATCAAAAAGTACATCGCACTTGAAAGGGCTACAGGCTTCCAGCCATTATGCCCATCGTACTGCATAACAGTGAGCGGAACTGGACTGCCTCGTGCAGGTTCAGCCAGATGATAAACAATGCACAGCTGTTTGGAAAATATGTTGTAGACTTCGAATATGCGCTTGTATCTGTCAATACACTTACGGAATCAAAAATCAGCAGTTCAAACACACTGATCGACAACATTTTCCTTGCAGACAGGAAACGGACAAGGCAGGAATGGACAGACGGCATCGCAGAACTGATGCACCGGATCAGGGCAATGGATACAAATGACCTGAATGAATGGATTACATGGTTTTCAAATGTAATACGGAAACTGAACGAAGACGAACGGGGAGAATTGATAACGCAGTTAAAAGAAGGAGATGAAAAGGACATGTGTAGTTCATTTGAAAGACTCTTAAATAAAGAAAAGGCAGAGGGTTGGAAAGATGGCAGAGCGGAGGGCTGGAAAGATGGCAGAGCAAAGGGCAAAGCGGAAGACAGAGCAGAGGCTGTAATTGAACTCCTTGAAGATCTTGGAGCACTTTCAGATTCCCTTAAAACCTGCATTATGGAACAGACAGATTTAGAATTACTGAAAAAGTGGCATAAAGCCGCCGCAAAAGCAACATCCATAGAGGAATTTGAGCAAGCTGTAGGACTGGTGCAGGTATAGTGCCAACGCACATCAAACAAAAACTATAAATAAAGAGGAATATCACTGCCACAGGCAGAATACTCCTCTTTATTTATAGTTCTATCTATCCCAGCTTAAATCTAACGCTTTTTGACAAAGATTAGTAACTGCAATTACAGCTTTAACATAATCACTAATTTGTTCTAAATTCATCATTTTTCCACCAAGCCAAGCATGTACTGGAATTTCACAGATCTCAGCTCCGTTACATCTATCAGCATGAATTAATGCGCGTTCATTTTGGGAAAATCCTAACTTTAGTAAAATAATCTTTTTTAGAAATAAAATAACAATTGATCAACAGTTCCCCAGAAATCATTATGGAATGCAGGAGACGTAGCGCTTTTCCATATAATGGCATTTTTCTCACTGTCCTTACTGTCATCCATTGACACAGCCAGACCCAGACTATTCCAAAAGAATGCCATTTGATGTGAACTTTCCTCCCATAATTCATCATACTCCCCTACATCCAGATTCCACTCTTGCACTTCATTTTCACCTTCATCACCATAACGCATATCACCGCCAAATTTTCTGTTCCACTCTGCAACCTCATCTTCTGGTTCCATAAAATGCGTAAAACATAATGGCTGGAGCCCCATTCCCCTGTTCATGTAATGATAAAAGCCATCATGAATATGTTCGTAAAAATCTTTGATTTGCTGGGACATATTCTCCCAATAGCTTAATCGGGAACGCTCAGCTATGTTATCTATTGGGTTACGACCTTCATAATAGATGCATCGTCCACTCTCATCTATCATAGAATATAACAGGGAATAGCTTCTCTTATTGTTGTTTCGCCGTTCCAATAATTCAACATTATCCAGCTCTTTTTCGAATCTTTTTATCACAGTTGGCAAACTCTTTCCAAGATACTTTTTCCATAGCCCAATAACAGCATGACACCGCTCTTTCTTATCCTCCGACGAGAGTATTTTGATCCACGCATCAGGAACGAGGCCGCAAAGTTCTTCTGGTATTATATTGTCAGGCAGATTGACCGTACTATCTTCTAACTGCAAGAAAAATAATTTATCTTTCATCACCAAACTCCTTCATTCCAACCTTAAAAATTTGATAATTCTTCTCTTTTCCTGCACTGGGTAAAATCAGGAACACCCTTATACTGAGGCTCACAAAACGTGTCATTTTTATAAATATACAGATAAATCACCTGATTTTCCCCAAAACTTCCATCATTTGGCATATTACCCATCAAGAGCATTGTATAATAACCATCCTCTATTTTAATTGTCTGGCTTTCATCGCACCTTTCATCCCAATCCATCAATTCATATAAATCCCTGAAATAAACCGTTCCGCCTATTACCTTTATGCTCAGCCTCCTTCTAAGAATCGAGTTTTCCCAGAGCTCGTCACATGGAATCCCTTCCCGAATGCTAAGCCTGTACACCCCGGGAGCGCCTGTGCAGACCCCTATGAGCTCTCCAGCATTCACCTCTTTTGCTACATCTGAGGGATTCCAATAGTGCGCTGCCAGATAATTTTCACCTCGCTTTATTTTTTTCACTGCAAAATCTGAATAGATTATAAATCCCAAACCTCTTGTTTCTAAAAAAATGTCTTTTTCCTCCATTACCACCACCTCGTAAATTATATTCTATTAGACTTTATTTATTGAAGCACACGTTTGTTTTGTTAACACATTTTTCCTATTCTCACCTAAACAATCACTGATAAATTCATTATAGACGACATTAACAGATAATTCACTCTTGTCTGTGTGTCAACAACAACCTTTTTGGTAACTCCTTGTGTGTAGGTTTCCACAAATCTTTCTTTCGCCATGTTCAGCCCTCCTTTCTCAATAGTACACCACATGATAATACATCCTGCTCTGTATGTCAATTATTTTTTCTGATTCCAAAAACCTACCCTTCCACCAGCTGCAAATCATACAATTTCCGATACATCCCTCCAAGCTGTAAGAGCTCCTGATGCGTACCGCTCTCACGGATTTCGCCCTTGTGCATGACGATGATCTTATCCGCATGCTGGATGGTGGAAAGCCTGTGCGCGACCATGATCGTCGTCCTGCCTTCCATCAGTTTCCCGAGCGCCTGCGTGATCAGGCGCTCCGTCTCCGTGTCAATGTTCGCCGTCGCCTCGTCCAGCACAAGGATTGCCGGCTGGTACGCAAGCGTGCGCGCAAAGGATAACAACTGCCGCTGCCCCGCAGAGAGCGTGCTGCCGCGCTCCGTCACAGGCTCATCGAAGCCGTTTGGCATCCTGTCAATAAAAGAATCCGCGTTTACGATATGCGCCGCGCGCTCAATCTCCGCGCGCGGGATGTCCTCGTTGCCCAGTGAGATATTGCCCTTGATATCCCCTGTAAATAAAAACACATCCTGCTGCACCTGACCGATCGCCCGCCGCAGCGCATTCTTGTCAATTTCCTTAATATTCACACCATCTATCAAGATCTCGCCCCGCTGGACATCATAGTAGCGCCCGATCAGATTCAAGATCGAAGATTTTCCGGCACCTGTAGCCCCCACAAAGGCAATCTTCTCTCCTGGCTCGATACAAAAGCTCACATCCTTCAGGATATACTCCTCCTTTTCATAGGCAAACCAGACATGCCGAAACTCAATGCGCCCATTGATGGCAACCGTTCTGGGATGCTTGGGATTGACAATCTCCGGCTTTTCATCCAAGATTGTAAAAATCTTCTCTGCGGAGGCAAGCGACGACTGCAATGTCCCAAACTGCTCTGCCAGCTCCTGAATCGGCTCGAAAAAAGAGCTGATATAATTGATAAAGACAAACAGCGTCCCCAAAGAGAGCGTTCCCGCCAGCACCGACGCACTTCCCTGACCGATGACGATCACCATCGCAAAGACAGACAGCATATAAATAGAGGGGCGAAATACCGCAAACGTCAGCACTTCGCGCCAGTTTGCCCTGAAAAGCTGTTCACTCTTTTCTGAAAATTCCTCGAATTTTTCCTCTTCGCGGGCAAAAATCTGTATCAGCTTCATGCCGGAAAGGTGTTCAGACAGAAAGGTATTTAACTCCGTAATCCGCGTCCGCGTCATGCGGTACGCCTTGCGCGACAGATACCGGAAAAAGAAGGTCAGACCTGTCACAAACGGAATCAGTATAAACGAATACAGTGCCATGCGCAGATCAATTGAGAGCATCACAACCGCAAAGCCAAGGATTTTCACTGTATTTTTAAACAGTTTTGCAAGTATTTGTGAAAACAGCTCGTTCACTGCCTCCGTGTCATTGGACACGCGCGTCACCAGCTTTCCGACCGGCTGCGTGTTAAAAAAGTTCACGGACAGACTGAGGATATGCGCAAATACCTCCTCACGCATTTTGTAGATCACCGACTGGCCTACATTCTGCAAAATCCATGTATTCGATGCATTGAACACAAACCCTAGCAGCAGCATCAAAGCATACAGCGCCCCCGCGCGGCAGATTCCAGAAAATGCCTCGTCTGCGCCCAAAGCCCCCGGCTGTCCAAATGTACCTATATAATTGTCAATGGCATTTCCAATAATAATCGGTTTGTACAGTTCCACACCGATCAGCGCGATCACCAGCACCGAGGAAACAAACATCATCCACCGGTGCGGTTTTAAATATGTAAGCAGCCGTTTCATTCCTGATCTCCGTCATACACATAATCTTTAAAATAATCTACTTCGTCGCCGTCATCCAGCCACAGCTCAAACCATCCGAGAAAATCCTGCCGCTCGCAGCAGGGCTGGACGCCCACATCTGCGAAATCCCATACTTCCCCGCGGCATTTCCCCGTGACAATCAGGTTATAGCTCATGCCGCAGCCTTTGTCCGCCAGTTCGAGATTTCCCCGATACACTTTATTTTCCATATCAGCCTGAATGAGTTCCTCCTCCCTGTCATCCTCCTCCCAGAGCCAGAAGGTATCCAGCATGAAAGGTTCATCCAGCTTTTCACAGGGACACTTTTCCAATGGGTTCAGCACATGTTCACACCCATTGCCAACCTTTTGCAGAAACAGCCGGTACGCCTGCGGCAGCTTTACTTTGTGGCTGGCTTCAAACGCATCGACCGCCTCCTCTGACAGACATGCGCCCATTTCGATATGAAGCGCTTTTATTTTACCTTGAATCCTGTTTATCACTTTTTCATAATCCTTTGGGTCGTAAATCGCCATATCAATTCCTCCTTTACAATGTCGAAACCGCAAGATTTTTTGCCGCTTCAAGCTGCTGTCTCTCAAACATTTCTTTGTAAATGCCCCCGAGCGCCATCAACTCCTTGTGGTTTCCGCACTCCTTTGCCTCCCCGTCCTCGAGCACCAGAATCCTGTCGGCATTCTGAATCGTGGAAATGCGGTGTGCGATTAGAATCGTCGTCTTCCCGCGCCGGTTCTCCTTTAAATTCTGGAGGATTCTCTCCTCCGTGTCCGTGTCCACCGCAGACAGCGCATCGTCAAGAATCAGAATCGGCGCATCTTTTTTCAGGGCGCGCGCAATCGAGCTGCGCTGTTTCTGCCCGCCGGAAAGCGTGACACCGCGCTCCCCGACGATCGTGTCATAGCCATCTGGAAACGCAATGATATTCTCATGAATACACGCCGTCTTGGTCGCGCGGACAATCTCGTCCATCTCCTCATCCTCCGTCCCGAAGGCAATGTTGGATTTGAGGGTATCTGAGAACAGGAAATTGTCCTGCGGCACATAGGCAATGTTCTCGCGCAGCGTCTTGAGCGGAATATCGTTGATATCCCTGCCGTCGAGAAAAATCATGCCGCGCTTTGTATTATAGAGATGCAGCAGCAGATTGACCAGCGTGGACTTGCCGTTTCCGGTGCGCCCGATGACTGCAAGCGTCGTCCCCGCCTTGATGTCGAGGCTGATATCTTTAAGCGTCGGCTCGCTGTGCCCCCGGTGCAGAAAGGTCAGATGGTTCAGGCGGATATCGCCCTTTAGTCCCTCCACACATGCCATATGCTCCCCGTCCGCAATCTCCGGCTGCTGTTCAAATACCTCCTGTAACCGCTTGATGCTTGCGCCGCCCCGCGAAAAGGAGTTGATGGCGTCCCCGCAGGCGATCATCGGCCACACCAGCATCATAATATATTGGTTAAATGCGACAAACCGCCCGATCGTGATCTCGCCGGTCAGCACCAGATACCCGCCATAGAGCAGCGTGAGCAGACTGCTGACGCCGATGACCACATCCAGCAGAGGGATGACAATCGACTCTAGCTGAGCAATTCTTAGATTTTTCTTTTTCGCCTTCGCATTTGCCTGCGCAAATGCTTTGATCTGCGACTGCTCCCGCACAAAAGCCTTGACCACGCGCACGCCCGAAAAGCTCTCCTGCACAAAGTCCGTCAGCTCCGACAGCGCCTCCTGGCGCTCCTGAAAACGCGCCTGCATCAATTTCCCGCAGTACAGCTCCCCAAACGCGATCAACGTCATCGGTACAACGGCTGCCAGCGTCAGCTTCAAGTTGACATAGAGCATCATCTGGGCGATGACCATCACCGTCATCACCACAGCGTCAAAGGCGGAGATGACCGCGGGACCGATGGCGATGAGCACCGCGTTCAGATCACTCGTAAAGCGCGTCATCAAGTCGCCCGTCTTATGTTCATTATAGTACTCCACATCCAGCGTCTCCAGATGCCGAAACAGATCGTCGCGCAGCTCATGCTCGATCGCGCGCGCCGCGCCAAATAGAAAATATCGCCACAAAAAACGCCCCACTGCGAGCGTGAGACCAATGCCAAGTATGATGCCGATATTGTACAACACTCCATTTCGGTCAATGGAGTGTGCCGCAAGCCCGTCCGTGATCACGCCCGTCGTCTTTGGAATATAGAGATTTGCAAAATCCAATATAAATAAGGTAATGATACCTCCAATGTACTGCCACTTATGCCGCCTGATATACTGCCAGATCAACCGAAACTGTTCCATGTGTCCGCCCTCCAATACACCTATACGAGTATTGTATTTGATTTTACCGATGCTGTCAATTCTCCCCCGACCCGATCAATCAATAAAATGTAAGTTTTTGGGAAATCATGGTTGCATTTTTTGCCAAACTAAATTATAGTTTATATACACATTAAAATAAAAATGGAGGAATTAGCCTATGAAAAGAATAGTACCCAGACGGCTGCTAAGCCTTGTACTAACAGGAATGCTCATAATAACAGGATTCGATGTCGCTCCAGTTCATGCAGCAGAAGAATCAATCCGCCATGAATCCATGACCGACACCCTTGAACTTCTAAATGAGACAGCGGAAGCCGAACGCTCGATGCAGACCGAGGTACACATTGAGACTTCCGAGCAGCAGACGCAATCTGCCAAAGAATCTACCAAAGAACAGACAGAAGCTGCTGGCGAGACGGCTCAAGAGCAGTCGGAAGGTCCCGTCGAGTCGTCCGAGCAGAACACTGAGACCGCTGACACCGAATCAGCGCAACAGACGGAAACTGCCAATGAAGCTTCCGAGCAGCAGACAGACTCCTCTGACCAAGCTTCCGAGCAGCAGACAGACTCCTCTGACCAAGCTTCCGAGCAGCAGACAGACTCCTCTGACCAAACCTCAGAACAGCAGACAGAGGCGCTAACCGAAAAGCCAACAACTGTAGAATCGGAGACACAAGCCGAGGAATCGGAGACAGTAGCGTCTGAGGAATCGGAGACCTTGGAATCTGAAACAGAAGAATCTGACACAACAGAATCCGAAATCGCAGAAACCGAAACCGCAGAGACTGAAACAGAAGAATCTGACATACCGTTCGAAATTGTTGTCAATCCGCTTTACGAAGGTCTCATAAGCGCCGATGAAATCGAGGCGCAGCTTGACCTATACCAGGACATACGCCTGCTCTCTGAAAGCGACCAAACCTCCTTTGATACACTCGAGGACGCCGCAGCTTACGTAAGCCGCCAAATGGTTGCACGCGCAGCAGATATTTATGCAACAATTCCGCTGAGCATTGTGGACGACAGCGGCATCGCACACACTGAATATCCAAAAACGCTTTTTAATGCCTCCGTCGCACATACAGAGGAATGTTCCGGGCAGGAGGGCGATACGCTGAGATGGTCGCATGGAGGTTATGCTTATTCATATTCCACAAATGAAGAAGCAAATACATACACCGCCTTCCTCAAGCCTGTATACTACACCACCTATGAACAGGAACAGGAGCTTACCGCCAAAGTCAATGAGGCGCTCGATGGTATGGCATTGTCCGGCAAGAGCGACTACGAGAAAGTCAAAGCCATACACGATTACATCTGTGATACCGTAAATTATGATTATACTAATCTTGAAGATAAGAACTATACACTCAAATACACCGCCTACGCAGCGCTCTGCAACAACACAGCAGTCTGCCAGGGATATGCAGTTGCGTTCTACCGCATGTGTAAAGAGATCGGGCTTCCGGTCAGAATCATTACTGGAACCGGCAATGATGCTGCCCACGCATGGAATATTGTCAAAATCGGTAGCAACACCCGGGCGGCAGGAGACTATTACAATATCGACTGCACCTGGGATGGTCAGGATAAAGAGACCTACCACATTTATTTCCTGAAAAATGAAGAGGACTTTGTGAACCATGTACGGGATGCAGAGTACAACACGGCTGCGTTCCACGCACAGTATCCTATGTCCAGATTGTCCTATGTTGACCAGGGTTCTCTTGTAGACGGATTAAACAAAGATAATCCCGCCTACGAATACACAACCATCGATGACACCAAAGTTCACACGACAGCAAACCAGAAACCCAAGCTGCTCATCTACTTCAACACAGGATGCATGAATAGCCAGAGCACAATCCGTGCCATTGCCGGGCATGATTTCGGCAATGTAGACATCTACGCTGCCGAGATGCTTTCACATAGCAAAGAGGAGGTCGCTGAGTTTAAAGCAGCATACGCCAACGATACCATAACCTTTACTTACGACACTTCGCAACCCTCACCTTATATGCCATACAGCCAAACCTACAACGACGCATTCAGTTATATCCGTTTAAGCGGCGGTGACGCATCGCGCATCAGCCTGCCTCTGCTCTGTTATATTGATGCGAACAATAAGCTCCAAAACTTAACTCAAGGTCCCCAAAACGCCAGCCAGATTGAAGTCAATCTAAAAAAATACTGTGGCATGACATCAGACCCTGACAAGCCAGGTGAAGACCCTGATAAGCCAGGTGAGGACCCTGATAAGCCAGGCGAAAATCCTGATCAACCAGGTGACTCAGACACTACACCAGCCATTGAATATACGGTCAACTTCAACACACAGGGACACGGCAATGCGCCTCAGTCATACACGGGCATCAAATCCGGTGAGTTAATCCAAAAGCCCGCGGACCCGAATGCACAGGGATACCGTTTCGATGGATGGTATAAAGATTCCTCCTGCAAGACTGCATGGAATTTTAACACTGACAAAGTGACTGCGGATACCACCCTGTATGCGAAGTGGGTAAAATTAGACGCACCCGCAGACGAAGATATCTCTAAGTATCCTACAGACCAGAGAAAAGACCTCAAGCCCATCGCTAAGATCGCTGAGATCAAAGCAAAGGTTTATGACGGCACACCCTACACCCCTGTTGTGAAAGTGACCGTTTCTGACGGCGGTAAACAGATCACGCTGACAGAGGGTGCGGACTACAGAGTACTGTATGCGAATAATATTGTTCCAGGAACAGCTAAAGTTATCGTGCGCGGAAACGGCACCTACAAAGGAGAGATCACAAAAGAGTTCCAGATCACCAAGAAACCGCTCAAGAACTTGAATATCGTGGCGGGCGGCATGTCCGCGGATGCCAAGACTGACAACCTGCCAGTCTATGTATACGACGGCGCAGTTGAGCTTGTGAAGGGAACTGATTACACCCTCTCCAACCTCACAGATGTCAAAGGCTCCTCTGCAAAGATAACAGTCACCGCAGCGAAGAACAGCAAATACTATGAGGGCTCTGTCACGACAAAGGTCACGCTCTACAAGGCAGATGCAGACAAGATCATCAATGCAGAACATGTCACCTTAAGCGCGAAATCTGTACCCTATACAGGGAAGGCTGTCACCAGCGTTGTACCGACTGTCAAGATTGGCAATGTCACCCTCGAGAAGAACAAACAGTACAAAGTTCAGTACAAGAATAACACCACGGCAGGCACCGCGCTTGTGATCATTACCGGCAAAGGACAGTATAAAGGCAAAGTTGTAAAATCCTTTACCATTGAGCCGTCAAAGTCCAAATTTACAGTCAGCAGCATCTCAGACAGAACCTACAACGGCAAGCTGCAAAAACCAATTGTTATTGTAAAAGATGGCACCAAGAAGCTCAAAGTAAACAGAGACTATACTGTGACCTACGCCAAGAACCTCTCCGCAGGAAAAGCGACCGTGACAATCACAGGCATCGGAAATTATGCCGGCTCTGCCCCTGTGACTGCCAACTTTACCATCAAGTCCCAGAAGATTTCTAAGATTACTGTAAAGGGTACGCTGTCAAAGGGCATTGTGTTAACGTACAACAAAAAACCGCTTGTGGAAGGCGTTGACTACAAACTGACCTTAGGCACAGCGAAAAAAGGCAAAACACAAATCTCCATCTCTGGCATCGGCGACTTTACAGGAACAATCACAAAATCTGTCAAAAATTAAGTCTACACGGCAAATTCCGAAAGCAAAACTCCATATAAACTATGGAGTTTTGCATATTCATGCAATCTCAATAAAAAGTGCGTTTTATATATGTAAAATATTGACAAAAAATTCAAAAGATATTGTTGCTATCAACACATTTAA
>VSNR01000068.1 GCA_009774345.1 Lachnospiraceae bacterium | reverse complement strand
GCATAGTGTAAATGATATTCGCGACTATAAGTTAGTAATACTTTAAAGTAATGCCAACACAGTTATTGACTATCACCATATTTTTTGACGAACGCCGCCCGCTATTGAGTGTGATTGTTCCTACTAATTGGGGATAACACAATTAATGCATGGCGGGATTTGAAGCGGAAAGAAGCAAGAGAAATATCCCTTGACTATCTGATGTCAGAACGATATTTTGAACCGTCTGCTATGGACAGCTACTTTGAAAAACAGGATAAGCCGACTGTATTTATTGTGTTGGGAAAGGAAGTTATTGTTGATGATGAACGATTGGCAACGGCATTATCAAAATTGCCGGAGTTAAGGCGGGAAGTTTTGTTGCTTTATTACTTCGTTGGCTATCGTGATGAAGCCATCGGCAGACAGTACGGACGTTGCAGAAGTACGATAAACCACAGAAGAAATGTTGCGCTGAAACAGTTACGAAAAGAATGGGAGAAATTGAAACATGAGGAACAAAAAGCTGATACCTTTTGAGGTAATCGAAAAAGCCGTTGCCGGAGAGCCGGAAGCGGTAGACGCAGTATTGCGGCACTACACCGCACATATCAAATACCTGTCTATGTATAAGGGGCATATCAACGACGATACACAGGACAGATTAAAGGCGAAACTGGTTGAAGCCATATTGAAATTCCGCTTCGACCGATAGTAGGTAGCAAAGACAGGAAAAGCTGTCAAGGGTAGACTTCGCGCTACGCGCCCTTGACAGCTTTTCCCGCCTTTGCTTGTGGGTAGTCAAGAGGGCGAAATCAGCAGACTGCTTTCGCCCTCAATCTATTATGGGGATTGTTACGCAGTAGGGGTTATTTTGTCCTTGATTTATGCGGCTTTGCGGGTATTGAAGTGGCGGGGTAAGGGTTTTATATGTCTACCCTCAAAAACGGCGTTCTATTGCGTAACAGAAAAGCAGAGAGCCGACCACTAATGGAAGTGATATGTTCCCTGCTTTTGCTTGCACCCTGTTTGTCAGCGTTATTGATAAGTTGTTGTAAATACTTCCTTATCACCGTAAAACTAACCCTTTGGGGATTCTTTTTACCTTATTAGCACACGCCCTGCGCGAGCATTGCATTGACCACTTTCTCAAAGCCGGCGATATTCGCCCCTGCTACATAGTTTCCTTCCATGCCATAGCGTTTCGCCGCGTCATCAATATTGTGATAAATATTCACCATAATATTCTGTAACTTTGCATCCACTTCCTCAAAGCTCCAGCTCAGACGCTCACTGTTCTGTGACATTTCCAGTGCAGAAGTCGCCACACCGCCTGCATTGGCTGCCTTGCCACCGACAAACCATACACCGTTCTGCTGTAAGTACTCTGTCGCGTCAATGGTCGTAGGCATATTCGCGCCCTCGCAGACACACTTGCAGCCATTTGCCACAAGCTGCTTTGCATCCTCAATCAGAAGCTCGTTCTGTGTCGCACAAGGAAGTGCGATGTCACACTTGATCTGCCATACGCCCGAACCGCTTCTGTCAGCTGCGCTGACCTCATGATATTCAGCGCTTGGCCTTGCTGCTGCATACTCTGTCAGTCTTGCACGTTTCACTTCCTTCACTTCCTTGAGGAGTTCCACATCAATTCCTTCAGGATCGTATATCCAGCCTGTAGAGTCAGAGCAGGTGACAACCTTCGCGCCCATCTGCTGCGCCTTCTGTGTCGCATAGATTGCAACATTGCCAGCGCCGGATACGACAACTGTCTTGCCTTCCATCGACTCGCCGTGGCACTTCATCAGTTCCTGTGTGAGATAGAGCAGACCATAGCCTGTAGCCTCTGTACGTGCGAGGGAACCGCCGTATGTAAGCCCCTTGCCTGTGAGAACGCCCTCAAATGTACCTCTGATTCTCTTGTACTGTCCAAACATAAAGCCGATCTCTCTTGCGCCTGTTCCGATATCGCCAGCCGGAACATCCACATCTGCGCCGATATATTTAGAAAGCTCTGTCATGAAACTCTGGCAGAATGCCATAATCTCTCTGTCTGACTTGCCCTTCGGGTCAAAGTCGGAACCGCCCTTGCCGCCGCCGATCGGAAGGCTTGTAAGGGAATTTTTGAAAATCTGCTCAAACCCTAAGAACTTGATGATACCCAGATTTACAGAAGGATGCAGACGAAGTCCTCCCTTGTAGGGTCCAATGGCATTGTTGAACTGTACGCGGAACCCTCTGTTGACCTGCACCTGTCCCTTGTCGTCCACCCAAGGCACACGGAACATAATCTGGCGGTCTGGCTCTGTGATTCTCTCCAAAATTGCATTTTTCTTATAAAGCTCCTCATTTGCCTCCACAACAGGTCTGAGTGAATTTAAAACCTCTGTTACTGCCTGAATAAACTCAGGCTCGCTTGCATTCTTTTTCTTTACAAGCTCTAATACCTCATCTACATATGACATTTTTAAATCCTCCTTGGTTTATAAAAATTAATTCAACACTGTAATGCGCTAAACTCAACGATTACATTATAATTTAATTTTTTTTCCAACACAATAAAAAATATGTGATAACCATAAATTTTGTGCAATTTACTAAAATTTGTTGTAATAATTCACAGTTTTCAGTCTTATTTTACCTTTGCTGGCAGCTCATACCGTCTCAGGCACTCCTGCATCATTTGGTCAAACGCGCTGCCCTCCCCTTTCTCAAGGCTGTCAACATACTCATGGGCGTGCGTGTCATCCTCCCCAAGCTGCATTACATTAATTGCCAGATTCGAGCAGTGGTCCGCAATCCGCTCGTAATTGTTTGTGATGTCCGAGAGGACGAATCCCATCTCAGCGGTACACTTTCCTTTTCTGAGGCGTTTTACATGACGCTTTTTCATTTCTTTTTGCAGAATGTCAATCGCTTCCTCAAACGGCTCAATCGACTTTGCCGCCTCCTCGTCTCCCGTCTCAAGTACGCTGACCGAGGCATCGACAATATCACAGACTGCCCGTGAAAAAATCTTTAACTCCTCGGTCGCCTTCTCAGAAAAGTACTGTTCCTTCTTATTCATCGTTTTGGCGCAGTCCACTAAATTGATAGCATGGTCTGAAATCCGCTCCAAATCTCCCACACTGTGCAGCAGCATATTTAGCTTGCGCGAGTCGGGCTCGCTCAGATTCCTGCTCGAGAGCTTCACGAGATACCCGCTGATTTCATCCTCATAGCGGTCTACCAGACTCTCCATCTGCTCAATATCCTTCACGTGCTTTTTATCAAAAACAAACAGATTATCCGTCGCCCCATTCAACGAATCCTTCGTCAGTGCAGCCATCCTCAAGACATAGGAATATGCCTGCTCCAAGGCAAAAGAAGGCGTACTCAGGAAACGCTCATCCATCTTGGCAAACAGCTCATTCTCCATCGCCTGCCGCTCTTCCTCCTCGTCGGGCTGAATCAGGATCAAGGACAATTTTTCAAGAAGGTTTGCAAAAGGCAGCAGCACCAAGGTCGCCAGTACGTTAAATCCGGTGTGTACCAGCGCAATTCCGGCACTGTCAGCCGCCTCCTCCATAAAGGCAAAGTCCAAAAATGCATTCAGGGTATAAAAAGCAATCATAAAAATTGCCGTTCCAATGATATTAAACAAAAGGTGGACGATCGAAGCCCTTCTGGCATTCTTGCTTGCGCCAACGCCCGACATCATCGCCGTCACACAGGTGCCGATATTCTGGCCGAGGATAATCGGCACTGCCGCCGCGTAGTTGATACTGCCCGTCACACACAACGCCTGCAAAATACCGACAGACGCGGAAGAAGACTGTATGACTGCCGTTACCAGTGCTCCTACGAGCAGCCCAAGCAGCGGATTGGTAAACATTGTGAACAACCCTGTAAACTCAGGAACCTGACTCAGCGGCTTCACTGCCGACGACATCGTATCCATTCCAGTCATCAAGATCGCAAATCCTACTAAAATCGTACCAAGATCGCGTTTCCTGCCGTTTTTCAAAAACATAATAAAAATGACGCCAATTGCAGCAAGCACTGGTGAAAACGAGGTCGGTTTGAGCAGCTGCAAGAAAAAGCTGTCGCTCTCGATTCCTGTAAGGCTCAAAAGCCATGACGTGATCGTCGTTCCGACATTCGCGCCCATAATGATGCCAATTGCCTGCGAGAGCTTCATAATCCCAGAATTTACAAAGCCCACTACCATCACCGTCGTCGCAGAGGAAGATTGAATCACCGCCGTCACGCCTGCACCCAAAAGCACTGCCTTTAGCCTGTTATTCGTCAGATTTTCCAGCACCCGCTCTAACCGTCCTCCTGACAGCTTTTCCAGTCCCTCACTGAGCAGATGCATTCCATACAGAAACAGCGCCAGACCACCCACCATCGTCAACAAATCAAAAAAGTCCATCTTGTTCTCCCTTCCTACTACTTAATATCATAACTTTTCCCTGTTTATATACATTTCATTCAACTTTTGTACAGCATGTATCTTAGAAACTGTTAAAAATAACTTATACATCTTACTTGCCTATTTCTCCGATTGGACATTTAACAGCTCCTTAGGAATCGCGCGTCTCGTACATATATTGTCTTGTAAGTCAAATGTATATCCATTATTATAATAGACTGCATGCCTTTTGATAAGATACAAACAACAATATTTTTGAAAACTGTGAAATACAGTAACAGTTCAGTCCAGGACTTTGCACTTGCTGCAAAGTCCGTGAAACAGCGTAGTGGCTGAGGTGCATCAAGCCACCACGAAGTGGTTTTGCATGGCTTGATGCTCGTAACAGGAAGCCGAAGGCTGAACTGTTACGAAATACACGAGATTTAATGGAATTTTAATGTACCTCTCTGTCGAATGTGCTATAATGAAGCTTAGTTTTATAAAATATACAGACGGAGGAAATCCATGGTAACTGTCAAAATGAAAACAAGTGGTCCCATGAACCGCAATTCCATTCTGTCAATCAACATGCCCGAACCGCAGAGCGTGAAAAACAAGAATACGATTACGACCCTTGTCAAAAATTCACAAAGCAGTGGCCCTGCGGCGTTGCATAACCAACAGCCAAGCAGCGCGCCACAGCAGCGATACAATCAATCTCAGTCCAATACAGCGCAGCAGTCATCCATACAAGTCCAGCAAAATACAGCACAGCAGGCACACCCGCAGCTCCAGCAATATACAGCACAGCAGGCGCACCCGCAGTTCCAGCAAAATACGACGCAGCAGCCTTACAGGCAGACTCCACCGAGAGCGTCACAGCAGCAAAACATTCAGCCTGCACTGACTGCGGGGCAGCAAAATACAAGCGCTGCGCCAATTGCGCGCCCTGTTCCCACACTGCAAAACAAAGTGCAAAAAGGACAGAAAGCGCTGCTCTCCACTGCCGCACTGACCGCTGTAGACGCCTGCTTCGGCTGGAATGTCACCGATGCGCGGTGTGATGTGGATGTATCGGCATTTCTGCTCGGTGCGGACGGCAAAGTCCTTGGCGATTCATGGTTTGTCTTTTACGGTCAGACGCTCAGTCCCGACCAGAGCACCCGGTTTGTGGCTGGCGCCGGCGCAGACCGCGAGCTGGTTCATATCGATTTCAAACAGCTGAATCCACAGATAAAGAAAATTGTCTTTGTCCTCACCATCAATGATGCGCTGGCAGACAGACTCCACTTTGGCATGCTCAAGGACGCCTACGTGCGCATCTTAGACCCGTCTGGCAGAGAACTTGTGAGCTTCCTCATGACAGACTATTACAATAACGTGATCTCGATGATGATCGGAGAACTTTACCAGCACAACGGCGCATGGAAATTTAACGCTGTCGGAAACGGCGTCGCCAAAGATCTTGCCGGACTGTGTGCGCTGTACGGCGTTCAAGTCCTCTGATACACCATTAGATTCATATATTCGATACAAAAAGGAGTAACAAACAATGCTGACATTTGAAGTGATTAACGAATTAACCCTGAAAGTGACCTGCCGCGGAAATGATGTGCTGTTCACCAAAGCGGGGTCCTTTATCTGCGGTGAAAACGGCGGACAGAAAAATTATAAATTTGAAAAGTTATTGCTCGGACCACAGGAAAATGCGGGGCAAGCGCTGCTTGGCTCACTGCTGCGGCGCGTCACCGGAGAAAATCTCCCGCTCATGAAAGTCATGATGAACGGAGACAGCATTACATACTATGCCAACCATGCCCAGCATGTCGTTGTATACCAGCTTCAGCCCGGTGAAGTGCTCTCGATCGAATCGGAGAACATTCTCGCTTTCACCCCGGACTGCAAATATGATGTGCGCTTCATTGGCTGCGGCGTCATCTCACAGAAGGGGCTTGCCACCTCCACCCTCACAGGGACTGGCCCAAACGCCTATGTCGCCATCTTAATAGATGGAAATCCCATCGTGCTAAGCAACATCCAGACAGGCGCTACGCTTGCCGTTGACCCCGATGCAGTCGTCTGCTGGATGGGGAACGGCTACTGCGACCCTGATATCAAGATGGATGTCAACTGGAAAACCTTCATCGGCCAGACGTCAGGGGAATCCTACAGCTTTGAGTGGAATCCCCGCCAGCCGGTGACTGTCATCATCCAGCCTAACGAGCGCGCAAGCGGCATCAGCCTTGGCATGGACGGCGGACGGCTCGGACACCGTCCCAACTAACAAACTGATATTCTATTTCATCCTTCCCAGTATGCGGACAATTTGTGCCAGTGAAACCTAGAATACACGATCGGGCTTCACTGGCACAAATTCCCGCAGAACAGCGTACAACGCGCTAATACCGTATCAAGTACCGTCTCCGCAAAAAGCCTCTCTTCCGAAGCGCAGATCACATTCCCCGAGAACAACTGCGTCCGCGCAAGCGATGGCGCTGCAATCCCCAAATCCGCCTCTTCCAGCATGGAACAGTCAAATTCACTGTCACCTGCCGCTATCGTGTACGCCGCACCCGAATACTCCCTGAATCTCTGAACTGCGCTGCCTTTGCTCAATGCCTTGGGCACCACATACACCTTCACACCATTCTGAAATACTTCCACCACCTTCCTGTCAAGCTTTTGTCTCAACTCACAGACCACCGCCTCCGGCTCCTGACACTTTGTAAAGACAAATAAATCTCTGATAAAACGCAGCTCAAAGCTTCTCCTCGGATCCTTCTCCAAAAGCGCCAGCGCCAGATGCAGCATCTCCCTGCTGTCCCGAATCCGTTCCAGCGAACCATGATACCAGTCCTCATCCTCCCTGCCGCGCACCAGCAGCACACCGCCATTACAGACAAGTGCATACGGCAGTTCACCGATTCCAAGCTGAATCCGATGGTACTGCTCTGTCGTCCTCGTCGTCGTTGGGATCATCACAATCTGGTTTTCCCTCGCCTTGATCTGCTGCAAAAGCCGCTCAGTTTCCGCCGTGATAAACGAAATCTCCCTGCCATGATAGACCTCGACACAGTGTTTGTCCGCTCCAAGCTCATGTTTGTATGAATAGATCAATGTATTGTCCAAATCCGTATGAAATACTATTTTAGGCTGTTCCATATATTCATCCTCTCTAAACGAATTTTAACGCATATTAATCGAGTAGGGAAGAGGCATCTTGTCCTACTCGCGCGCGACCCGTGCGCCGCATTAGCGGCATACTTCCTCTGCACGGGTCTGCGCATAAAAAAGACTATCGCAAAATAGCATACTGCATTTCACGACAGCCTTTTTATTTACTTATTATTTACTTTCTATTTACAACAAGTTTTCTGACCATATCCACCGGAATCATTGTCACTGCCAGCACGACGATCGTAATCCATCCCTTGATGCCAAACGGCTCACAGCTAAACATGTTTCCAATCCATGTAAATGCCTCAAACGGAATCAGCGCCGCATTGACAATCAGCGCCTGCACCAAAATAATTGTCAAAAATACCTTGATAAATCCTGTATTCTGGTCCAGTCCCTTGAAAATAGCAAAACCATCATCTCTGACATTGAAGCCATTAAACAGCGCACTCACGATAAACAGTACAAAATATCCTGTCAGATGCTGCTCCTCTGTATCAAACAAATCCACAAAGAACGGCGCTTTCAGGTAGACAAAGCTTATAACCGTAAGATAGAGCCCCATTGTGATAATCTGCGCCATCATCGGCTTGCTCACAATGCTCTCATCCCTTCTTCTGGGCTTCTCGCGCATATATTTCTCTAGCGCCGGCTCATTGCCCAGCATGATTGCGCCAAGGCTGTCCATCACAAGGTTTACAAACAACAAATGTGTTACTTTCAGCGGTTCATCCACGCCAAAAAATGGTGCAATCGCGCTGACAATCACCGCTGTCACATTGATCACAAGCTGGAACTTACAGAATTTCAAAATATTGTGGTAAATGGTTCTTCCGTACAAAATCGCGTCCTTGATGGATTTAAAGTTATCGTCCAAGATCACGATCTTTCCTGCTTCCTTTGCCGCCTCTGTACCGCTGCCCATCGCAAAACCAACATCGGCACGCTTTAATGCAGGCGAGTCATTCACACCGTCACCCGTCATGCCGACAACCAAGTTCATCTCCTGACAGAGCCTTACCATGCGGGACTTGTCCGTTGGCAGCGCTCTTGCAATCACGCGAATCCTCGGTATAATCTTCTTGACCTCATCATCTGTCATCTCATTGAGCTGTGCTGAGGAGATCGCCATCTCGTCATTAGTCTTTAACAAGCCTGCATCCTTTGCGATCGCCACCGCAGTCTCAAGTCTGTCGCCTGTAATCATGACAACCTGAATACCCGCATCCTGTACTTCCTTGATGGCATCCCGCGCCTCTGGCCTCACATCATCACGGATTCCTACCAGACCGATAATCACAATATCATCATTGATCTTGCTCTCCACAAGCGGACTCTCAGAATAGCCAAACGCCAGCACACGCATTGCCTTTGCAGCAAGCTCATCAATCTTTCTGTCGAGCACAGCCTTGTCCATATCCCTGATATTTCCGTCCGCATCCAGATACTTCGCTGCCGGTGCGAGAAGCCGTTCCGGTGCGCCCTTATAAAATGTCTTGCCTACATTGTCAATTCGCGCCTGACTGAACTTGTTCGTGGAGTTAAATCCCTGCTGCGCCGTGATGACATACTCTTTGTTTGAAGTCAGGGTGTTGAAGGTGTCCTCCCCGATAAACTTCATGAGCGCCTGATCTGTGGCATTGCCGCCGATCACTCTGTGGGAGGTATCAAACATGGACTGCGTATTCTTGCCGATTGCAAGGTCGATCAGTCCCTTTACTTTACTGTGTCTGCTCAGCTGTGCAATATCGATGGAATTTCCATCCGCACAGAAGAAATCAACCACTTCGAGAGACCCTTTGGTGATGGTCCCTGTCTTATCACTGAAAAGAATATTTAATGAACCTGCTGTCTCGATACCTTCTGCTTTTCTGACAAGGACATTGTGGTCAAGCATCTTGCTTGTATTCTGCATGAGCACCAGCGAAATCATCAGAGGGAGTCCCTCCGGCACTGCACAGACGATAATTACAACTGCAAGGGAAACTGCATCGACTACATTCATGATAATATCTGGGATTGGCTGCGCGAAATATCCTGCTGCACCGCCGTCAAATACCAGAATCGCATGTGCCAGATAAAACAGTGCAATAATGATCGCACCAATGTATCCAAACGTAGAAATCTGCTTTGCCAGCTTCGCCAGTTTGACCTTGAGCGGTGAATCCGGTTCCTCCTCCTGCATTTCTTCCGCCATCTTGCCCATCATTGTCTTTAAGCCGACTTTTCTGACATCGAGGATACCTTCCCCGTCAAAGATCACTGCTCCGCGAAAGAGGGAATACTTGTCTACAAAGGTATCGCCTGTAATATCATCCGCAAGCTGTACACTGGGGTCTGCCGCTGTCTTCTTGCACTCCTCTGCCTCTCCATTTAACGCAGAGTTATCTACCTTGAGTGCCCCGTCGATCAGAATACCATCCGCCGGAACTTTGTCACCGGACTGCAACAGCACCTTATCTCCAACAACGACATCATCCACCTCAATCACTGTGACGACGCCATTTCTATAAACCTTACACTTATCCTTCTCTGTGCTGTCTTTGAGTTCGCGGTACTTGGTATCACTCGCCACACCAGTCTTTGCTGACACAAATGCCACCACAAGCACTGCCACAATCGTTCCAAGCGGCTCGTAAATCTCCGCGTAGCCAAAGAAAAACATGACAATCATCAGCGCCGCGATCGCTAAGAGAATCTTGATCATCGGGTCCCCAAAGGTCTCCTTAAACTCCTCCCAAAAGGTAGTAGGCTCCGAATCAGGAATCTGATTCGAGCCATACTGCCCGCGCGACTGCTCGACTTCTTTGTCACTAAGTCCATTAAATTTCATTTTTCATTTTCTCCTCATTCATACTTGACTTCATTATTTATATAAATCGGTTGGCAAGCTCACCAAGCCCGGGGTCTGTCGTTCCCTGCCCCATTGCATTGAATTTCCACTCGTCATTATGTCTGTAAATCTCGCCAAAGATCATAGCGGTCATATTCGAGTAATCCTCTGACAAGTTATATTTACAGAGCTCTGTATTGTTTCTGGCATCGACAATGCGGATAAATGCATTTTGAATCATGCCAAAATGCTGCTTCCGCTGAACTGCCTGGTAAATGTTTACGACAACGACAATCTTGTCATAAACCTGCGGAACAGCAGCCAAGTCGATAATAATCTGCTCGTCATCTCCCTCTCCGGCACCTGTCAAGTTATCGCCCATATGCTGTACTGTACCTGTCGGATGCTTGAGATTGCCAAAATAGATGATATCCTCATTTGCACAGAGCTTTCCGCTTCTGAGCATCAGCGCAGAAGCATCACAGTCAATCGGCTGCGGCTTCGGTGCAAAGAACCCTCGCTTGCCCTGCGGCGCCTCATCCCAGCCAAGTCCCACAATCACCTTGGAAAGACCTGCATTATCCTTGGATAAACTTACTTTCTGTCCCTTTTGCAAACTTACTGACATTTTATTCTCCCTTCTATGAACATTGCTCAATAAAATATGATTACTCTACCTCTACTCCGTAATTGGCGCACAGTGCTGCAAGACCACCTTGGAATCCGTTTCCGATGGCATTGAACTTCCACTCACTGCCATTCTTATAAAGCTCACCGAACACCGCCGCTGTCTCAATCGAGAAATCCTCGCCCAAATCATAGCGAAGCATTTCCTCTCCTGTCTCTTCATTATAGATTCTGATAAACGCATTGTTGACCTGACCGAAATTCTGCCGTCTCTGTTCCGCCTCATAGATCGTCACCGTGAACGCAATCTTTGTCACGCTGTCAGGAACCTTTGACAAGTCTACTTTGATCTGCTCATCATCCCCGTCACCAACGCCTGTGAGATTATCCCCCAGATGTACCACACTGCCTGAAGAATGCGTGAGATTCCTATAGAATACAAAGTCGCCGGAATCCGCAACCTTCCCTGAATCTCCCAGCAAAAATGCCGCGGCATCCAAGTCAAAATCCCCGCCTGTATCAAATGCATTGACATCCCATCCAAGCCCTACAACGACCTTCTTCAACCCCGGATTATCCTTTGTGAGACTGACTTTCTGACCTTTTTGTAAACATACTGGCATCTTCGTGCCCTCCTTCTTTTATTTCTCATTTTTATTAACGATTCTACACAATTAAGCCACCTCTATGCCGTAGTGACCGCAGAGCGCCGCAAGTCCGCCCTGGAATCCGCTTCCGATGGCGTTGAACTTCCACTCGCCGTTATGTCTGTACAGCTCTCCAACCACCACTGCTGTCTCAATCGAGAAATCCTCGCCGAGATCATAACGAATCAGCTCGGTGTTCGTCGTCTCATCGACAATACGGATAAACGCATTGGAAACCTGCCCAAAATTCTGTCTCCTCGTGTCTGCATCATAAATCGTAACGGTAAATGCCACCTTTTCAATATTGGCAGGAATCTTGTCAAGATCGACCTCAATCTGCTCGTCGTCTCCCTCGCCCTCGCCTGTCAGGTTATCGCCCATATGCTTTAGCGCCTCGCTGGGATGTGTCAGATTGTGGTAATAGATAAACTCCTGCTCTGTCGGGCATTTTCCGTTTGCTCCCACCATAAATGCTGCTGCATCCAAGTCAAAATCAGCACCGGAATCAAACGCATTGACATCCCATCCAAGTCCTACCATAATCCTCTTGAGTCCCGGATTTCCTTTTGTCAGATCGACTTTTTGACCTTTTGATAAATTGATTGGCATTTCTTTTTCCTCCTTCATAACAATTCATACTACAATTACTGTGCTCTCTTGTCTGGCATATGATACATCCTGTTAAACTCCTGCTTGATCGTCTCGAGTCTCGCCTGATCTTCAACACGCTTCTTTCTCGCGTCATTCTGAATCTGCCTTGTCTCGTTGATACCATCTACAATCGTTTTCCAAGTTGTTTCCAAAGTTTCAATCTTTATCGAGCTGCCCGCTGCCATCGCTGTTGTCAGCTTCGTCTGCTCAACGGTATTCTGCGCATTCCGAATCAGCATCTCATTGGTCTTGGCATCGAGTGCGCTCATCGCCTCCGCCTGTAATTTCTGGCGCTTGAGCATGATCGCCTGCGCGAGTGCCTGCTTAAACACTGGCAGCGTGATGATAAATGCGGAATTAATCTTTCTCACAAGGTTCATATTGCTAAATTCCATCGCCTTGATCATCGGAATTGACTGCATTGCCACACTCTCCGCAGTCCTCAAATCCTGTGTCCGCTGCTCGAGCATCATCAGCGCCTGATTCAGGCTCGTCAGTTCAAACTGAATGGAGGTGTCCCCTGTCGTCTGCATGTCGGACTCCCGCTGTGCGATGTACGCCTCAATTTCCCTGCATCCCTGTTCCCCTGCAAGAATATATTTCACCAGCTCATGATAATAGTTTACATTCGCCTCAAACATTGTATTCAGGTTGCGGTTTGACTGTTTGATCTCGGACTCATATTTTCGAAGTTCCACATAGATCTTGTCCACCTCATCCCCCATTGTATGATATTTGTCTAAAATTTTATCGAGCTGTCTCCTCATATTGCCAAAGAGCTTGCCAAAAAGAGACGGATTTTCCTGAAGCTCATCAATGTCAAACTTCTCCATCACCCGCGCTAAGGCATTGAGCATCTCGCTTGAATCGTCAAGCTGGGACATATTCACATTGTTCAAAACCACATCCGACGCCTTGGAAATCTCCTCAGCCACCTCCGCGCCAAAGGACACGATCGTCTCAAGGTTGTTGACCTCGATCGTGCTCACGATGTCGTCAACCTCCTGCGAGCCGACAAGCACCTCATTCATCTGCTGCCTGTCCTCCACGATGTCATACGTCTCAACCACTTCAATCTCATTTTTGGCATCCACCGTATTTGCCATCGCCGATGCCTGTGTCTTTGTCTTGCTAAAATCCAGTCCCATTCTTACTCCTCCGTTAACCTCTCCTAAAAAGTTTATCGCGCCATGTGGGACGCGTGCTGGATGAAATGAGCGCCATATTGGGCACTTGCAGGTCATATACATACTCGCCAATCTGGTGTTCTTCCATCAATCTCTTGTTAAAAAAATGTTCTATATTCTGATATCCTGTCGGCACGAAAAATATCACATCAAATCCCGCCAGATTCAAAAATGCCGTCAGTATCGTATCCTCTAAGGAAATCATCTTCTCCCCTGTGTTGACATAGATCAGTTTCGGATTCTTCTTGGTAAAATCAAATTTCTGTATCAGCCGCACGATCTCTTTTGGCATGTTGAGTATCGTTGCAACAATCGTGTACTCTGTGCCATTCTCAAATGTTCCTTTGATTCGTTTGCTCTCGACCAGCAGCTGCATTTTATCAAAAATATGCTCCTGTATCTCCTCCCTCAGAAAACCGTAGGGATAACTGGGGTGCTCTTTGATTCTCCGTCTCTGTACCCGTCCATTTTTAAAAAACTCTACCGCGTGCGCCTTCATTGGATTCACCGCCCCGGGTTCAATATAGGGCACATTTTTGACCAGAAAGGCGTCCTCTGTCATCAGCCCTTTGATGGCACTCCAGTACTTCGAAATAAGCCCATCCTTGACCCCTGACACTTTGGCAAAAATCACAGGCAGCGTGACAACGCCGTTCTCTGTGCTGAAATTAGGGCGGAATTTCAGCTCCTCTTTCCATAGAATCTGTATCTCTTCATACATCGTCTGCAATGTGACAGAGACTGCCTTATCATACTGGTAATTGCGGTAAATGCCGGTGTCCTGATACATCAGCCCGTCCAGTTCACGCTCCGCATGGTACGCGGCAGTTCCCATCTGTAGATCTGCACTCTGCTGCGGATAACGGTTCAGTGGCAGCGACTCCGCAAATTGAAGTTCATAGAGCAGCGCATCTTCCAGACAGCATTTCGCATTCAGATTCGGATTCAAGACCAGCACATCCACAGGAAGCCGCGCCAACAACCGCAGAAACAGCGCCTCATTCTCATCCTTGCAGGGTCCCATGTGTATAAAACAGCCCACCTCTGGCATTTTCCAGTTTGCAAACAGCTTCTTTTGATATCGTTTGAGCCAGCAGAGCAAATACACTGCCTTGTTTGTGAGCTTGTTCAGGTTCGTGTCCGGCTCCTTTGCCTCGGCGAGCAGCACATCCAGAAATGCCTTCACCATCAACCGCTGCAATTCAATGTTCGCGGTATATTGAATATTTGCAGACAAATCCATCAGCATCTCATCCTGCCTGACATAATTTCTGCGCCGCATTGCCCCGATTTCCTCCATCGCAGGCTTTGGAATACATTCATCCACAATGACCACCCGCCGCTGGCTGTTTGTCAGCTCAAGCTGAAGCTGGTAGAGGTCATTTGCATAGGTGATCTTATCCTCCACCCCATTGATTCTGTAAAAACAGTTGTAGAAAAGCCGGGGATCGTCCCCCCGCACGGAAGTGTTTTTCTTGAAATCGGCAAAGCCCCTGCCCTCAATCCATGCGTTTGTACAATTCAAAATCTGCGGCTTCACCCCATATAGCCGTTCATTATTGAGATTTTCCTGTATTTTTGCCCGAATCCATTTCAGATTAAAATCTGATGGAAATGCGCGCATGTCCGACAGTTCAAGGTTGTCCGAATATCTGTTGTCCGCATCGAGCGCACGGTACTTCGCATCTCCTCCATACTGCAACAGCACGACATCACATCCTGCATTGGAGAGAATAGAGACCAGCAGAAGTTCATAATTGCTGATATCGCCCTCGTACAAAATCTTGGGAATTTTACTTTCGCCCAGCATGTTGACAATCCGCTCAAACTTATAATACAGCCAGCACATAAACTTTATGTATGCATTTTTCAGCATATTATCATTTTTGCCAGATTTGCGCAGCGCGCTGAGCGTATCAAAGAGCGTTCTCGCCACGGTTCCCCGCTGATAATCATTCATGCGCGGCAGCCATTTTCTGAGGCTCTGTGCGATAAAGTCTGGACTCATCCGAAAGTCCAGACCCATAATTTCCTCATAATAGGCAAGATGTTTCTCATCTGGATTGGGAATCCTGCCCTCGATCACCACGCCCGAGAGCCTTGACGCCTCATAATATTTCTGTATAAACTGCCCAATCGCCTCCGTATATCCATTGATTCTGTAAAAGTACACGCTCTTGTCCGGTCTGCCGTCGCGTTCCACAAAAAAATCATTTAGATTTTTTATTTTATTATGCGTAAACATTTCCACTCCTTACAAGTAAAATTTCCCAACACAATTATTAAAATTATATCATATGAACACCATTTATTCAACAATTATAGAACATACTTTCAAATCTTAATAGTATTTTAATCTATTTTTAATGAAATAAGCATTTCTTTATTTTATAAATCCCTGAACAAACAGATTGATAAACTCGTATCCCACTGCCCAGTTAATCCCCTGTGAACCTCGTGCGGACGCTGAGACAATGCCGATCACCTCGCCGTACATATTGAGAAGCGCCCCGCCTGAACTTCCCGGCGCACCGGGCGCAGTATACTGTATCATCTGCACATCATCCAGCACGCGGATACCAGATATAATACCGTCTGACACCGAATTAAAATATCCCAGCGGACTGCCGATCGCGACGACCTTCTGTCCCCGGACAAGCCCCGGCCCCTGATAAACCGGAAGCGGGTCGAGCGCTCTGTCAATCCGAATCACAGCCAGATCCAGCACCTGATTGTACTTGATAACCTCCTTGGTGCGGTAACACTGGTCGTCATTTTCAATTCTGACAGAAAAAAAGCTGCCATCCTCCAACACGTGGTTGTTCGTCAGAATATATCCTTTTCTGCCAATCATAATGCCAGAGCCGCCTGCAAACGCCTCACCGGAATAGTCGTGGACTGTAATCATCACGACAGAGGGCGCAAGCTGTGCGAGCTGCTCAAAGCTAAGCTCCGCCCGGGTCCCGCCCGAAACTGGGGCAGGGGCGCTTTGCCTGATCTCCGACGAAGCAGACCTGTGCTGCACCGACATCACACTGGATGCAGGCGGAGCCACTGGCGATGGTGTGGGTCTTCTTGCCGGATGCGGCGGTATCGTCACGCGCACTGGCTGGTTGTCTCCCTGCACAGCCGCAGCCGCTGGTTCTGTTTTTCCTTTTGCTTTCCTCTCCGGTCTTGGCGGAAGCACCACCCTGATATTTTGATGTGTATCATTCCTGTGTTCGTTTTCCATTATTTTATCCCCTGTGCACGTTTTTATAAAAGCCAGTTGTATTTACAATAACATTCTATTCATATTTTACTAATATCACGCTATAAAGTCAACACAAATGAAACATTGCGTACACTCCCACTATCATTTTGCCAAAAGGTGTGTTATAGTGTATTTATTTATACATGAATCATCATTTAGGAGATTTTTACAATCATGAACAACAGTTTGTTATACTATAGCGTGGGGGCGCTCTTGTACTGCCCTGCAAACCGGAAAAATATTGTGGATTCTATTGTAAAGCAGCGGTTTGGCACCAAATATTCCCTCGCCCTGTGTCTTGAAGATACCATACGGGATGACAGCGTCACCGAGGCAGAACACATCTTAATCCAGACGCTCCACCAGCTAGAACGGCAGTCTATGCAGCATGATTTTTATCTGCCAAAAATTTTCGTGCGGGTGCGCAATACGCGGCAGATTGGCAGGATTTACAAGGCTTTTCATGAAAGCGCGCGGATTGTCACAGGCTTTATCCTGCCCAAATTTTCACTCGACAATGCAGACGGCTACATACAGGAAATCATAAAAATTAAGGAGTCTTCGGATTCCCCTGTATATATGATGCCCATCTTTGAGAGTCCGAGCATCATTGACCTCAGGAACCGCTATGAAATACTGTATACCTTAAAAGAAAAACTCGATTCGGTTGAAGATATGGTATTGAACATCCGTGTGGGTGGAAATGACCTTTGCCACATGTTCGGCTTCCGGCGCCATGACGACGAATCCATTCATCAAATCCGCCCGATTGCCACGATTTTCAGTGATATCATCACCGTCTACGGCATGGATTATGTCGTCTCTGGCCCGGTGTGGGAATATTATCACAGCAGCAACTGGCAGAAGGGGCTGTATCACGAGATTGCAGATGACAAGCTCTGCGGATTTGTCGGAAAGACGGTCATCTACCCCAGCCAGATTGATGTGGTCAATGAAGCCTACAAAGTCGCGCAAAAGGACTATCAGGATGCCGCTGCCATCCTAAACTGGGATCCATCGTCACACGCGCTGGTAGCTGGCAGTGTCAGCAAAGAGCGCATGAACGAATACAAAACGCACTCAAACTGGGCGCTGCGCACGCTGCTTATGGCTGAATACTTCGGTGTCAAAATTTATTGAAAAAGAAATGTTAAGTCTCTGCAAGCTTCTTAATGATGCCGCAGCACTTGTAATGTCTGAGCGGATACAATTGAATTGGCACCTGTTTCTCCTCGGCAAGACGCACGATATGACTTAATTCAGGATGATGCCTGTACCGCTCATCTATCAGCACTTTCCATGGAACACGCCTAAGAAGTACACGTGTCGTCTCGCCAATTCCGGGTTTGATCAATTGAATATCTGATACGCCAAACACCTCTGCCAGCGCGCGCACTTCCTCGATGCCGTATCCGCTGGCAACTGCTGTTTTCGTCTGGCCGCCCCTGTCTGCGGAATCTTCGGGACTGTCTGGGAACCATCGCTCTATGGCATCTATAAACGCATAGGACAAATCCGCATCTGCAAGCTCTCCATAATATACTGCACCATGAAAATCTTCTGGACCTATGAGATCTTCCCGCAAAACAGTCCTGCTCACCAGCCCCGACACCGTACAATTCAGACAGGAACTTGGTATCAGAATATCCTCATGCGTACCGCACAGCGCTGTCACATTTGCAGGGTCTGCCACCACTGCAATTTCTGGCGAAACGCCCTCATAGGCTTTGACATCCTGCCGCAGCTCGTCTAAAATCGCCCCTTTTCCAATCCATCCGTCCACAAAAAGAAGCTGCGCTGGCTGATACCGTTTCAGCAAATACTTCATCGCATTGTTATCAATGCCCTTTCCCTTGATAATCGAAATCGCATAATGCGGCACCTCAATTTGATATTTCTGCCATATAAAATGCTTGATTAAAATCCCCACCGGAATGCCCGCCCTTGCAAGGGACACCAGCACCACCTCTTTTCCCCTTGCCTGCATAATCCTGTCAGACACCCTTCCCACTGCGAAAGCTGTCGGTTTCGCAAAATTTCGAAGGGCTTCCTGATAGACCTCCATATATCTCTGTGTCGGAACATACTCGACCGGAAGCATCTCACTGTAATGCCGCCCCGACTGTATCAGGCGTTCGCGCTCCTCTGTCGGCTGCGGATTCACCAGCCCTGTGATATCCTTTAGCAGCATTGTGACATCCCCGCTTTTATAAGAACTTCTCATAAATGTATTCCTTCTCCCTTTCACGTACTGTTTCAATTTTACTGCTTTTTGTATGAAAGCGCAACAATTGGGCAGGGGAAAAGTTCCTGTTCACTCCGGGGTATCTGGCAGGTGTTAAATCTGTATTTTGGAGAGAAGTGCTTCTTGTAATACCTGAGAAAAGTTGATTCCCATAGAAATAGCGCGGTCATTCAACCATGACGGTATGGTTAAAGTCTTTTTTACTGCCTTCGCGTCCTTATACTGGTTAATATCACAAGACACAAGGGTGGAAAAACCATCGTCCGTATGAATGACAGAAATATCGGAGGGAGAAGCGATATTGTCTCCATGTTCTAAAAGAGTGAGAAGATAAGCAGCTAAAGCTTCTTGTGCTGCTTCCATGGTTTCATTAACGGAACTGCCGTAGGTATGGCAGCCCTCCAGATCGGGAAATTCAACCCAATATGCGTCCTCTTCTTTGTGGAAAATGGCGGGATACACAAACAGCATAAACATACCTCCTTATGGTTTAAGGAGAGGAGAGCTATTTCAGCCCTGCCTCCTTGAGAATATTATTGAGTAAGCCGATAGGAACATCTTTGCCATGTAAGGGAACAACAATCGTTTTATCAGGTCTTTGTCTTTCATGTTCCACCTCCTTACAAAAATAGCATAACACGTGTCATACGTATTGTCAAGAAAGGATTCAAAATAAAAAAAGTGCCAACACTGCTTGACACTTTTTTATCGTTATTCTGTTCTGTTATTCTGTTTTTTGCAAAGATGGCGATTGATACAGCTTGCGCTCAATCTGCCTTCTTTCAATGGCTATTTGTTTTAAGGCTGCTTCATCCTCGGTGACTGCCTCAATTCTTTCAAGAATTGACAATTGATCAAACAAATTACCATTGTATTCTTTTTCATTTGCCAGCATACCATTTATCCCCTTCCTGATAAAGAAAGCACTATGTTATGGTTATTATATCACAACAAATGAATATTTTCTATGTATATTTTTACTTGCTGTCAGTACATATTCCTATCCCTGATAGAAAATTCTATAATATAATTTCAGATACTCCTCCAAGTAATCCTTCTCTATCGGGCAGGGGCTCTTGCCAATTTTTCTCAGATAGTCACATCCGCCATTGCAGTACGGCAGGATTTTGCAGTCTTTGCATTCCTCGATCACATAAGGGTCCAGACAAGTATCGGCGCCTGCACAGTCCGCACAGTTTTCTTTACAGACAAACTTGCCGTCAATAATCTGTCCCTTGGCATCTGCCGGATTGTAGGTACGGTCACACTGGTATACATACAAATTCGGTCCAATCACTTCATTGTGCTTTGCATATGCTCCGCAGTACAAGCCCAGATTCTGAAAACAACTCATATCACAAACAACAAAACCTTGATCTAATGCCCAGTTCGACAGCTCAATGACCCGTTTCATATACGTGTCAGCATCCAGCTCCTCCTCCTTGCAGGGTATATGGTCATAGCTCACAATTCTTGAGAAATTAAACCGGATTGGCAGATACTGGTACGACGCAAAACGCTCAAGTATCTCTTTTGCATGGTCAATATTGCTCTTGCAGAGATTTATATTGATAACGACTGTCGTATGTCTTGTCATTCTGAGCAGATTTTTGAACACCACCTCTGCATCATAATCCTGTGAGGGTCTGAGCTGATTGTGTATGGAGCCAAGTCCGACCATGGACGCATTGACATTGGTCAGCCCATATTGTTCCATTTCCCTGAAAAACCGCTCATCATAAATCGAACCATTGGTTGAAATCGAATGGCTGTAAAGATGCTTCCGGTCTCTGTCCGCCCTTCTGCTAAAATTCAGAATCTGGTTTTTGAGCAGCATGGGTTCTCCGCCAAACCAGTTGATATGAATATTTTGCTGAGGCACTTTGCAGAGATATTCATATAACCCGTCAAAGTCTGACTCGGTCATCTGCGCATACTCAAACTCAAGATTTCTCTGATAACAATAGGTACATTCACTATTACATTTCAAGGTACAAAGCACCGTAACGCTGTACTCATTTACTGTGTTGGCTGTCCGCCAATGCCTGCGCTGGATTTCCTTCATCTCATCATAATTGTCATCCACGATAAAACGGTCATTGTATAGTTTCCGCCAATAGATTGTGTCCTTGTTGTTTGGATTTTCCAGACACTTCACACATCCCTCCTCCAGCGCCTCGGGGAGGCTCAGCAGTGTGTCATTGACCAGATTGTAATACAGGACGCAGTTATCAATTTTTGTTGAAATATAGTATTTTGATGTTTTCAAGATCTTTCTCCTTTGTATCCCTAAAGTTGTAAAATATTGACTCAAATCGTTATATTGCTATTTTTTATGGATGCTAGACAGTACTCAAAC
>VSNR01000067.1 GCA_009774345.1 Lachnospiraceae bacterium | reverse complement strand
AAGGTTCCTAAACAAAAACAATGAAAAATTCGCAAGATTCTCCAAAACAAAATACTTTGTAGACAAGACAGCATTTCTCAATAAACTATTGGAGAAGGATGACAATGAAAAGTTTATCTGCAACAGCCGTCCGCGCAGATTTGGGAAGTCGGTAACTGCCGATATGCTGGTTGCCTACTTTAGCAAAGGTGCTGACTCCAAGGAATTATTTGCGCCATTAAAATGTATAAAAGATCAAACATTTTTAGAAAATATGAACCAATATAATACAATTTTTTTGGATATTCAAGCACAATATATAGAAGCAGCAGCTATTTCAATGAATCCTAATCAATATATCCAAGAGAACGTTATAGGCGAGCTGCAAAAGGAATATCCTGATATGATTTCCAACAATATGCCACTCATGGCGGCATTATCCACAATCTACTACGAAACCGGAAGCCAATTTGTCATAATATTTGACGAATGGGATTATCCCATCAGAGAACTGGAAGAAGACAGTCCCGATCGGGCAGTTTATATTGATTTTTTACGCGGTTTATTTAAAAACAGCGATGCCAAAGATTATATTCGTCTTGCCTATTTGACGGGAATCCTGCCGATAATCCGTGCAAAAGGGCAGTCAGCGGTGAATAATTTTCACGAATACACCATGGTTAAAGCCAAAGATTTTGCACCCTATATCGGCTTTACCGAGGAAGAAACACGCAGCCTGTGCGAAAAATACATTATTGATTTTCAAAAGGTCAAAGAATGGTACAACGGTTATAACTTAAATGGTACCGCTATTTACAATCCGCTTTCGGTAGTAGAGGCAGTGGCAAACAATGATTTTGACCAGCACTGGACGGAAACGGGAACTTACGGCGATATTCGGGAACTGATTAATATGAACATGGACGGCGTACTCGACAGCATTCTTTTCATGCTTTCCGGTGAAAAAATCCCATTAAATACACATGGATGCAAAAATGATATGCATACATTTGCCAATAAAGACCAGGTAATCACAACATTAGTTCATTTAGGATATATTGCATACGACAGCCAGACACAGGAAGCCTATATTCCGAATAAGGAAGTGCAGAGAGTGTTTGAAAATTATGCGGCATATGGATATCCTGACCGTTTTACAAAGTTTGCAGGATACTCACAGGAAGTATTGATATCCATTGAACACGAAAATGCAGAGCGTGTTGCGGAATTATTGCAGATTATGCACAATGAATTTGTCTCGAGTATCCGCTATCATGATGAAAATTCTCTCTGCTGTGTGATAATGATTGCAATGCTTGCTTCTTTGAAAACTTATCACAAAGCAATCCGGGAATTTCCCTGCGGAAAAGGCTTTGCAGATCTTGTCTACCTGCCGCTGCACAAAGATATAAATAAGCCAGCGATTATTATGGAATTAAAATGGAATAAAAGCGCTGAAACTGCGATTACGCAGATAAAAGAACGGCAGTATCCGAAAGCCTTAGAAGATTATGCAGGAGAAATTTTGCTGGTGGGAATTGATTACCAGAAAGAAACGAAAGAGCATACTTGTGTCATTGAGCGGTGTCAAAAGTAAGGAATTGTATTATGCGTGTACCTCTAACCATTTTGCCACACCGTCTGCATTATTATTTCCGATGATTCCTGTGGCAATTTGCTTGAGGCCGTCAATCGCATTTTCCATCGCGTATGCTTCATCCGCCACGCGGAACATGGAAATGTCATTTGCCGAATCGCCAAATACAATCACTTTTTGACAGCCACAGAGCTGTTTTACCCGCTGGATTGCTGCTGCCTTCGTGGCATTTCCCGGGCAGAGCTCTAACCAATATTCTGACCGGTATTTGTCTTGCTGAAAAATACAATTGATTCCGTCAATCTGTTTTACACGCTCATATAGGGGCTGCAATTCATCTTTGGGGGCAATCAATGTAAAATAACAGGTTTTCCCTTCATATAATTGATCTTCTGAATCCATCATATGAATACGCTGATCTGTAGAATGGTTTTGCAAATAATCCTGAAAGCCTTCATTCATTCTGCCAGCGAAGCATAATTTTACTTCATCCGAACCCAAATAGGCAGTCGCGAACCCGGGGATAGCGGTGCCAGCTAAAGCCTGTCTTATTTGCTGCAATTCCTGACCAAACATCGAAATTTCGATTTCGCTGTTGGTCTGCAGGTTGGCAAGAATCGTTCCATTTCGGATGATGACAGGCAGATGGAAGGAAATATTTTGGGTAATTTTGGAGGCGGAGCTGAGCGACCTTGCCGTTGCATAGGTAAGATTTACACCTCGGTTGAGCAGGCGGTTCAATATGTCTGTACTTTCCTTTGATATACTTTTATCATCTCTCATCAAAGTGCCATCCAAATCCGTAACATATAATGTTTTTGTCATCGTCTTACAACATCCTTTCTGCTATTAAAATATTCATACAATGCTGATGCGGGATTCCGCCGCTGTTGCAGTTAAAAATGATTTCTTCTGTCTTGTGCAGTTTCCAATCATGATAGAGCATAAAGAGTTCTCCAGAATGCCAGCGAAAACGATTGGCATCTTTGTCTGGTGGAACTTCTACAAACGGTTTGTCCACAAATACATTGATTGCATGTATGCCATTTAGGTTTGTATATTTCTTTAGGTTTTCTGTAATTTCCTTTCTGATTTCCGGTTTTATAAAGTGAAACACCCCGCTGCTAAAAATAATGTCATAGGACTCGTTTACACGAAAATCAGTGATGTCTGCTTTAAAAAAGGCCACATCTGTATTACATTTTTCAGCAAGCCTTTTCCCTTTTTCAATTCCAGCTTCGGACAAATCAAAAGCGGTTACAAGATAGCCGTTTCGGGCAAGAAAAACAGCGTCTTTTCCCTCGCCACAGCCTATATCCAACACTTTTAACGGTTTGACCGGCGGACGCAGCTTCATGATTTCATAACATAGCGTATTCGGGGTGATTCCCCAATAATAATCTGCGGTGTTATAGCGCTTATCATAATCAGAAACGACAGAAGACTTGTATCCCAAAAGGGAATCAATGCTTGTGCCCAGCACCCTTGCAAGGACAGGAAGCATATCCATCTCTGGATAATTCGTGCCGTTCTCCCATTTTGATACCGCCTGAAAAGAAACATTCAACTTTTCTGCCAGCGTCTGTTGTGTGTAGCCCAATGCCTTTCTTTTATTCATTATCACAGTTCCGATATTCATCGCATCACTCCTTTGCGTCGTCTGCTTTCATTTTACGATAAAACAGATGAAAAATCCATAACCGAGTCGTTTAGTTTCTCTGGTCAGTTCAACCAGTGGTAGAATTGTTGCATTCGTTTCATAATATATGGTACAATTATTTTCAAGCGATGGACCAGTCCGTGTGTCGAAGCACACAAAAGGGAGAAGGGGGTATAAGAATGAACTGTACCGTAACTTATGATTGTTGGCAGATGGAGTGCTGCGGAACACCATTTTCGGTAGGAGATACCGTGAAATGGTTCGTTGAGAGATACGAAAAAATAGAACAGCTAAACAGCCCTGATGACAGTTGGAAAACAGACTATTATTATGAAGCGCACAGCTCGGATTGACAGGGCATCCTTGTTTTAGAGGGAAAAGTGCAGACGATAAAAATATTGTATCAGAAATATATGCCGTCAGAAGAGCATCCTCGATTGTTAGTCCCTGTCAGCGGAGAAACAGTTGAGGCAGAACACGCAGAAGGGTTTGAAGCAAAACTCGATGATATGATACCAAGCGCATATATTGTTGACATAACGGAGTATACGGTCAGACCTGTTATTAGGCAGGCAGAAGAGGAAAGGCTTGATTTGACTTGACAAAAGAAAAATATACGATATAATTAGAATGAATGGTTCATTTTAAATACGGAGAGGGAGGAACTCATTTTGAATAATACCAAATTACAAAAAATATACGCAGAGGCAGGTCGTCTTTTTAATCAAAACGGCTATGCAAATACAAAGATGGCGGAAATTGCAAAAGCCTCAGGAATTGCAGTAGGTACCATGTATTCCGCATTTACAGGCAAGGATGCTGTGCTTTCATTTGTGATTTACGCCACACTGGATAAAGATTATCTGTCAAGTGAAATCTCTTTCCCCATTAAGCCGATAGAGTCACCTAAGCTGATTGCATTATTAACCAAAGTGATTGACAATGTATTTGGCTCTGTTCTGAATATTACTGATGATAAGGGAAAACTCTGTAAAGATTTTATAATACTCATGGAGGAGTTATTTGACCTGTTTGCTGATTATCTCCTTGCTTTTGACAATATTGAGAAGAATGCAGGCATACTTGAAGAACTCAGTGAACTATATTGGCCACAGAAATTGGCTTATTTTGAAAAACTGGGGGAGCATCTTAGGCTGTATATGGAGTATGGACAGATTCGGAAGTTTACACATGTTTCATCTCATGTTCTTTTTTTAACCAATACACTGACATGGTGGGCTTTAAATTCAAATCTTTCCATTCCAAATGAGCCCATTCCAAGAGATACAGCAAAGGAAATTTGTATGGGGATTCTGAAACGGGCTTATCAGATTTGAAACAGGGTGCTTCATGCACCTTTACTGTTACACTAGAATTGAAATGAATGGTTCAGTTCAAATTTATGTTGAGCGGTTACTCTTTTCGGCCTTCACGATAATTGGAGGTAATAATTATGAACATATTGAAATTTCTGAAAAATATTTACGGTAAAAAGATATACTTTCAAACTGTTTTTATTACACTTCTTTCGTTGGGTACGGCAGTTGCTCAATTTTGGGCAGCACAACATTTAGGAGATGTTATTGATGCGGTTGAAAAGGGATATGAAGAAACAATGTATCAGTTTTTAGCTATAGCGGTCAGCACAATGCTTTATATACTTGGAACAGCCTTATTTACCTTTTTTAGCGGTAAAGTTAAAGCAGGATTATCACGTTGCGTCCAGATACGTATTGGAATGAAAGTATGCTCTGCACAGTATCACGCAATGGAACAAGTGGATGACGGAGAACTGCTTGCCATGATTACCAAGGATATCGACAGTATAAAAAACTGGTTTGGACTGATAATGAAGTCTGGATTTTTGCCCATATGTTTTTGTCTTGTCCCTGTCTGTTTGTTTCGATGGTGCAATTGGAAATTTGCACTGTTTGCTTTATGCTTGATACCACTGAATGCCGTTCCTAATATATTCTTTGCCCGAAAACTCTCTCCATTTCATAATAACGAAAAGAAAGCATATGCCAGAGTGCTCTCTTACTTTACGGAATCCCTTCGATTTGTAATGATAATCAAAGCATTTCAACTTGAACAGCTGTTTCGGAAAAAACACAAAGAGGAATTGGACCAATATAAGAAAATACGCAAGAAGCGAATGTTTTACGAGAAACTGACAGAGGAATTTGGACGATGTTATGGTCATATCAGCAGAATTTTACTCTTACTTTTGAGTGCATATTTTATTGACAGGGGACAGATGACAGTAGGCAGATTGACAAGTGTTATTCTGTGTACAGAGCTTGTTGGGGAAGGGCTTCAAATTGTTGGTAATATTCCACTTTATCTGCCGGCTGCAAAAGCAGGGGTGTATCGTATCCAAAAACTTTTTGCACTGCCAGAGGAGACTGTACTACAGAACAGGCAGCAGTTGTCAAATCATTTATATGAACGGAAGTTGCCAATTATTGAAGTGCGGAAACTTACTTTTTCATATGGAAACACAACCATTTTGCGGGATATTAGCTTCTGTGTTCATCAGGGAGAGAAAATTGCAGTTGTGGGTTTAAGCGGCTGCGGTAAAACAACTTTGTTCAAATTACTCAGCGGATTATATACGCCCAAAAAAGGCCATATTTATTTCAGAGGAATGGATTTTGCGTCGCTTTCCCCTGAATATTTAAGAAATCATATTACAGCAGCAACACAAGAGGCATTTCTCTTCCATGCAACATTAGAGGACAATATAAAAATAGCAAACTCAGACGGAAGTAAAGCGGAAATAATGACTGCCTGCAAAAATGCGCAGTTGGATTCCTTTATTCAGACTTTGGCTCATGGATATGATACGGAAATAAATACAACGATTCAGCCTGTTTCAAATGGTCAGATGCAGCGCATTAATTTGGCAAGAGTTTTTTATAGAAACACAGAGATCTTTCTGCTTGATGAACCTGCTTCCGCATTAGATTCTGATACAGCCAATGCCATTTGGAACTATCTGTTTGAAGATTGTGCTGATAAAACATTGCTGGTTATTTTACATGATTTGGAAGAAGTCTGTCGCTTTCAGAAAGTTCTCGTTATAGATTATGGAAAAATAGCAGCTTTTGGCACACATGCCGAATTGATACAAAACTGCGGACTGTATCAAAACCTTTATGAAAGGAAGGTGGCAAATGATGATAAAATATATTCGTAAACATTGGGCGTTATGGTTATTCGGGATGTTGTTTCCCGCATTTTTCAGTACGGCTGCAAATATATATTTTGCCAAGATACTGCAAGATTATGTTGCAACAATTACAATACATCAGACATCATTTCGGGAAATTTCTAAAATGCTTTTGCTTGCATTGCCTGTTTTGCTGCTGTTTTCGTGCATAGATGATATCGGTTTATATATTTTTTCACTGTTTCTCGTTTCTACAGAAAATGAATTGAGATATGATTTTTATAATAGTATTGTGCGTACACCGCTAAAAAACATACAAAAGCGAAATCAAGGAGAATATATTACACGATACAACACGGATGTTGAGCAAAGTGCTCAGATTGTTTCTTATGATATTTTTGGAGTGATTTATCCGCTGATTGTTGGAACAGGGTACATTGCTGCCGTTTTGCTGGCTGATGTTCGGATAGGATTTCTTATGATTTTTCTGGGTATAACGGTTATCCTGTTGAATCTTTTATTTGTACGCAGAATGAAATATGTACAGGCGGAGATTTTGCAGGCAAAAGAAACGTATCTATCTTATTACAGCGATGCCATAAAAGGGAAGATGAGTATCCGCCAATACGCTGCGCAGAAGGTGATATGCCAAAAGACGAGTGAAGCAACCGATTATCTTTATAAGAAAGAATGCAGGATGGTACGGTTAGCGGCAATGAAATTATTGACATCTGACGCAGTTGCCACTGGCTGTATTTATTTCTTGACCCCCATAGCATGCATCATGGCAGCATGCGGGTATACGAATGTTTCTGTTGTTTTATTTATTCATCAGTTATGTCGTTGCTTTATGATGTACACACAAAATTTTGCAGCTTCTTTTGTCCATTACAGTGAACATTCCTTATCTTTTGATCGGGTGAATGCGGTTCTGTCTTGTGAAAAAGAATGGACAGAAGAGGATGTATGCAGGTGTGGAAACGTTTCAGATAATTTTTCTGTAACATTTCAAAATGTTTTTGTTTCATATGGTAATCACCCTGTTCTCAAAGATGTTTCATTCACTGCATTTCCCGGAGAGTGCGTTGGCATCATTGGAGAAAGCGGCAGCGGAAAATCTACATTGGTTAAGGCGCTGATGCAGATGATAGATTATCAGGGGGAAATATATATTGGTGGAGAAAACTGTAAAAATCTATCTCTGCATACGCTGCGGAATTATATTGCGTATTCGCCAGAGTATAATGATGTATTTCCCACTACCGTTTATGATAATATACAATATGGAAATTTGAATGCAACAGAGGAGGAAATCACCCATGCCGCCGAAATGGCTGGAATTACAACAGATACAGAAGTTTTTTTACAGAGGAATATTGATGAAAACAAAGAGCAATTGTCGGGTGGGCAAAAGCAAAAGGTTTCTATAGCCCGTGCGCTGTTAAAAAATGCACCCATATATATTTTCGACGAACCCACGGCAGCTTTGGATGCTGATTCGGAATCAAAAATATTGAATAGCATTGTAACATTGAAACAGGAAGGAAAATGCATTCTGCTGATTACACATAAGGCTTCTACATTACATATCGCAGATAGAATCCTGCGTATGGATGGCGAAAAAGGCTTTACACCCTTTACATGATCTGTTCAAAAGGTATAAGGTCTTATTTTAAGAAGGCTTTAAACCTTTTTTTGTGTTTTTGTTGAAATTTTCTGTCGAATGTAATATGATTGAGTATGTGTATATTTATTCAAGGATAGAATACATGGAAAAGGAGACGGAGCGTATGAATTTGAATATTGTTTGTATACCCGGTGATGGAATCGGACCGGAAATCGTTACAGAAGCGAAAAAAGTACTAAATCAGGTCGCTCAAAAATACGGCCACACTATTTCTTATAAAGATATCTTGATGGGGGGCGCATCCATTGACGCCTGCGGCGAGCCGCTTACCGACGAGGCGATTGCTGCGGCAAAGGCAGCAGATGCTGTGTTGATGGGCTCGATCGGAGGGAATACTTCCACCTCCCCTTGGTACAAGCTGCCGCCGCATTTGAGACCGGAGGCGGGACTCTTGAAGCTGAGAAAGTCCCTGAATCTTTTTGCGAACCTGAGACCTGCCTATTTATATGAGGAGTTAAAGGAAGCCTGTCCGCTGCGGGAGGATATCATTGGCAGTGGATTTGATATGATGATTATGCGAGAGCTGACAGGCGGTCTTTATTTTGGAGAGCGCAGCACAAAGGAAGTGGACGGTGTCGTCACAGCGGTGGACACCCTTACATACACGGAAAATGAGATCCGGCGCATCGCGATCAAGGGGTTTGAGATTGCGATGAAGCGCAGGAAGAAAGTAACCAGCATTGACAAGGCAAATGTGCTGGATTCTTCACGGCTGTGGAGAAAGGTGGTCGAGGAAGTCGCAAAGGACTATCCAGAGGTTACATTGGAGCACATGCTGGTGGATAACTGTGCAATGCAGCTTGTGAAGGACCCAAAGCAGTTTGATGTCATTCTCACAGAGAACATGTTTGGCGATATTCTTTCTGATGAGGCAAGCATGGTGACTGGCTCGATCGGGATGCTGTCCTCTGCAAGCTTAAATGATACAAAGTTTGGTCTGTATGAACCGAGCGGCGGCTCTGCGCCCGACATTGCCGGAAAGGGCATTGCGAATCCGATCGCGACAATTCTGAGTGCGGCGATGATGCTTCGGTATTCGTTTGATTTGGACAAGGAAGCAGACGCCATCGAGGCGGCGGTCAGGAAAGTGCTCGAGGACGGCTACCGCACGATTGACATTATGCCGCAGGAGGAGAGCAGGCGCGCAGGCGTAAAACAGGTTGGCACCGCACAGATGGGAGATTTGATTGCAGGGAGGATTTTATAATGAAAAGCGATAATGTGAAAAAAGGAATGCAGCAGGCACCACATAGAAGCCTGTTTAACGCATTAGGATTTACGGAAGAGGAAATGCACAAGCCGATGGTCGGCATTGTCAGCTCTTACAATGAGATCGTACCGGGGCATATGAATCTGGATAAGATTGTCAATGCCGTGAAGCTTGGTGTGGCGGAGGCAGGCGGCGTGCCGGTGGTATTCCCGGCGATTGCAGTCTGCGACGGTATTGCGATGGGACATATCGGCATGAAATATTCTCTTGTCACGAGAGATCTGATCGCAGATTCTACGGAATGTATGGCGTTGGCCCATCAGTTTGACGCGCTGGTGATGGTGCCAAACTGCGACAAGAATGTTCCGGGGCTTCTGATGGCAGCGGCGCGCATCAATGTGCCGACGGTGTTTGTCTCGGGCGGTCCGATGCTCGCAGGGCATGTGAAAGGGCAGAAGCGCAGCCTTTCTTCCATGTTTGAGGCAGTGGGGTCCTATGCGGCTGGCACGATGACAGAGGAGGATGTCTGCGAGTTTGAGCAGAAGGCTTGTCCTACATGCGGCTCCTGCTCTGGTATGTACACAGCAAATTCCATGAACTGCCTGACGGAAGCGCTTGGCATGGGATTGCAGGGAAATGGTACGATTCCGGCAGTGTATTCAGAGAGAATTAAGCTGGCAAAACATGCAGGCATGGCAGTGATGGAAATGCTTCGCCAAAATATCTGCCCGCGCGATATCATGACAAAAGAGGCAGTGATCAATGCGTTGACGGTCGATATGGCACTTGGATGCTCCACAAACTCGATGCTCCATCTGCCTGCAATCGCGCATGAGATTGGGTTTGATTTCGATATTTCCTATGCAAATGAGATCAGTGCAAAGACGCCGAATCTTTGCCATCTTGCGCCGGCAGGTCCTACTTATATGGAAGATCTGAACGAGGCGGGCGGCGTGTACGCAGTGATGAATGAACTGTCAGCGCTTGGACTGCTGAATGAGGACTGCATGACCGTGACAGGAAAGACGATCGGGGAGAATATAAAGGGCGTCCAGAACAAAAATCCAGAGGTCATCAGACCGCTTGACAATCCCTATAGCAAGACGGGCGGACTTGCCGTGCTGAAAGGAAACCTTGCGCCTGACGGAAGTGTGGTGAAGCGCTCCGCGGTTGCGCCTGAGATGCTTGTCCATGAAGGCCCTGCACGCGTCTTTGAGTGTGAGGAGGATGCGATTGAGGCGATCAAGGGCGGCAAGATTGTTGCAGGGGATGTCGTGGTAATTCGCTATGAAGGCCCTAAGGGCGGACCGGGCATGCGTGAGATGCTCAATCCTACATCAGCGATTGCCGGAATGGGGCTTGGCTCTACCGTGGCGCTGATCACGGACGGCAGATTCTCCGGCGCATCGCGCGGGGCTTCGATCGGACATGTGTCGCCGGAGGCAGCAGTGTGCGGGCCAATCGCACTGGTTGAGGAGGGGGATATCATTTCTATCAACATTACAGAGTGCACGCTGAATGTGAAGGTTTCCGATGAGGAGCTTGCGAAGCGCCGTGCAAATTGGCAGCCGAGAGAGCCCAAGATCACGACAGGCTATCTTGCGAGATACCGCGAGCTTGTCACAAGCGGCAACCGGGGAGCAATATTGGAGATTCCACGGAAATAAACATGTTTATAGAACCAAAGGAGAATGAAATATGCAGTTAACAGGTTCACAGATTGTTATTGAATGTCTGAAAGAGCAGGGCGTAGATACCGTATTTGGTTATCCCGGCGGCTCGATCTTAAATATTTATGATGAATTGTACAAACACAGCGATGAGATTAAGCATATTCTGACATCGCACGAGCAGGGAGCGTCCCACGCTGCGGATGGCTATGCGCGTGCCACAGGCAAAGTAGGCGTCTGTCTTGCGACGAGCGGACCGGGTGCTACCAATCTGGTTACAGGGATTGCCACAGCCTACATGGATTCTGTGCCGATGGTTGCCATCACTGCAAACGTGACGCTGCCATTGCTTGGAAAGGATTCTTTTCAGGAGGTTGACATTGCGGGTGTGACCATGCCGATTACCAAACATGGATATATCGTAAAAGATGTCACAACGCTTGCAGATACGATCAGAAAGGCTTTCAAGATTGCAAAATCGGGCAGACCGGGTCCTGTCTTGGTTGATATCACAAAGGATGCTACCGCAAATAAATGTGAGTTTATTCCAGCTAAACCAGAGGCGCCGGAATTGATAAACGCTTATACGGAACAGGATATTGATGTTGCCCTTGACTTGCTTCGGACGGCTAAGAAACCGTATATTTATCTCGGCGGCGGTGCGATTTTGTCAAACGCATCGAGAGAAGTCAAGGAGTTTGCAGAGAAGATACAGGCGCCAGTGTGCGATACCCTGATGGCAAAGGGTGCTTTTGATGGAAAGAGCCCGCTCTACACCGGCATGATTGGCATGCACGGCACCAAGACATCAAACTATGGTGTCAGCCAGTGTGATCTCCTGATTGCACTGGGCGCAAGATTCTCTGACCGCGTGGTGGGCAATCCAAAAAAGTTTGCAGAACATGCGAAAATTTTACATATTGATATTGACGCCGCAGAGATTAACAAAAATATCAGGACGGACGCCTCTGTCATCGGTGATTTAAAGACCGTATTAAAAGAACTCAACAGCAAACTTGAGCAGCTCAATCACGATGAATGGATTGCGCAGATTCAGGCGCTGAAAGAAAAGTACCCGCTGCGGTATGAATCTGATAAACTTACCTGTCCATATATCATAGAAGAGCTTGACCGGGTTACAGGTGGAAAGGCAATCGTATCTACGGATGTAGGACAGCATCAGATGTGGGCAGCACAGTATTACCAGTATACAGAACCCCGGACGTTCCTTTCTTCTGGCGGGCTTGGCACGATGGGATACGGGCTTGGAGCCTGCATTGGCGCCAAGGTCGGGATGCCAGATAAGATCTGTGTAAATATTGCCGGAGATGGGTGTTTCCGCATGAATATGAATGAGCTTGCGACAGCAAGCCGCTATAATATACCGATCATACAGATTATTATTAACAATCATGTGCTTGGCATGGTTCGCCAGTGGCAGACATTGTTTTATGAGAAGCGGTATTCACAGACGATTCTGACAGACAAAGTAGACTTTATAAAGGTTTCGGAGGGGCTTGGCTGTGAGGCGATCCGCGTCACGAAGCGCGAGGAGGTAGGGCCCGCCCTTGAGAGAGCGGTCGCACTGCAAAAACCGGTGGTGATTGAGTGCGTCATTGAGGAGGACGACAAGGTATTTCCGATGGTTCCCGCAGGCGCAGCAATCAGTGAGGCATTTGATGCGGAGGATTTAAAGAATCGCCAGTGAAAAAATTTTTGCTTGGTTTTATCAGAGTGATAGGTGTGATGGCAGTGCTTGGAATCGGCGCTGTCATCGCACTAGACCAATATTATCAAAATGTTTTTCCGCTATTTGTGACAATAAACGGCGAGTACTGTACAGGCATGACGGTCGGGAGAGTGACGGATATCCTGAATGATTCCTATGATCTGCACGCGGATAAGATATCGGTGCGGACGCTGGACGGGGCGGTGTATGAACTGCCGCTGGATCAATATGGGGTCACGATTTCCTATAAACCGGCAGTTGCCGAATATATGAAACAGTGCAAATCCAAGCCTTTTCAGTGGCTGGAGGATTTAGTGGTGAGTTCGCTGAATCTGCGCGCTCCCCGAATACATGATATGATAGAAGAAACAGTATATCCCACCTACTATTGTGATACGGCGGTGATGGCTGCAAAGCTGGAACGCGCAGCGTGGCTCAACGAGAATTTGTATTCAGAGGAAAAACGGCATAAAGAAAATGCAGTTTCTATCATAAAAAGTACCTCAGAAGGTTATATTCTTGTCGATCAGACAAAGGACTTGCTGCTCAAAGAACAGGCAGTAGCATTTATTTGCGCTGAGATTGTTAATCAATTAACAAAAATAAGCGGGACTCCGTATCAGAGTGCGCTGATAGATTTGTCAGCGAAATCAAATAAGGACATCTGTTACAAGAGCATTCCATATACAGCCAAGATGAAGGATACGCTCGCAAAATGGGAAGGCATCCGCGAATTTCAGGATTTTCATATGATCTATGAATTTGGCGGGCGCGAGGAAATCATTGACGAGGCGGTGGTCGCTGACTGGATGACGCTCGATGCGCAGGGAGAGCTTGTCTTCGATGAAGAGAACCGCCCAGTACTTGACAGGACGCTCATCAAGGAATATGTGGCATATTTGGCATCAACCTATAATACAGTAGGAATAGAGCGCAGTTTTAAGGCGACGAGGGGCGATCTCGTCAAAGTGCCCGGCGGAGGTTACGGCAATGAGCTGGATGAGGCAGCAGAGTATGAATTTCTGCTGAACGCGTTTCTGAACAGGCAGAGCGGTACACGGATACCTCAATATATCAGTGAGGCATGGGAAAAAGGTTCCGATGATATCGGGGATACTTACATAGAGGTTGACATGACAGACCAGCATATGTATTATTATGTAGATGGAGAGCTTGTGATAGATACCCCGGTGGTTACGGGCAATACCTCGCGGAACTGGGGAACGCCCGCCAAAGTCTGCGCAGTGTATTTCAAGCAGAAAAACAGGGTGCTCAGGGGTGCCAATTATGCGACGCCTGTCAAATACTGGATGGCGGTCGATGGGCATATTGGCATTCATGATGCCACTTGGCGCAAGGAGTTTGGCGGAGAGATTTACCAGACAAACGGCTCTCACGGCTGTATCAATACCCCTATCGAAATCATGGAAGAACTCTATGATATGGTGGAGCTTGGTACGCCGGTCATTTTGTTTTATTAGTAATATCAACATTTTTTATAAAAATGTTGTTTATATAGATTCATAGAATCCGCGCCGCGGTGTTAGAAAAGCAGGCGCAGCATATTAAAGAAATCAGGAGGAGTTAGAAAGTGTCCAGAGTGTACAATTTTTCAGCAGGTCCCGCAGTTTTACCTGAGGAAGTCCTTAAAGAAGCTGCAGATGAAATGTTAGATTATAAAGGAACGGGGATGTCCGTTATGGAGATGAGCCACCGCTCCAAGGCGTATGATACGATTATCAAGGAAGCAGAGGCGGATCTGAGAGAGCTTATGAATATCCCTGACAATTACAAGGTGCTGTTTTTGCAGGGAGGCGCAAGCCAGCAGTTTGCCATGATTCCCATGAATCTCATGAAAAATGGTGTTGCCGACTATATCGTCACAGGACAGTGGGCAAAGAAAGCATATCAGGAGGCATGTCTTTTTGGAAAGGCAAACAAGATCGCATCGAGTGAGGACCAGACCTTCTCTTACATACCAGACTGCTCAGATCTGCCGATTTCGGAGGATGCCGACTATGTATATATCTGTGAGAACAATACCATTTATGGCACCAAATTCAAGACACTGCCAAACACAAAGGGAAAAACACTTGTGGCAGATGTGTCCTCATGTTTTCTGTCAGAGCCAGTGGATGTGACAAAGTACGGCGTGATCTACGGCGGTGTACAGAAAAATATCGGGCCAGCTGGCGTTGTCATTGTGATTATCAGAGAAGATTTGATCACCGATGATGTTCTGCCGGGAACACCGACAATGCTGAAGTATAAGACCCATGCCGACAATGATTCCCTTTACAACACACCGCCTGCATATGGCATCTATATCTGCGGAAAGGTATTTAAGTGGCTCAAAAAGCAGGGCGGACTTGAGAAGATGAAAGAATACAATGAGAAGAAGGCAAAAATTCTCTATGATTTCCTTGATGAGAGCAAACTCTTTAAGGGAACTGTCAGAAAAGAAGACCGCTCTCTCATGAATGTACCGTTTGTGACAGGCAGTGAAGAACTGGACGCAAAGTTTGTCAAGGAAGCAAAGGAAGCAGGCTTTGAGAATCTCAAGGGACATAGAAGTGTTGGCGGTATGCGTGCAAGCATCTACAATGCGATGCCAATCGAGGGCGTGGAGAAACTTGTAGCGTTTATGAAGAAATTTGAGGAGGAAAATCAATAATGTATCAATATAAATGTCTGAACCCAATCTCAGATATCGGTTTATCAAGATTTACAGAAAATTACCAGACGACAGACGATCTCTCACAGGCGGAGGGTGTGCTTGTCAGAAGTGCATCCATGCATGAGATGGAGCTGCCGGGGACGCTTCTTGCAGTTGCAAGAGCGGGGGCAGGTGTCAACAATATTCCTTTAGACAAGTGTGCGGAGCAGGGCATTGTCGTGTTCAACACGCCCGGCGCCAACGCAAACGGCGTCAAGGAGCTGGTGCTTGCCGGTATGTTTCTCGCTTCCAGAGACGTGACAGGAGGAATTGACTGGGTAAAAGCCAATGCGGGTTCAGAGACCGTCGCAAAAGATGCAGAAAAGGAGAAAAAGAACTTTGCCGGCACAGAGATTCAGGGCAAGAAGCTTGGCATCATTGGACTTGGCGCGATTGGTATCCGCGTGGCAAATGCAGCAGTAGCGCTTGGCATGGATGTCTATGGATATGACCCCTATCTCTCTGTGGATGCAGCGTTAAAGCTCTCCCGCGAGGTAAAACATGTCATTAACGTGGATGATATCTATGCGGCGTGTGATTTTATCACGATCCATGTGCCGCTGATGGATGCGACCAAAGGCATGATCAATGCCGCTGCCATCGCGAAGATGAAGCAGGGCGTCGTTGTGCTGAATTTTGCAAGGGATTTACTGGTGAATGAAAAAGATATGCTCACCGCATTGGCATCAGGAAAAGTCAGAAAATATGTCTCAGATTTCCCGAACCCGACGACCGCAGGGCAGAAGGGATGCATCGTCATCCCGCATCTGGGCGCCTCTACAGAGGAATCCGAAGATAACTGCGCTGTGATGGCAGTCGATGAGCTCAAGGATTATCTTGAGAACGGCAATATCAGAAACAGCGTAAACTATCCTGCCTGTGACATGGGTATCTGCGGCAACGTTGGCAGAGTGGCGATTCTGCACAAGAATATTGCGAATATGATCACACAGTTTACGGCAGCATTTGGTGCAGCAGGTATCAATATCAGTGATATGACCAACAAATCAAGAGGTGAGTACGCCTATACACTGATGGACATTGAGAAATCCGCGGATGACAAGATTCTTGAGCAGTTGAACAGCATTGATGGTGTGTTCCGTGTGCGTGTTGTAAAGTAAAGTCCTTTCTGATGGCTGCGAATTTATTGCATTGTCACTTTGTGCCAAAATTGTAATAAATTCGCAACATCATTTTGCGCATAATGCTTCTTTGATGCAAGATAAATTGGTAAAATTATGTAAAAATAGTGGACAAATTCTCAAAATTCAGTTGACAAATTGCAATAAATATGTAATAATTTATCTACAGAAACAACGTTACACTTTGGAGTCCTTGAGAGAGCTTTATGAAAATGTGATTGTGTTTGTGTAAAAAGGGATGGCTTCTCGGAAACAAAATGGGGAATTTGTGGGGATAGCTGATGTGTAAAAGAATCTTGATGAGGAATCAAGTGTAAAAGGAACAGTACAAAAAAAGGATGTAAACATCCTTTTTTTGTTTGTGCACACAAAAGAGTGCAACATTAGAATGCATTAGAATGCATCGTGTACATCACCATATTTTGTCATATTCCCAATCGTATTTTGGAATTTTGTCTCACGGCTGACCGTGACCTGACTTGCCAAATCCATATATTTGATAAAGATTTCTTCTACAGTCTTATTCTGCTCTTTTGCGATTTCCTCCATGATTGGTTTAAGCTTTTCAAGCTGGAAAGAAACACGCGTTTTCTGCGGATCAAAATCTTTCAATACACGGTCAGCATACTCGTTAATGCGCTCTAACAAATTCTTATCTTCTGGTGTCATAGCTCGAAACTTCCTTTCTCTCTAAGATACATAACTTTATACTGAGCAGTCCTCTTTTTCGACCGCCAGTATAACTATATCATACTGTATTTTGCTTGTCAAAAGGCAATACAAACTTGCACTGCAAGTTTGTATTGCAGATTTGTATTTTTTTAAGAATATGATATAATTCCGTAAAAGCCTGCAACGGGTTCCTGTAAAATCCTTCATATAAGAAAAGGGCATCAATACAAAGGAGGTTATCACTTGGAAGACAACGAGATTATTGAATTATACTGGCAGCGCTCTCAACAGGCGATTGCGGAGACAGACGGCAAGTATGGCGGACGGCTGCAAAGTCTGTCCATGAATATCCTGCATGACAGAGAGGATGCAGAGGAGTGTGTAAATGATACATACCACGCGACATGGAATACACTGCCACCGAAACGGCCCAGTTACTTTTTTGCCTATCTGGCAAAGCTTACGCGCAACTTTTCTTTTGGAAAATATGATTACTACCATGCGCAGAAACGGTCTGTGACAGTGGTGGAGCTGAGCGAGGAGATTGAGAACTGTATTCCGGCGCCAAATGACTTGGAACAAAAGATGGACAGTGAGGAGATTGGACGTATTATCAGTGAATTTTTGCTGAAACAGTCTGCGGAGATGAGAATGATTTTTGTGCGCCGTTACTGGTATATGGATTCGGTTCGGGACATTTCACAGATTTTTCATGTGAGTGAAAGCAAGGTAAAGTCCGTTCTTTTCCGCATGAGAAACAAGCTGCGAAAATATTTAGAGGAGGGAGGCATACAGTTGTGAGAGGAAAAGATTTGCTGGAATGTATGGAGTATATTGACGATACACTCATCGAGGAAGCGCTGAATCCGGCAGGCAGTCCGCATAATAAAAATAGTATGGTTAAGAACTGGAGTCTGGCTGCTGCCTGCGTGATCATGCTGTGTATCTTTGCAACGGCATTCTGGTCACATCAAAAACAGCAAAAGATTGAGTATACAGAAGAGCCAGATCTTGCGGTCCAGATGGACAGTGTATCGAATGATGCGGGGGATCTTAGCCTGCCGGCAGAACACACCTCCGGCGGTACGCTGGCACAATCCGCTGCAACAGACACCGATCTGAATCCGGCAGGCAGGGATAATGAAACAGAGAAGGCTATAGAGGACAAAGCACTGTCCATGCAAACCCCAGTACATGCAGAGCAGTACGATGAGGCAGAGAAAGGAGCGATCGTAGAAGAGAAGCAGAAAACAGCATATACCGTGCTCAGTGACTACTACGGAGAGAAGGATGATGCTGTATATGATTACCCAATGCCTGAAAAAGGTGCACTTTTGTGCTATCATTATCTGCAAGAGACAATAAATTATTATACAAAGCAGGGAAAGGCGGCAGATTCTGTAGATGGTACGATTTATGCATTTCAAGTAGTGATTGACCTGTATGGTGATATCGAAACAGCGGAAGGAATACGCTACGAAGACTTGTATTATACAGAGAAAGGGCACACGCTGATCGAGCAGGAATACCGGCGTCTGATTGATTTGGGTTACGCTGTAAGGCTGTCTGAGGACTTCCAGCTCACAGGAACCTTTACCAAAACGGAAATTGATACCTTTCAGGCGGCGCCAGAATACGGTTATGTATTCCGTTTTGAAGGTGAATCGTAAAATGGAAAAACAATATAATAAAATCGAACTGGCGAATAGACTGGTAAAAGAAAGGAGATACAATTATGATAAAAAGAGGAATATTATTAACAATAACAATTCTTGCAGCGGCGTGTATGTTTAGTGCCTGTGCCCGTAAGGCAAAGGCACAGCCACAGCCAGAATTACAGAATACACAAAAAGAAGGCGAAAAAGCAGGATCAGAAAAAGCAGAATCAGAAGCAATCAATCAGACAGACAGCGCAGTATCTGTCTGTATTGACTACGTGATTGAATCCTATGAAAATGTTCAGAAATTTAGCTATGATTTATTTTTGCAGCATATCAATGACCAAAACCCAGTACTTTCTCCTGTCTCTGCGTATTTAGCGCTCTCCTTGGCAGGCTGTGGGGCAGATGGCAGCACAAGAGATGAATTTTATAGTGTACTGGGCAATGATATGATGACACTATCCGACGATATGATGAATCGTTTTGGGGCAGCAGGAGATCAATTGAATCTGTCCATTGCCAACTCTGCATGGATTGACGATCAGTTTATTGTGAAGGATGAATGGATTGGCACGGTGAAATCTTTGATGGATGCAGAATCATTTCAGGCAGATTTATCCACAGAACAGACCATGAACCAGATCAATCACTGGATTGATGAAAAGACAAATGGACTGATTGACAATATGCTGGCAGAACCCTTAGATGAACAGACACGGCTTGCGCTTCTTAATACAATCTATTTCAAGGGGAAATGGGTGCTGCCCTTTGAAGCGCAAAACACGCACAAAGAAGATTTTTATCTTCAAAAAGGGCAGGAGCGTGTCGAGCAGGTTGATATGATGAACCTGTATATGAAAGAATTGGATTATATTTCTAATGATTTTGTAGAGGGTGTTATTTTGCCATATCAGCAGAATGATACAAATGATCGTACGCAGTTGGCATTTGTTGCATTAAAACCTATCGGAACAAATGTTATGAAAGATGTTTACAGTAAATTGACTAATCAGGTTATTTCTGATATGATTGCTAATAAACAAACTCAAACAGTCAATTTGAAACTTCCTAAATTCGAAGTAACTTTTGATACAAACCTGAATCAAAGCTTGATAAATATAGGCTTAAAGGAATGTTTTGAGGAGGGAAAAGCGAATTTTGACCAGTTAGGTAAAACAAAAAATCAAGACACGCTCTTTATCAATTTGGTTCGCCAAAAAGCTAAAATCATTGTGGATGAAGAAGGAACTGAGGCGGCTGCCGCGACAGAGATATTGATGATGGACAGGGGGGGCATGATTGGACCAGATCCGAAAGAATTGTATTTCAATGAACCGTTTCTGTATATGATCATGGATATGGAGACAGAGCTGCCGTTATTTATAGGAGTGCTTGATTGTCCCATGTCCTAATACGTAGAAATAACCTATAAAAATAACTATAGTTATCTTTTCGACCGCAGCCGCGAAGCGGCATATTTCCTTATGCGGCTGTGTGCATCACATTATACTGGTGGTCAGTCTTTTCGACTGCCAGTATAACAAGCAGGTACAAGAGAGGAGAACAATATAAAGAATGAAAACATATGAGAGTATTCGGAAATTCGGATATGATTTGTTTGTGCAGTGTATGCAGGAGAAGAACCCTGTACTGTCGCCAGTATCGGCGTATTTGACACTTGTTATGGCAGGCTGTGGAGCAGGTGGGACGACGAGAACAGAATTTAACAATGTGCTGGGAGAGGATATGGCGGAACGTGCCTCTGACCTGATGCATACCTTGACTGCAAAAGGGGAATTTCTGAATCTGTCTATCGCCAACTCAGTGTGGATTGACCAGCGGTTTCTGCTCAATCCGGCATGGGAAGAAACGATAAAATCTCTGTTGGGTGCAGATGTATTTTCAAGAGATCTTCCCTCCTGTCAGACAATGAAGGAGATCAATCAATGGATTGCCGAACAGACAAACGGATTGATTGACCAATTGCTGACAGAACCGCTTGGCCCCAAAGAACTTATAAGACTGGTATTGTTGAACACCATTTACTTTAAAGGGAACTGGGAAAGCCCTTTTGCACCGTTTCATACGCACAAAGAGGCATTTTATCTGTGTGATGAACAAAATAACAACTGGAAAGAACAGCTTTCGCACAAAACAGTACAGGCTCATCTAATGAGAAATGATACTGCTGATGTTAGGTACATAACCAATGACATTGCGGAGGGTGTTCTTCTGCCATATCAGACAAATCAAGAGCGCCTTTCAGGGTTTCATGTAATTGACTGCCTGAATACAGATAGGAAACATTTGGGTAAAGGGTTGGGATTGATCGCATTAAAACCGAGAAAAAACAGATTGATCAGAGATGTGTGTCGTGCATTAAGCGAATGCGCTGTACATGAGTTGCTGTCAAACAGTCAACCAGATCTGGTTGATCTAAAGCTTCCCAAGTTTAAGAGTTCTTTTGATATCAATTTAATCGAGCCCCTGACAAGAATTGGTTTGTCAGAATGTTTTGATCAGAACCGATCAAATCTTTCCCAGATAGGAAAAGATGCGAAAACAGGTGATACTTTATATGTCAGTCTGGTTCGACAGAAAGCGGTGCTCACTGTAGATGAGGAGGGAACTGAGGCGGCAGCAGCGACAGAACTTGTGGGATGTCTGAGAGCAATGTCAAGGCCGCAGAAAAAACTCTATTTTAATGAGCCGTTTCTGTATATGATTATGGATATGGAAAGAGAATTGCCGTTATTTATCGGGATATTGGACAACCCTGATCTTTTGGGTGAAAATTAATTATTTTTTTCCG
>VSNR01000066.1 GCA_009774345.1 Lachnospiraceae bacterium | reverse complement strand
TAATGGAATTTTATCTCTTACGTAAATTTCTTTTCTATTTCCAAATCAGTTTTATAAAATCCCCAGAACAAGAACCCCATTCCTAAAAAAACTCCAACACATAAAATCTCATGAATTGAAATATGAAATAAATACATCGCTACGCTTAATACAATCTCGATTAGCCCCAAAGCTTTTCCGAAAAATATAAAAATATCGGGCGCAATACTTTGTGCATACTCCCAATGTTCCCTTGTTTTTCGTGAAGTTGGTGTGTTATATCCATTATTTGGATCCATGTCGGATGCAGGATGTTTCTTAAAGGTATATCCCACTGAAACCATTACAAATGGCATAATAAAATTTAGCACCAGTAAATAATACACTTTTCATACCTCCACAAGTATTTCTTATGTTGACTTCTTTTCATCCAAATCACTGATTGTCTTATCCGCTTTCAAAGCCTCCACTCCTCGTTCTATTCATCAATCTCAATCATCCGTTTATATACACCCGAAGATTTCTCGTCAATCAGAATTGCGTCCACGCATTTTTTATAAAAATCAACAGCGGATTTTGCAGGCCATCCTATAATGGCATAAGTATAGCCAAGCTCCTGCATGGATTCCAGAGACTTCAGCAGCAGGGCTTTCCCTATTCCCTTTCTTCTTTCACTTTCCAGCACAGCCATAGGGCCGAAAAAATTTCTGGCTGTTGCCTCATAACATGCAAAACCGATAAGTTCCTTCTCTCTGGTCGCAATATAACAGGTGACAGGGTTATTAGCAAAAGCGGCCCGCACTTCATCTGAATAATCATCTTTTGCACATGTCCTGGCGAAAGTGATGATTTTGCTCCTGTCAGGCGCTAATGCCTTTCTGATTCTGATACCACTCTTGGATAAATTTTCTTCTATGTCGTGTGAATAGGGAATATTATATAGTTTAACCAACATATCTGCCATATGATTACCTCCCAGGATACCGGTTGTAATTTGTGTTTCTCAGAAAACGGAGGTAATCAGTCAATCTTATGAAAACACACTGTCTGTTCTTTCATAGATATTTTCCCGACCTGCCAGCCATATTCTGTAAGCTCTTTCTTATATTTCAGAAAAGAGTGGTCAATCGGTATCCCTGCGATCTCCTGAATCTCCTCAAAGGTCAGCTGAAATGATTCCTTTCCGCTTTTCTGAACATATTCCCATAACGTGTTGTATTTACTCATTGCCTTTCTCCTCTCTAATGATTACAAAATTGCAGAACTTATTGCCTCTATGTTCTTCTTTACAGAACCTGAAAGATTACTGTAATGAACATGATGATTCCTATCACAATGGCTGCTATGCCAAAGAAATAGCTTCTCTGGTTTCCATTTTTTCCGTCAGCAATCCAAAACAGACCGCGCAGTATAAGAAGCAATCCTACAAAAACCGGAATAAATCTTTGAACAGCTTCTGTCATTTCTTTTCCCCTTTCTTCCCTCTCTTTTTCTTAAAAATATAAATGATCGTATTGATAATACATAACAGCACAAAAAGACTCGTAAAGTTAATCCAGATGTCCCTGTACGCTGTTTTCGCCAAAGGTTCCCGCAGTCCGCTGAACCAGACACAGGCAAACGCCAACAGCTGAGAGGGAATATACGCAATCAAATATCTGAGAGCCAAAGGCTTAACAGGGAGATTCGTGCATAGTTCAAATGCTGCTATCCCGATCAGGAGAACAATAGCCCTGTCTAATTCATGCCAGTTGCCACTTGGGTCTTCATAAATACCGTTATAAAGATACAAAACGCTGCTTAACAATGTAATTGCTGTATATATCATCGAATAAACCGCCACAATACGGATCCATTTTTTCTGATTCATTTTTCCCTCCGGTCTCAATTTTCCAAATCTGATAACACCATTATTCCGCTTCCCCCAAATTGTATATCATTGCCAACGCAATTTTTCCGGCCATATCCCTGTCACTTGTATTCTGGGGCGATTTCCCATAGACAGCAAAGCAGTATCCGTTATATGCCCAGTCTATCATAAACATATCCCCTGTTTCATTAACCCTCATATAAGGAAAAAGATATTCCCCGTCTGCGGTGGATGCCGTCCATTCAATTTTGGTGGAATCCACAAAACTTTCATCCGGCAGAATGAATTTCTCTCCTTTACCGGCAGCAAAAGTGCAGGGGCCCACATTCTCTAATTCAAACTCAATCTGTAACTCATCCTCTCCTGTTTTTATAACTGTAACATTTGATACAATCGGCATATGATCCAACACTTCTTTTGGGTTGCCAAATTCGGCTGCGTTCACAATCTCCATTTCACCCAAACCGGTATCATCTCCTGCCAGGTCTTCAGAATCCCTTCCCGTATCCTGTTCCTCTGCATCGAAGTCCCTTTTTTGATCCTGCCCATCTGCATCGCATTCTGTCGTAGTATCATCAACGTCTGAGGTAATTGTTATTTCTTCTGTCCGGATTGGTTTGGATGGCATACAGCTGCACCCAGTCAATCCTGATAAAGCACCAGTTACAAGAACCATACAGCTTAATGTTTTAAGATTTTTATTACACATAGTATTTTCCCTTCTGAAAATGCTGATTTTTCTTTTATGTGTCTTTCCTGTAAAACTTGATTTTATCATTCCAAAAACACCGAAACAATCTGCTTGCCGTAGACGGTTTTCTAAATGACGTGAAATGTCCGGGCATTTCAAAATCCACCTGAAAAAAGGTCGAATTTTTATCATGCCCGGACATCCCCAAAATTTATGAACTATATTTAATTCAGCGCATGCCTGCAATAAGAGCGGACAGCCAGGAATGCAAACAGGGGAATCTCAATCATGCAGGCCCCAATCATGGCATACGGCATCCAGACGGACAGCCCTGCCAGATTCAAAAACTGGAAGTCCGTAATTGCGTAGAGAACGCTCGCCTGAATGCTCGTTCCGCTGGCGGGCAGGATGCTGCAAAGCCATGCACCCAGCGCCCCAGGCGCCGTCATGGAAATAACCACCGGAGCAATACAGAATACCAGCGATGATGCCAGGGATGACACAGTGGTCCTGCATCTGGCGGAAAGAAACAGCGTAAAGCTCACAGAAGCCAGAACCGAAAGCAGTCCAGAGGCAGCAAAAAGGAACTGAAGGCCTCCTATGTTCATGTCTGCCAGGGTCACAATGGAGTACATCATCTGAATGGATGTACGGGTGCATTCCCAGCCGAACAGACTGTCTGCCACCAGAATATGGACGGCAGCACAGAGCACAAATGCAGCTCCGCTGATGAAAAGGGCTGCAAACATCTTTGCAATACCAAGAGAGACTCTTCCATGCCGGGTACAACGCAGGATATCGTCTGCGCCGGACTGATAATCAGCAGAAAATATTGGTGCGGCAATGACCACACAAAACAGCAGCACCAGAAAACCCATGATGTTCTGATAATCCATGACAGCGGAAGTCATGCCCGGATAAACCTCAAAGGGCTTCTTTGTATTCCGGTACATTTCTACGGCTTTGCTTTGTGCCCTGGGGCTGTCCGGCTGTTCCATCTGCATCAGGGAGGCAATCCGGCTCTCACAGACGGAATAGTAGTCGTCAATCTGCTCCGGATCAATTTCCATAATCGCAGGGGCCATTCCGGTATCCGGATCTGCAAAGGCCTCCTTTACACCGTGGAGCAGCGGGGCAATGGGGAGTATCTCCCGCTCATAGACGCCCTCCGGCAGATCATAGGATTCCGTCACGCCGTAGGATGCAAGGCAGGCCTGATAGGTCTCCACAGCCTCCCGCACCCGCTGTGGGGTAACGATTCCGGCCGCATCCGCCTGCCGTTCCTTTTCATGGGCGATGGATGCCAGGCCGGTGAGATTCACCTCATTTCCGGCCTCGTCTGTGTAATTACTGTAGCAGTAAGTAGTGGGCAACCAGGCAAGCAGAACGGAGAGTAGCAGCGCCAGCGCCAGCAGAATCCAAGTAAGCTTTGACTTCAGTACACGTTTTAATTCCAGATATAAAATTCTCATCTATGGATACCTCCTTTCTTTCGGCTGGTTCTTTTTGGGTTTTCTACGCCGCCTTGTGGGAACAGCCACAAATACAGGTCTTCCAGACGGGGAACGGACGGGACGGAAATGTCATTGCAGGGATTCTCCGCTAGATAGCGGATGGAAACGCTGCCGTCGTTTTCATTCCGCAGGCTGATAATCTGGAGCCTGCTTTCGTATTCTGGCACAGCTCTTGCAGGGATTGTACAGCTCCATACCTTCCCCTCCACCAGTCTGACCAGTTCCTCTGTAGTTCCTGTGGCTAACAGCCTCCCGTCCCGGATGATGGCATGGCAGGTGGCGATGTACTCCACATCAGGAACAATATGGGTAGAGATCAAAACAATACGGTCATGGGCAAACTCCGACAACAGATTGCGGAAACGCACCCGCTCGCCGGGGTCCAGTCCCCCGGTAGGTTCATCCAGAATCAATATCTCCGGATCATTCAGCAAAGCCTGGGCAATCCCCACCCTGCGTTTCATGCCGCCGGAGAGTCTGGCGATCTTTTTGTTATAGACGTCCGTCAGGGAGACTCTTTCCAGCAATTCGCGGATCCTCCGCCGGCTCTCCCTTTCGGTCAGCCCCTTTAGGGCGGCGACATAAGCCAGATAATCCTTCACCGTGAATTCCGGATAAAAGCCAAATTCCTGGGGCAGAAAACCGAAGACATCCCGGTAACCCTCCCCCAGCGTCTGAATTGGCACACCGTCATACAGCACCTGGCCGGAGGTGGGCTGCATAATCCCGGCAATCATCCGCATCAGTGTTGTCTTGCCTGCGCCGTTGGCGCCCAAAAGGCCCCAGACGCCCGGCATCAGCTCCAGGCTGATGTTGTCAACCGCTTTTTTGTCTTTAAATTTTTTGGAAACCTTATCAATCAGCAGTTCCATGTGAAAACTCCTTTCCTATTAAAATCGCTGCGCGATGGCACTGAAGGGTAAAGTCCCTTCGGCATTAAAAAAGTGCCCATGCCTTAGTACGCTCATTGTACCAAAAACAAAAGCACCATTTCCTTGTTTGTTCACACGGTATTCCACTCTTTTTCTACGGATTTTCTTAAGATTTTCACACGGAATGGTTATGTTTCCGCCTTGATTTGCGGGAACGTTTTTTCCGGACCAGCTTAGAAATGATAAAAAATGCCAGATACCCCAATATGCCGCCTGACGCATTCAGCATAAGATCATCAATGTCTGCTGATCTCCCGGTAAAATATTGTGCAGTTTCAATCGCCAGGGAAAATAGTGTCAGGGAAAGAGCGGTTTTCCAAAAATATCGCATACCCCGAAAGGCAGTTGGCAGCATAAATCCCAATGGAATGAACATCACAATATTTGCAACGGTCTGGGCAATTTTCTTAGGCTGTGGCATATCCCAGGTTTCCTGAAAAACCCGGAAAGGGACAAGATTCAATGACCGGTCAGCCGCAGCCGTTCCTGTCGCACCAACCACGACTGTTGCAGCGAGAACCATAATTACACAGGCTCCAAACAGAAAACAGGCAATCTGCTTCTTTGGGGGTACCCGTTTTCTCAGTAAAAAGCAGACAGGTGCATAAAGAACGGCCATACAGGCAATTCCTATGGCACTGATGATGCAGTAGCCCAAAATTTCTCTTATCATAAACATAGTTTTTCCTCCCAAAACAAAAATCAGCAGCTTTAGCAGTATTATACTAAAACCACTGGTTCTTATTCTGTGTTTTCCCTACGGATTTTCTTACGATTTTCCTATAAAACAGGAAGCGTTACAGTAAAAACCGTCCGCTCATTTTCACTTTCCGCTGTGATTACCCCCTTATGAAGTGTAACGATCTGTCTGGCAATGGCCAGTCCCAGCCCGGTTCCGCCAGATCCGCGCTCCGTATCCAGTCTGTAAAACTGTTCAAAGATCCGCTCCAGCCGTTCTTTTGGAATGGTCCCGCCATGATTAGAAAATCTCAGTACCAGGCTGTCTTTGCCCTGTTCGGCTTCGATGATAATTTCGGTTCCGTCATAGCTGTAAAGCACGGCATTGCGCAAAAGATTGTCAAACACCCGCTGCATCTTATCCGCATCACATTTCAGCAGAATATCATCCGCAGCCGCAAGGCGGCAGGTCAGCCCCTTTCTGTCCAGTATCGGCTGAAACTCATATACAAGCTGCTCCAACAGGCGGGTAAGATTGATCTCCTTATATTGCAGTGTTATGTTCGACAGGCTGTATCTCGCAATTTCCAGGAATTCGTTGATTAAGTCCTCCAGCCGTTCTGATTTGGCAAGGGAGATGGAAAGGTACTTCTCCCGCAGCTCCTCGGAAATCTGTTTTTCATCCCGGAGTAAATTCAGATAACTGATGGTGGAAGCAAGCGGCGTTTTCAGGTCGTGGGCCAGGTACATGATCAGATCATTTTTCCGCTGTTCTGCCACGAGCATATCACTTTTCTGCAGGAGCATCGTGTGCTTTGCCAAGTTCATTTTCCTCTCAATGGAGAACAACTCCGGGGGAAGGGAAATCTCTCCTGGGGCATCCGCAAGCAGAAGATCCATTCCTTCACTGACCGTCTCAAAGTACCGTGTAAGCCAACGGAGATAAAAATAGAACAATACGGCGAATATCAGCAGAATGGAAAACAGAATCATGGCATCCATATGGCTGCGAAATATCCGCTCGTACAGTTGGAGAGCCGCATCGTATTTTATTCCAAGGGCAGTCTGAAAAAGCGCCACCATCCCATCAGCGAAGCGGCCGCGCAGTAAAACAGAATATGTGATATAGATGACAGAAACGGCCACTACCAGCGCGGCAATCGTCCGGAGGAAAATCTTTATGCGGAGCTGGCGAAAATCTTTTCTATTTTTCAATGATATAACCAACCCCCCATACTGTTTTTATAAACCTGGGATTTCTGGCAGGATCTCCCATCTTTTCCCGCAGCCGCCCGATATGGGCCATGACGGTATTATTATTCTGCAGGAACTTCTCGCCCCATACCGCCTCAAAAAGCTCCTCGGAAGGGACCACTACGCCCTGCCGCTCACAGAGATACCAGAGGATGGCAAATTCAATAGGAGTCAGCTGTAGTTCATTTCCAAACAGAAAGCACTTATGACTGTCCCTGTTGATTACCAGTCCCCTTATATCATACTCGCGGGCCGGCTCCCCCTGCTCTGCTGCAGAATGATTGTAAAGCCGGTACCGCCGCAGCTGGGTTTTTACACGGGCAGCCACCTCCAGCGGGTTAAAGGGTTTTGTAATATAATCATCCGCTCCAATGGTCAGACCCATGATCTTATCCACGTCCGTCCCTTTTGCTGTGAGCATAATGACAGGATACCAGAACTTCTCCCGGATTTTTTTACAAATTTGAAAGCCGTCCACATCAGGGAGCATCACATCCAGAATTGCCAGATCCAGGTCTGTATGCGCGATGCACTCCAGAGCTTCTTTGCCCGTATAACATTTATGAACCGTGCAGCCGTCTGCTGTAAGATAAAGCTCGATTACATCGGCCAGTTCTTTTTCGTCATCTACTACTAATATATTGTAACTCATTTGACTCCTGATTGTATCTCATATGAAACCAATATGATTTTTCTGATTCTTTTTATACGGAAACAGAGAGAGTTGCGCCAGGTTCAGGTCCGACTGATTCCCCGGTCTTCGTATAGATTACAGGCTCCATCTTAACAGCATCCACTGTTTTTTCTGCAGATATGCCATTATCTGCACCAGTCTGAACCGAATCCGTCTTCTCGTCCAACGCGGCCTTTCCACGCTCGCTTATGCTTACGATATCAGTATCCTCATTCTGGCTTTCCGCTATTCTCTTTTCCAGTTCCTCACGCTCTTCCCTGCGCTTCTGAATGGCATTTTCCTGCTCCGCCTTCGCTTTTTCCCTCGCTTCCTTTGCATCCTCTTTCATCCCTTTTTCTGTGACTTTCTGATAGTCTTCTGCTTTATCCGCAAAGTCCCCTACATACCCCATTGCCCGTTCCATGACGGCTGTATCTCCTCTTCGCTCCGCTTCTTTATAAACTCGCAGCGGTGTATTCATCAGTTTCATACTCATGCTTGCCCCTGCAAGGCCTTCCATTGTTTTCGTATGCATAATTATTCCTCTTTGAATTTTTCCTGATATAATATTTTTTAGAAATCCAAATAATCCATTTCCAAAATCCCGGGAAACAGTGCGCATTTGCCACCATCTCCCGGTATTGATACCACACTAAAAACTTAAGTCTCTTTTATTCTGATACAGAAGCATTCTGCCGCCTGTATGTATCATTGTCCTTCTGGCTTAACTCGTTTTCTACCTGTGTCAGCTTTTTCTCCAGCTCCCGGATTTTCTTTTCATCTCCGGAAGCAGACTGGATCTGCTGTTTGAGCTGCTGCTTTTTCTCTTTCAGCTTCTTGATCTCCCTGTCAACCTTATCCGTATTTGTGACACATTTCTCCGCCGGCTTTCCCTGGTTGTCTCCGCCTACCTTCGGTGCTTTGCCATCTTCGTTTTTCTCGGAACGGTCATCCTGTTCCTTTGCATGGCCAGCTTTCGGGTCATCAAAAAAGATTTTCCGGTTTCCGTTCTCATCCTGGCCTACCCGGTACAATCCCGTAGGCTGATTCCCCGATTTTTCACTGCTGATGTACTCGTCCTTTGGTTCGGACAGTCTGCCGGAGTTTTTCTCCTCTGCAGCCTTTTCTGCCTCCTTTGCCTTTTCCGCCCTCTCGGCGGCCTGTTTTTCCTTCACCCGCTCTGCGTAGTCGGCGCCGGAATGATCATAATTTCCTTGAATCTGCATTGCCATAAGCGTGTTCCTCCTTCAAATTGATATTGTCAAGCGACTTCTTTTCAGTCGCTTTAAGCTGCTTTGCAGCCGCTCTCCGCCGCAGACAGCTTCCTTTTTCTTTTTTTTCGGCTGTAGTAAGCAGCATTTTAATCCATTTGCTGTGTGCTGCTTTCTGGATGCTGTGGAATGATCAGCAGCACATGGAGGACAAATACATGCTCCTGAGTCTCTATACTCATGGCGCCGCCATATTTTTCAGCCACTTTTTTTACATTCGACAGACCTGTCCCTTTTTTGAACACACTTTTCCCATGGAAGCTGTTCTGAATTTCCATCATAAGGAAATCTCCCTGGATCCGCCCGGACACACGGATATACTTTTCTATGCCAGTACCCAGATTTTTTACTGCATGGATTGCATTATCCAGTGCATTTGACAGGACAATACAGATATCAATATCTCTGATGCCACAGGGATATGGCAGAGGAAGGGAACAGTCCACATCGATCCCCATGCTTTTTGCAATCCCCAGCTTGTTCCCCACCAGGATATCCACCACCGGGTTGTTGGTACTGCAGGGGAATGACATTTTTTCCGCCATATCGTCCAGATCCTCCACATAGGTTATGGTTTCCTCCAGTTTCCCATTCTGCAGGAGCTTTTTTACCACTGCGATGTGGTTCCTAATGTCATGTCGGAAGGACTTTGTTTCATCGTAACGGGCTTTCGCTTCCTCAACATACTGGTTCAGGGAATGTTCCTGTTGTTCCATCAGTGAAATTTCAGTGCTAAAACGAAAACTCTGCTGCAGTTTCTTATAGGAAAACAGGATGCAGAACAGACTGGCAAGTCCCAGAAAATACATGGACAGCATCTGCCCATGGCTGAAAAAGTGTTCCGCAGGCCCTTTGTCCACCGAGATCTCAAACTGGAAATCATATTCAATCGCATTGATATAGCTACTCATAATAAATATCATCAGGATCGGAATGAAAATCAAAACCATCTGCTGCATTCCCATTGTGGTTTTAGGAGTATCCACGGGATCAAAATCATCCCAGGAAAAATAACGGTACACCATATAATAACAAAAACCGGTCAGAACCAATGATGCGGCCTCACTGACCAGCATGGCCGCAATATTATCTGTCTCATGGAAAAAGGCCGGCAGCCATGGGTATGGAAGACTCATCAGCGAGTTTACAATTCCGCTGCAGAGCAACATGATTTCCATTGCCAAAGCCGCATACAGAAGGGAATACTTAAAATCTGCATGGCAGATAAAAGTCCCGTATGCCGTGAGCAGAAAGACAAGCACCACAAAGCCCGTGAACATGCCGCTCGGAACAAGATCATTGACAATCACTGCGCATACTGCAAACAGGAAATAAAAAGGAGGCCACATTTTCTTTTTCAAAATTTTTGCCAGGAAATAAGACTGGAAGGACATCTCGACAGCGCCCATTATATATACATTAAAAAAATCTAAATACTCAGCCATGCTACCTGCCCCCATATGTAAAAAAACCTTACATATTCTTCATATACTGCAGAACAACACTGGAAAACTCCTTACTCCGCAGCCGTGATACGGGAACCTCTTTGCCGTTATCCATACAGGCAGTCCCGTTTTTATATCCTTTTAAATGCTTCAGGTTGATGAGATAGCTCCTGTGGCACCGGAAAAAATGGCTGCCCAGCTTCGTTTCCAGATTTTCGATCCGCTCATAATAATCAACAACCTCGCCGGAAGCCAGGTTCAGATATATTTTCCGGTCTATGATCTCGCAGAAAACAATCTCCTCCTCCCGGATAATGCGCCCCTCATATCCCTTTTGCACCAGCAGGCTGTCCTCGCCGACGTTTTGCATGGAAACGTAAAGGCGCTCCATCGTCTTTTCAAACTGTTTTTCATCCACCGGCTTGACCAGATAATCGTAGGCCTGCACCTCGAAAGACTGAAATACCATCTCTTTCAGTACCGTGATAAAGATCAGGAATCCCTGGAACTTAGAAGCCCTCAGCTTCCTTGCCGTTTCTATGCCGTCCATGCCCTTCATCTGGATGTCCAGAAACAGGATGTCGATCTGCCCGTCGTAGCTTAGCAGCTCTTCGCCACTTGAAAATGTCCGAAGCTGAATCTCCCTGTTCTTTTTACGGAAAAAATCGGAGGCCATTGCCCTTATATGATCGGACATGTGTTTTTCATCATCACAGATTGCAATACGGATCAATGCGCCACCTCCTCGCCATGATATCATCATTGCCATAAAAAACATTTTATTATATCCTGCCAAAAATACCAAAACAATTTAATTGCTGTGAAATGTTTATCTGTTGCCGTGAAATGCTGTGCGAAATTTTATCAATTTTTACCTAAGTTAATTTTAACTTTATGCCCTCATCTGTTCTACCAGAGATTGCTTTTTCTGCCTGCGCACCATCCAGACAGACAGGACTACCTCCATGCCAAACAGCACCATGAGGAACAGCCCCATTTGCAAGAACGGGAACTGGTATGGGACAACTGCGCCGGCAAAGGATTTCTTGCTGACTTCCGCACAGACTGCCATGGAAATCGGCAGCCCCAGGATCACGACGGTAAGCGCCGCAAAAAGCGCATGACACATCCCCTCGGTGACACTCATCCGGCACAGCTGCTTCCCTGTCAGGCCAACGGAGCGCAGGATACTGTTCTCCCGCTTCCGGGACATCTGGTTGGAAAGCGTCGTATTGATCAGATTGACAACGCCGAACAGGAAGATCAGCCAGGAAAGCGCCTGCAGGCTTCCAAAAATAATGCTGTTCTGCATTTTCTCATATTCGATATGTGCGGCTATCGTATCCACTCCAAGATTGCTGCGGCCGGATACCAGCTCCTGCAGACTGCTTTCCACAGACTCTGCTTTTTGAGGATCATTCACAATGCTCCAGGAGTAGTCAAAACTTTCGATTTCAGGATGGAGCTCATGAAACAGTTCCTCCGGTGCAAACAGTCCCGCCGAATCCATGGCAAGCGCACCATGTCCGTTTGTCATCTTCGACATATCAAACAGTCCGGATATGGTAACAGTAACGGTCTTTTGCCCCAGAGACAGCTCCATGACAGCCCCAACATCCATATCAGCAAGGTACTTCTGATAGCCCGTACCCAGAAGGATGCTATGGGCATCCGTCGGCATGGCGCCGGATACCAGCGCAGCTTCTACATCCATGCGGTTTGAGTCCGTCAGCATGTCGCACATACCGGCCTCAGTGCTTTCGGAAGTTCCGAATTTTGCGTGCAGTGACCGTCGGGTAACCAGTACATCCATTATCCCATCCACAGAAAGGATTTCCTGTCTCAGTTCTTCATTCAGCGGATTACCGGCAGCCATAACTTCTTCCTCTGATTGCTCTGAGGACAAATAGACCTTATAATCTCCGTCTGGGAAATACAATCTTGCAGCCTGCTGGGGCGAGCGTGTCAGAACCATGGAAGACACCACCAGAAGAAGGATTCCGCCCAGGCTTAGGGATACTGCAATACTCACTGACTTCTTGCGGTCGCGTCCAAAATTTGCAAATCCCATGGATACGGGACTTAGTTTCCGGTGTTTCTTCCTGCTGCGAGTCTTTTCCTGATGGAAGAAAGCAGGCGAGGAACGCTTTCGGAATGCTTTCCGACAAATTGCCGCCAAGTGCCAGCAAGGGGGCGATACCTTTCCTGCTGAAAAACGTACTGCCTCCAGCGGCGAAATGCTGGCAGCTATTTTCACCGGGCCGTAAACGGAAGACGCTACCATGAACCAGCAGACCACCATGGTCAGAAGCACAGCTGCCCCATAATACCCCCCGTGAAACCCTTTGGGAAACAGGAGCAGGCCGCCGCCCACACCTGACAGGATACCCAGCAGGATTCCAATACCGCCCAGCCGTCGGCTCTCCTTTTTCACGATGCGCCGGAGCTGTCTGGATGTTGCGCCGATGGTGCGGAGCTGCCCATAGCTTTGTATTTTGTCGTTCACAGAAATACGGAAAATACTCTGGATGACTACATATCCTCCGGCAAGCACAAGAGCCGCTATGCCGAAAATGGTCACAAAGTCAATGGATCTGGAATTGGAAGCAAAATAATTGCTGTTCATCCCTACATGTGCAGAGCCAAACCGTGCGGCAATCTCAAGACAGTGGGCAGTCATGGTATCCTGGTCAAACTGCCTGTCATTTTTGAAATGCACATAGGCACGGTATCCTGCAGAGTCAAATCCGGCCCACTGCGTCAAGGCCGCTTTGGATATTGCAATGGCGCAGATATTTCCTTCCTTTTCTCCCGCGATGGACAGGATTCCGGTCACGGTATAGTCGCCATGAAAGCTCCCGGTATCCAACCGGACCGTCTCACCGATTTTGGCACTGGAACCGAAATTAGAGAGAAAATATTCGCTGACAGCGACTTCATTCGCCTTTGCCGGGAGCTCTCCTTTTACCAGCTCCATCTGACTGCGGGCAATATACATCATGTCGCTGTCGCAGTACACATAGGAGGCGTTGTATCCCTGCCCTGAATGCTCCTGCCCCAGCAGATAGTATTCACCCACCCGGGCAAGCTCCGGCAGTTCTTTCAGCGCCGCCACATGGTCCGCCTCCACGCCGGTGAAGACCGCCTCATAGGTGTCGGCCACCTGATTACGCTGAATCTGTGCAACAGAAACGGATATAACCGCTGCAAAACAGATCAGAAACGCCGCCAGAGCAACTGCAATTACCACCATCAGGTTCCGGCGTTTCTCGCTGGCGAGGCTGCGCTTTGCAAGCTTTTTCACAATAGCGCCGGTATCATTTTCAAAAGGCCATGTCATGTCTGTCTCCCTCCAATCATTCTGTCGCCTTAATTCGCTCCACAAGGGAAAGCTTTCTGGTATAGCGGACTGCGCAGACTGAAAACACTCCCTGCACCAGAAGCAGTGCGGCTCCGAACAATAGCACCTGGACCGCCGGGAAGTGATAGGTGAGTGTCCCAAACATGCCGATCCGGTCGAAGACTTTGCACACGGCCAGACTACACGCCGTTCCCAGTGTCAGGGTGGTCAGTAGCGTGATTACCACATAGTACAGGCACTCAAAAGACAGCATTTTGGACAGCTGCCGGTCACTCATGCCTACGGACTGGAACACACCGAACTCCTGCTGGCGGGTGAGCAGATTGGTAATCAGGGTATTGGCAAGGTTAATCAAAGCGAACACAAAGATAAAGACCAGGATGCCGTAGTCCCGGGCTAGTTCTCCCTGCAGGCCGCGCTCCAGCTCGGCGGACAGGTCGTCCAAACCGGAGATTACCACCCGCTGGTCGGACACGGCGCCGAACACCGCCCGCCGCAGCTGATTGCTGTCCCGCCCCGTGTGGAGATTGACATAGCCGGTAAAATCCTGAATTTCCGGATACAGGGCGGACAGTTCCTCTTCGGGCAGAATAAAGAAATGAGATGAGCTGCCAATCTGAACATCCCGCACAATGCCCATCACCGTATAGGTCTTCGTCCGTCCGTTGTAGCAGGAGACAGTGATCGTATCCCCGACCTGATAGCCGGTCCGATAGATTTCTCTCAGCGCACTGCCGGCAGGACAGACCAGAATGCCGTTTCCATCCAGAAGCTGCTGGTAGTCCGCTGCTCCATCCAGAACTGCATCGCCCACGTACATCTCCTTCATATCCTCCCGGGAAATTCCCCTGACAACAAAGGGCTCATGCGCCCGATTTCCGGGAATGGCGCTGATGGCGGGAATCTCCACGCAGGCCAGGCTGTAGGCTGTGACATCATCCACGCCGGGGAGGGCGGCCAGCTTCTCCTGCAGGGGCAGCCCCAGGGGATTCTCCTTCTGCATCTCCACAAATTCCCAGCCGGCGTGATCTTCATATTGCAACAGATACTGGCTCCTGTCTCCGAATTGAGACTGAGCCATTTCCTTGACGTCCACCGAGTTTGCGTAGGCGGAAATGCAGAGCAGCAGAATCCCAGTCAAACTTAAAGAAAGAGCCGTTACAAACGCCTTTTTCCGGTTCCGGGAGAAATTCATCAGAGCCAGCCGGGGCATGGTCAGACGGCGATGAAGCTGCCTGGAGACACTGCGTCCCTGCTGCCCGGAATATGCAGTGGTACGGATGGCCTCAATGGCTGAGACCTTTCCCGCCATCGCCATGGGTTTTCTGGTGGCGATCAGGACGGCGCCATAGGTAAGGAGGAAAACCACCACTGCAGAGCGGATATTGTCGCCCCAGGACCAGTAGCCGGGGACTGCGATCAGCGCCATGCCTGCGGCGCAGATCAATCCGATGGGAATGGCAACAGCGGTCAGGAAGCGCCTCTCCCGCCTGACTACCCGCTTCAACTGCTTTGGCGTGGTTCCCAGCACTTTCAAACGGCCGTATTCCCGCATTTTGCCCATGACGGAGATGTAGAAAATGTTGTAAATCACAATGGAGCAGACCACGGCAATCAGGAGTGCCGCAGCATAGACCTCCATCCCATTTCCAAGATACAGATCCACCATACCAAAATAGCTGGAGCTGTAAAAGGTTCGCTCCTCCGGAATGCCCATTTCCGAAAAGAACTGTTCAATATCTGCCCGGAGCTGAGCCGGTTCCATGCCCTGGCTCCCAGCAAAGCGGAACCGCAGCTCATAGGGGGCATTGTGGCTGTCCGCCTCCACAGCTGCCTCCGGAATCCAGACCGTGAAGATCCGGCTGTCATTCTCCGCCTCTAAAATACCTGTGACCGTATAGGACTTCTCGCCGCTGCCCAAATCCAGAACCACTGTCTGACCAACCTCCCCTGAGAGACCAAAATAACGGAAAAAGGAGCGTTCCACGCACAACTCATTCTCCTTTTGTGGATAAGCCCCGGTAATCTCACCGTAGCCCATCAGGTCAATCATCTCTTTGCTTACATAGCTGACGTTCAAAACACTGTCCTCATGACGGGCGGTTCCCGTCTCGACAGTACAACCCCATTTCTCAAACTTTCCGGCGTCCACAAGCCGGGCGACCTCTTCCCTGGTCAACCCGCTGCACCCGGCCTGATACTGCCCCAGGATACCATCCAGCGTCTTCATCTGCTGGGCGGAATAGAGAAAGCAGAGGCTTCCCATCAGGCAGACGGCAAGGGCGATCGTAAGAATAATAAAAACACTCCGACGTCTGTCTGCTTTTATGCTCCGTACTGCCAGTTTCTTTTCTACGATACTGGTATCATTTTCAAAAGGCCATGTCATATCGGCCACCTCCTTCTATGAAATTCTAAAAAATACACTTATCGCAGAGCTTCCACCATTGATGACTTGCTTTGCTGCTTTAAGGCACTTGTTGTAATCAGCACACTACATAAAATAATAATCGCACAATTCAAGATTGTAATACCCAATGGAAATTCATAATTCAAATAGCTCATCAGGCTGTTTTTCAAAAATGAGCAAAGAACATATCCAATTCCTCCACCAATTATCACAGATAATACAAGTCCCATGCCGACTACGATCAATCCCTCTTTATGAACCATCACGGATAATTGTTTTTGGGACATTCCCACGGAACGCATGAGAGAAAATTCCCTGCTCCTTACGATAATTCCCGTCAAAATGGTATTCAACAAATTCATCACAGAAAAACAGCCAATTAAAACAATGGCTATTGCAAGGGCTGACTGTGTTCCCTGCAGGAAGTTTTCATTCTGGGCAATGGCCGCAGAAAGGGAATCCACACTCAGCTGCGGGTGATCTGATACAATCTGGTCTATTTCGTTTTCTGCCTGCTGTTCCAAAGAATCCTCTACACGAATCACATACTGATATGTGAGATTGCTGTGTGCGATTTTTTGCATGGAATCAACCGGTAATAACAGCATATCTATTTTATCGCCATGATTTCCGATCTTACTTTCGTCAAGGACTGCCGCAATCTCAAATTCCAGATTCTCCGTATTCTGCCCATCAAAAATCTTCAGCGTTACAGACGAGCCGGCCTCTGGATAAATACCAAAATACTTTTCAAAGTCATTTGGCCTGCCAATCACCATCTGATTCTCAGATGCCATTTGCTCATAATCTGATATTGTTCCATTTAAGAGACAGCTTTGCAGCAAAGCCATATCTGCTTTCTCAAATCCTACAATTTCAGCATCTGACTCCAGGGCCTGCAGATCATAGGAAGCTGGGAGATGCCAATCGTCTATAATCTTTTGCACACCTGATAATTGCGAGAGTTCTTTTTCCACTTCCTCCGTAAAAGGACTTGATTCCTGCAAAATTTCCAAAGGATTTTCCATCAGCTCCTGATTTGAGATCCTTAAAACGAATTGTCCTCTTGCAAATCCAGATAAAGACATATCTTTTGCATTGATCGAAGAAAGGACAGAGGATAAACCTAACAGCAGAACGCCAGTCAGGACAAGAGAGGCGACTGTCAGCATATTCTTTTTCTTATAACGCAACACTTGATTTACTGCCAAATACCCCGGCGTTAGTTTGTACTGCCGATGTCTACATTCAGGCTGGTTATTTTGTTCATAGCGGGAAGCCTCTATGGGTGAAACGGCCGCCGCTATCTTAGCAGGCTTTTTGATGGACAGGCGCACAGTGGCATAGGTCAACGCAACAACAACCGGGCATATCCATAGTACATTCCATAATCCAAATCCATGGGGAATCAAAAGATAAGCCACTGCAATTCCCGCAATCAGTCCCATCGGAATTGCAGGTAACATCAGCAAAGTCCCCTCCCTGAGAACAAGCCTTTGAATCTGTTTTGCTGTCATACCTATTGTGCGGAGCTGTCCATATTGTTTAATGGAATTGATAATGGAAATATAAAAAATGTTGTATATAACCAAAACACCAGCGATCACGATAACAACCAGCCCGGCAACAGCCGCCAGAACCATCAATGCCGAAGGCTGGCTAAGGTTCAGATACGCTTCATTATAAGAAGGAGCCGCTTTACAGCCTGCATCAGCCGCTATCTGTGATATTAGGTTTTTTACATCCCCAGAGCCCGCATCTAAATTTACACGGAGCATGACTGCCGGTGAAAAGCGATCCCATCCATCCATTTCTGAGAAGTATTCTTCAGAAACCATAGCCGCATATAAGGAACGGTCAGTGCCTTTCGCCCCTGTCTTCAGGTATCCTGTTATAAGAAAGGATTTTTCCTGGCCGTTGTCTGGGTCTGGCAGCCGGATGGTATCTCCAATTTTAGCATTTATCTTCTGCCGGATTAAATATTCCTGTTCAATCAGGATCTCATTCGCTTTCTCCGGCATTTTCCCCTCAGAAACAGACAGCCCATTTAATGTAAGTGCATCATTGTTGCAATACGAAATATTAAGGCGGTCATTTCCGGATTTCACGCTGCCAATGGACGCTGTGAATCCGCATAGATCCACCCGCACATCATCACTCAATTTCTGGTATTGTTCTTTTTCTATGCCGGAAATAAGCGCATGATAAGACCCCGTGATGTTATTGCCTCCCTTTTGGTTCACTGTAATAATCCCAGAAACCAGGAGCAATACGGATGCCATCAAAAATGTTGCCAATGAAATGGCAGTAACCGTAAAAATTTTCTTCAAACGCTCTTTCTTTAATTGAGCAGACGCTAATTTTTTAATAACAGCGCCGGTATCATTTTCAAAAGGCCATGTCATGTCCTACACCTCCTATTCCGTCACACGAAGCTGCTCTACGACACTATTTTTTCTGCAATACCGGCCAGCCCATTTTGTAAGGGCCAATTGAAGCATAAAAACTAACAGGACATATAAGAAAACCGGTATTACAGGAAAAGTATAATTTACGAAGCTGAATCCAGGCACATTCCCTATGGCAGAGCATATTGCTTTTCCAATTCCCAGACCACAGATAAGGGAAGCGGCAAAACTGCCAGCCGTTTGAAATGCATTTTCAAATCCTATCATATGATAAAGCTGTCTGTGGCTTAAGCCAACCGCCCGGAACAATCCCATTTCTTTCCTTCTGGAAATGATATTTGTCATACTGGTATTGACCAGGTTGATAATACTAAATATGACAATGACCGCTAACAGCGCATATGCCGCAATGGAAATTGTGCTGAACACGCTTTTGTATTGCATCGTCATATCTTTTAATGTTTTAAGGCGCAAAGTATCGCTTGCCAAAACCAATGAATGTAATTCATCCTCAATTCCAGCATAACTGTCTGTCTTTGCCCGGATCACAAACGCACTGCTTGCATTATAGGGAACCATCTGTTCCATTTCACCTGCCGGAAGGATAAAGCTGACAGATCTGTCCCTGTCAAAAACAATCGCAGATACGGTATAAGTAAGGCTGTTTCCTGCCTGTGAAAAAGTGACGGTATCGCCCACCTCATAGCTCTTATGCAGGTATTCTAATTCCGGACTGCCCATGTTAATGATAAGGGAGTTTTCCCCTGTATGGTCATAACCCGGCAATTCCCCGATCATTATCTTGTTCTTTAATTCCTTATAATCCTCTGTGTTCATACTCCGGATTGCCGTTTCCATTCCATCTATCCCGACGCATATCTCCTGCTGGCAGATAATTTCATCTACCCCGTCAATTGACAAAATATCATTTTTCAATTCATCTGTCAGTAGATTGTTTTCCTGCAGCTGAGTGAGGGAAAACGTAGGCGTGACCAGCGCCCGGTTCAATTCCACCACATAACTTCCCTCATAAGGGAAGGCCTGTTTCGCCCTTTGCTCAGGATCAAGGGAGGATAGTAGGGAAGAAATCCCTATAAACATCATTCCGCTCAAAGCCAGTGAAATAAAGGTCAATATACTTTTCTTCCTGTTACGGAACAGGTTCATAGCCGCAAGTGAAAACGGCGTAAGATGCTTCCCGCTCTTTTTCCTCTTTTTTGTTCCGCTATAACCGCTATAATGGAATGCTTCCACAGGTGAAACTGACATGGCAATCTTTGCCGGTTTTAAAACAGACAGCCTTACACAAATAAATACAGCGATTCCTGATAAAAATGCAATCACAATATCTGGAAGCAGCTGAAAAGCACTCCGGTCTATCAAAAAAGATAACATCGCGCCTGCCATACATCCAAACGGAATGAAATGAAGCGCAAGATAGTTTCCTTCCCGTGAAATAATCTGTCTGATTTGCTTCTTCGTAGTACCAATCGTGCGCAGCTGTCCAAAGGAAGCTACATTATTTATAACCGAAATGTAAAATATATTGTAGACAACTAGGGAACATACACCGATTAAGACCAACCCAACGAGCAAAACCGTCAGTACCGTCTCTTTTGACATGTTATTGCTGTCAATGTATAAATTATTTACCTGAATATTGTCTGCAGAGATCCCACAATCCAGGCCAATCGTCCGTATCAGCTCTTTTAATTCCTGATTGGTATATTTTGCAGTATCATGGACAGAAACCATAGCTGCCACCGGCCCAGTGGAAAGAGCAGGGTTTTCCCACACAAAATTCTGTGAAACAATAGCGTTATAAGCAACCCTGTCCCTGTCATTCTCAGCGGTTGTCTGAATAAAACCTGTAATCCGGAAATCTTTAGTTTCTAACTGACGGCTTGCCTGATTGCGATAATGAAGGGATATTGTGTCGCCGATCCCCGCTTTTAGAGTCAGGGCATCTATATATCCCCTTTCCACGAGCAATTCATCCGCTGCCTGGGGCATACGTCCTTCCAACAGTGTGATGTTGGAGAGCTGCATGGTTGTTTCATCAGAACATACCATACCCATTGTGATGCCATTTACCTGTTCCGTCATGCCGACAGACTGATATACACCCACTTTTTGAATATGGGGATCTTCTTTCAGCAAAGAGATATTCTCCTGTGAAAGGTTTTGGAAAATTCCCTGATATGCAGTTGATGCCGCATATTCATTTGTAATGTTATATGCATAAGAAGAAACAAACGCCATAATGGCTGCCGCCATAAAGATAATGATCCCAATCAGACGATTCCTGAAACGGTTCTGTCCAATACGGGCATTTGATAACCTATGGGTAACAGCGCTGGTATCATTTTCAAAAGGCCATGTCATGATCTGCCACCCCCTTACTCCACGATCCTGCCGTCCTCAATCCTTATGATCCGGTCAGCAAGCTGGGCAATCTCGTTATTATGGGTAATCATGACAATGGTCTGGTTAAACTCCATACTGGTACGCTTTAAAAGCCCCAGCACATCGGCGCTGGTCTTGGAATCCAGATTTCCGGTGGGCTCATCGGCCAGGATGATGGCTGGTTTGGTGATCAGGGCGCGGGCAATGGCGACACGCTGCTGCTGTCCGCCGGAAAGGTTATTCGGCATATTCTGCAGTTTATCTTGAAGTGCCAGCATCCCCACGATCTCGTCCATGAACTTCTTGTCTGCTGTATCTCCGTCCAGCTCCACAGGCAGGACAATGTTCTCATACACATTCAGGATCGGCACAAGATTATAGTTCTGGAAGATAAAGCCGATGTTGCGGCGGCGGAAGATGGTCAGCTCCTCGTCATTCTTTTTGGCCAGCTCATCCCCACGGACAATAACATTGCCGGACGTGGGCGTATCCAGCCCGCCCATCATGTTAAGCAGGGTGGATTTCCCACTGCCGGACGTTCCGACAATCGCCACAAACTCACCCTGTTCCACAGAGAGGCTGACACCATCCAGGGCGCGGGTAATGTTTGGCTCACTGCCATAGTACTTTTTCAGATCGATTGTTTGTAATACATTCATAATCAAATGCTCCTTTCCTTATCTCTGTCCTGTTTTTCAGGACATACAGGTATACCCTTGTGGTGTTTCAAGGCTTTCTGCCTGTTGATTAAAGAACAAAGTTCTAAGAACCTTGTTCTTCGGACATTATAAAATCCAAATGTCACAGAAATGTCCGAAGCAGCATAAAAAATGCGGCTGAAATGTTACAAGACTCGGACATTTCAAAAAATTATCTTGTAGGGAGCATAATGGAAAAT
>VSNR01000065.1 GCA_009774345.1 Lachnospiraceae bacterium | reverse complement strand
GGATGTGCGGCATGCAAAGTCTAAATCAGGCGCATTTAATCTGCATGGAGCTGGTGCATCTAATTCGCTGGACAACATTTGCCCTGCTGTGTTGATTTGCCGATTACCATTAATGATGCGTTCATTCTGATTTTCATGTGATTTTCCTCTCTTTCCTTGTTGAGCGTTGGGGCGGTGTGGGCGTTGCGCGTCACACCTCAGACCCTGTCAACGCTGTGTTTTGTTCTTGTTCTTTGTTTTTGCCATTTTATATGCTTTGTCCAATAATCGGACTTTTCGCCTGTGCTATGCCTGCTATGCCTGCTTTGAGATCTCCGGCGGGTCAAGCTGTAAGATGCCTACAGTATAATCAACGGCAGTCTTTTGGGTCAGGATTTTCTTCATGATGTCGAAAATATATTCCTTCTTGTTTTCCAGTTCCTCAACAGTGTTGATGTGGAGAAGGCACACGCCCTTTAGGCGGCTGTCGTCGGAATTGATATCGCTGTCGCTGTCGTCTGTGTCCTCGTTGTCCTCGTCTGTGCTGTCGTCTGTGTCCTCGTCGTCCTCGTCTGTGCTGTCCGGGTCCTCGTCGTCCTCGTCCTTTGCGGCGGCAAGGGCTTTTATGTCCTTGACTTTCATGTTGGACTTACACTTTGCTACGGTCTCGTCGTCAAGCGTGCACATCACCATCAGGGCGGTGGGGCTGAAATCCTTATATTCTTCCTTTAAACTGTCGATTTCCTTTGTTTTGGGATTGACCTGCCCAAAGCGTTCTGCGATCTGTATGTAGCCGTATGCGGTAGAGCGGCTTATGTCGTAGCGGTCTTTGGCAAAGGATTCAATGTTTTTGTATTCTTTGTCCTCAATCTGCTGGTATGCAAGAGTGTCGCGGAACCATAGGAGATTGAAGCCGATTTCAAGAAATCCCTTCTTTAAAGTTTTAACGGCGGTGTCCAGTACTTTCAGGTGCTTTTTGATGGCGTCCTTTGATGTAATGACGATATCGTCCGCTGTTGGTGTTATCTGTTCTGCGTCCTGCGGTGTGGTGAGCGATACGGCGGTGCTGGGCACGCTTGTTGTGGTGGTTGTGAAGTCGCTTGCAGTTGCGTTTTTGCTGATTCTCTTTCCCATAGTGCACACCCCCTTTACGGTGTTATACCCATCAGGGCGGTGTAGAGGTCTACAGTTGCATTTCTTTGTATGTCGGCAAACAGTACTTTGTACTGGTGTAGCTGTGTCTGCAACTCTTCGTTTACGGTTTCCAGCTCTGAAAGACGTTCTGCAAGTTCATTTACGGTGCTTTCAGCAGATGCGATATAGCCGGAAATGTCTATAATTAACTGCTTGTCCTTCATGTAAAGGTCTGCAATCGACTGTTTTGAAAGACTTTCTATATTCATGTAGACTCTTTCAACGCGCTCATACTCGGCATAGGGTATTTCATAGCCGATTAAATTTTCAAGTTCACATTTCATCATAAGTTTTTCCTCGCTTTCTTGTCCGATTATCGGACTTTTTCCTTGCTTTCCATTCCCTGTTTTTAAAGAACAAAGTACTGTGTCATCTCGCGCGATTGATTCTTCTGCTTAACGGCTTCTTGTAATAGGAATATAGTGTTAATTGGCTTAACCTATGGTTTTCGTAAACTACTTACCAAACTGTGCTACATTGTCCTGCCGTTCCTGCTTTCTTCAATTCCTTTACAGGGTCATACTTATTCTTCATATACTCTATCTGTTATTCATAACAGCTAGCCGCCATGCTACTTGTATACAGCCCTATCGTTGTGCCCTGTTTTCCTGCTTTCTTTGTTCTTTTTTTGTAATGATTTCTCATTACTCTTTAATTATAGAATTTTTACAAGTGTATTTTTTATAAGAAAATATCTTTCTTTTCCTCCTCATCTATGCTATACTATACGATACGATAAAGCACCTTATTCCATTGGCAAAACGAGAAGTTCGCTTTCTGCCAGTAGTATAATCGGGCTTTTCTTATTTATTTGATCAAAAATGAGATGTAAAAGGAGAGAACAGATCGTGACCGAAAACAAAATTAGCTCCCAGCAACGGAAGCTCAGACGAAGTCTCAATGGAAGAATATTGAGAAACACAACCCTTAATATCCTCGTATTAGTGATTGTATGCTGCGGTATCATGGCACTGTCTATGCAGTATCTGGCAACAAATATCCTGCTGGACAGCCTACAGCCTATGGTCAGACAATCCGCAAAAACGGTGGAAGCAAATATTCACATGCTCGCAGACCGCATGATGACGCTTGCCGGGGACCCCCGTATGATGACAGTCACTCTTGACACCAAAATAACAGACGACGCAGCTACTCGCAGAAACCGAGAAGCGCTGCTGGCTGAAACTGCCGAAATCTATGAGCTGCACACCATCGCCCTGTATGATTTGGATGGAAAGTTGGTTCAGGGCATTGATGGCGCACCGCAGAGTTTGGATGCAGATTTCTTTGCGCTCCTTCGGGATACAGATAATTTCACTACCAGCTCCTCCACCATTTTTCAGGATAAGTTGGGAATCACTATGGGAATGCCTGTCAAGGAAAACGACGAAACTACACTCTATGTTGTGGGTGTCTACAAGTACGACACACTCAATGATGTGATCAGCAGCATCAATCTAGGAGAACATAGCACAGCATATATGGTCGATGCCAAGGGCATCATCACTGGACATCCAGACCAATCTCTTGTTCTGGCAGGAAGCACCCTCACACAGCTAGGCGGTGAAAATGAAGAAACGCTCAACCGCATCACTGCAAGAGAAACTGGTGCGACAGAATTTCCAGTTGACGGGGAACACATATTGGTGGCATTCTCTCCTATTCGCGGTACGCAGTGGTCACTGGTCCTGCATATACCTGAAGCGGATTACAGCCATACGATCAACAGTGCGGTGTTTTTCGCACTATTGTGTACGTTGGTAGTGCTCATACTCTCCATTCTGCTCGTTCTGCATCTGGCGCATTCTATTTCCCGCCCGATCAAGCGTGTGACAACCAGAATGGTATCGCTCTCCAACGGGGATCTGCACACCACCGTAAAGCCTGTCCGCTCCAGAGACGAACTGGAGTTGATGACTCAGACATTAGGTACTACCGTCGAGAGTATCAACAACTACATATCAGATATCCAGCAAGTGCTCACGCAGGTGGCAAACGGTAATCTGTGCGTCAGTCCTCAAATGGATTACAAGGGCGATTTTACGTTGATTCGCAACAGTCTGCGCACAATTACAACGTCCATGAACGAGACTATCTCAGGATTTCGCCATGCCACCACGCAGCTCGCCCATATGTCCGAGGAGCTAAATGGTCAATCCAGCCAACTGCATCAAGCTTCTATGGAGCAGAATCAATCCACAGAAGCGCTTGTCTGTGAGGTCTCTCATGTCAAAGAACAGTTATCCAATGTCACGGCAAGCACCAGTCAGACCCGAAATAAAACTGTGGAGATCGCCCAGCGCATCCAGAACGCAAATACACAAATGAATGATCTTTCCAGCGCAATGGACAACATCAGCTCCAACGCAGAAGAGATCACTAAGATCGCCAAAGCAATTGAAGATATCGCATTCCAGACAAGTATATTGGCACTCAACGCCTCTATTGAAGCAAGCCGTGCCGGAAGTGCCGGCAGAGGTTTTGCTGTCGTGGCAGCCCAAGTCAAAGACCTCGCCGCCAAGAGTGCCAAAGCCGCACAAAACGCGACGGAGATGGTAGCCCATACCAGCTCCATCATCCAGACTGGCGTAAAGCTGACCGCTGACACTGCCAATTCACTCCATGCGATCTCTGTTGTCTCTGATCAGATCAGCACAATCTCTGACAACCTAGTCACCGCTGTCCAAGATCAGGAGACCGCTCTGACGATTATTGACGAACGAATTGAAGTCATTTCTGGCATCGCAGACCAAAATCTTCAAAATGCCAGCGAGATAGATCAATCCAGCGGTCTGTTGGCAAAAGAAGCTGAGGTTCTTCAATCTCACGTTCAAAAATTTGTATTGAAGGGAGAATCTGACAAATGAAATGGAAATTGCGTCTATCACTGATTTCACTGCTCCTTCTGACACTCCTGACAGGATGCAGCGATAAAACAACAGAAACTGCACTTCAAGATGGTTATTACACAGCACAGGCTGCCGAGTTCAGCCACGGATGGAAAGAATATATCACAATCATGGTCAAGGGCGGCAATATTGTCTCTGTGGAGTACAACGCAGAAAATGCTAGTGGCTTTATCAAAAGCTGGGACAGTAACTATATGCAGGTCATGCTGAACGCACAAGGGACTTATCCCAACGAATACACCCGCTACTACGCCGGGCAGCTTCAGGATGGGCAGGGCCAGGGCACGATCGATGCGCTGACCGGTGCCACCTCCTCCTACAATTCGTTCCAGAAATTATCCGCAGCAGTTGTCGAACAGGCGCGGCAGGGGGATTCGAGCATTGCGTTTGTTGATACATCCTCTTCGTAAATCTCAGAAGACTATGAAAACAAAGGAGGTATTTACCGTGAAATCTCTGCCTCAAATTTCCGAAGCCGAATTTGAAGTAATGAAAATCGTGTGGGAACATGCCCCCATCAGCACAAATGAAATCACTGAATATCTGGTAAAGACAACGACATGGAGCCCTAAGACCATCCAGACTTTAATCAAACGTCTGGTGACAAAGGACGCGCTCACCTATGAAAAACAGAGCCGTGTCTTTGTCTATACCCCTCTGGTGGGCGAAGCGGAATATATCAATCAGGAAAGCAACACGTTTTTAAAGCGCTTTTACAATGGAAATATTTCCGCCATGTTGTCCGCCTATATTGACCAAGACAGGCTGTCAGACAACGAAATCCAAACACTCCGCTCTCTCTTGTCCAAAGATTCGAAGAAAGGCGCCAAAAAAGGAGGAACCTGAATATGGTCGATTTTATGATCCATTTCTTTCTGTGCAATCTCTTGCTCAGTGTTATCATCGGTGCGCTTGTTATTGGAAAACGTCTGTTAAAAAACAGCCTGTCCAGCAGAATGCAGTATAACTTATGGTTTCTTCTGCTCGGCATGCTTGCTGTCCCCTTCCTGCCCATTCAGAAAATCCAGTCTCTGCGGATTTTCTCATGGGTTGAAACACTGCATGGGACATACACCGCTCCAACCAACCCCATCAACACACTGCCCGCTGCCTTCCAGCAGGCAGACACTACAAACTGGTTCAACGACATTGGTATCGCAGTCAGTCACAGGACACCTTCCAATGTCGGAATCCTATGCTGTATCCTATGGCTGTCTGGGATTGCAGGCATGATCTTCTGGTTCTGGCGTTCTGTTCTCCAGTTTCACAGAATCCAAAAATCTGCACTCCCCCTTCAGAATGCAGCTATCTATACATTGTACTGTGATTGCCTGGCAGAGATGGGCATCCAAAAATGTATTCCCATTTACAGCACTGCATTTTTAAATTCACCTGTGATCGCTGGATTTTTCAGACCATGTATTTACCTGCCAATCCATCTGATTGCAGACATCAACATGAAAGAGATTCGATATATACTGCTGCATGAGCTTCAGCACTACAAATACAAGGACGCTCTGGTCAACTATATCACAAGCGCCGCAAATGCGCTATACTGGTTCAATCCAGCTGTATGGTATGCTCTGGGGGAAATGAAAAATGACCGAGAAGTCGCCTGTGATACTTCAGTATTGAAGCTGCTGAAAGCATCCGACTACGAAGATTACGGAAATACTCTGATCAATTTTGCTGAGAAAGTGGCTCATTTCCCTTTTCCTTTCGCGGCAGAAATCGGCGGAACGATGCCGCAGATGAAAAAGCGGATTTTGAATATCGCAGCATATCAGCCAGCATCACGCAGAAAAAATGTGTATGGTTTTATTGCCTATCTGTCGATTGCTGCACTTCTGTCAGGCTTTGTGCCCCTTCTGGCACACTCCGCTGCCGATCGTGACCACTATGCTTTTCAGGAAGAAGGAAAGACAATTTCCTATCTCGATCTGAGTGCAGCATTCGGCAAAAATACTGGCAGCTTTGTGTTGTACAATGCAGCTGACGACTCTTGGAAAATTTATAATAAGGAAGCTGCCTCTGCGCGTGTCTCTCCTGTGTCCACCTTCAAAATCTACAGTGCACTGTCTGGTCTGGAAGCCGGACTAATATCCCCTGCGCAGTCGCAAATCACATGGAACGGACACGAATACTACTATGAGACCTGGAACGCTGACCAGACCTTACAGACTGCCATGCAGAATTCGGTGACATGGTATTTTCAGACGCTCGACCAAGGTGTCGGCCTGTCAGCGATCAGGGATTTTGTACACAGACTCGGCTATGGAAATCAGACGGTCGGTGAGAACCTTTCTTCTTATTGGGGCGATTCCTCGTTGATGATTTCCCCCATTGAACAAGTTGAGATGTTGAAGAAATTTTATGAAAATGATTTTGGGTTCTCTCCAATAAACATTTCAGCAGTAAAGGATTCGATTCGCCTTTACACTACGGATAAGGGCACACTTTCTGGCAAAACTGGTACGGGAGAAGAAAATGGTCAAAATGTCTTAGGATGGTTTGTCGGATATCTTGAACGAGATGGTCAAGTATGTTATTTTGCTACGAACATCCAAAATGACAGCGATGCGAATGGCACTGCTGCGACAGCACTCACGCTCAAAATTCTTGCAGAGCTAGGTTTCTATTAGGAGGATTACTAATGACAACGTTACAGAAAACGCTACACAGCTATCTTACGGCAGAATTGGATTACTGGGACTTTTCCGGTGTAATCAGAATTATCCAGAATGACACCACACTATATGAAGTCTGCCGCGGCTATTCTAGTATTGAATTTCAGATCAAAAACACAATGGACACGCGCTTTGTCGCTGCCTCTATCAGTAAGCAATTCACAGCATTTGCGATCATGATTTTATATGACAAAGGCCTGTTACAGCTTCATGAAAAAGCAAACCAATATCTGCCTGCGACGATGTAGCTTCCCACGGAAATCACTGTTCATCAGCTCTTGTGCCATACCTCTGGACTACACAACAACTATAGCTTTGAAGATGATTTTTACGTAGGTGCGGACCGGTTGCCTTACGACAAAGAGCAATATTTCAGAGACTGGATTATCAAAAAACCCATCAAGAATCCAGGGAGAACATTTGACTACAACAATTCCAATTACAACGTGCTTGCGTGGATTATTGAGTCCGTTTCTGGACAGACGTATCATGAATTTCTGAAAGAACACATTTTTTCCAAACTGGGAATGAACCATACAGCTTTTGACAACGGACAGGATATCCTGATCAACACAGCCAATAATTATATCCGCGACTATGGTGCGCTGGTCAGAGTCCCTTACACGAACAGTCTGTATGCCATAGGTGCAGGCTCGCTGGTCACGAACTGTGATGATTTACAAAAATGGTATAAATGTTTGAAGACCAAAGACATTTTATCAGAGCATTCCTATGAAATTTTCCTGTCTGAACACCAAGAGCATTATTGCTATGGTTTGGAGTTGTATGGGAAAGACAAATATGTTCATGGCGGGGACTTCCTCGGTATAACTGCCTATACGATGTACTTTTTTGATGAAGACCTCTGCATCCTCCTTCTATCAAATACAGGCTCGCTGAATCAATACCGCCTCGGAAACGCAATCACAGAAATCCTGCATAACAGACAAGCTCCTTTGTCACATCAGCCGGAGGAAATTTTATGCTCACCAGAGGAACTTGCAAAATACACAGGTACTTATCTCCCCGGCAAGATACAGATCATCCAAAAAGACGGAAAGCTGTATTTGGTTCGTGTCAATGAAAATATTCACATAGAATTGTACTGTGTGGGCAAGCACTGCTTTAAAAAGCGCTACGAGGAAGAATCATAAAGAACTGCCGCTCCGTTCAATCCGTCAAAGATTGCTGACCAGTCAGCTTCCATGACATCGGGCACGGGGGGCTCCATATCCTGCACAATATCCTCAGATATCATCGTATCTGGAACACGCTGATGCCTGATATCTGACTGTACCTTTTCTTCATTTTCTTCACTGTAACTGCTCATACAGCCTCCCAGCACCATCACGCAAAACACTGCGCAGCAAAATAGCTTGATATAATACAATGCGCTTCTCATCCTTAATTCCTCCTTCACTTCACCGAAATGATTAATCTGTTCTTGTATTATTTGCCTGTGACGCCTCTCCTGTCAGGATCGCTTCCTGGCTTTCCAGCGCAAAATAGTAATCAAAAATGCTCCTCCCCACCGCCGTCGCATTGGACGATCCATATCCGTTTGCAATGCGCACTGCAACTGCGATCTGCGGCTGATCGGCTGGCGCATATCCGACAAACAGTGCATGGTCTGGCCGGTTCTTTGCCTCCTGCGCAGTTCCAGTCTTTCCTGCAACACTGATTGCCATATTTTTTAGGATGGTATTGTTCTGTGCAAACTGCTGCATTCCAGTGTGGACCGTTTCCCAAACATACTCAGGCAATACCACGCTACCCATTTTTGTAGAATCACTCTCCATGTAGGTGCCGTCTGTCTGAGCAATTCCTTTTATTAATGACAGTGCATAAGCATCCCCTTTTGAAGCGATCGCACTTACATATCTTGCCAACTGCACTGTCGCGTAGTTGTGCGTCCCCTGCCCGATTGCGGAGGGTATCCCATATTTATCTGTCACATGCGGCTCGGACTCCGTAAGCTCAATACCTGATTTCTCATCCAGATAAAAAAGCGCTGCATATTTTTGCAGACGCGCCAGCGCCGTGTTGTCCACATAATCTGTCCCATGTCCCTCTCCAATACGATAAGCGATCTCGCACATATAATCATTGCACGAAAATTGTAACGCTGTCGGCGCATTCACCACAGTTCCATGCCCTGAATGCTTCCAGCAGCCCAGACTTGGCTCTACCTTGTCAAACACCCCATCACAGACTACAGATGAATCCGGCGTGATGACACCCTCCTGCAAACCTGCAATGACTGTAACCGGCTTCAACGTTGAACCAGGTGCCGTCAACTGCTGCGTTGCCCTATTATATAGAGGAAGCGACTGATCTTTTAGCAACTGACTGTAATATTCCGAATCCATCTGATTTGCCAGACGATTGTTATCGTACCCTGGATAAGACACAAGTGCCAGCACTTTTCCGGTCTGCGGTGACACAACGACCGCCGATGCGGAACAAGGGTCCAATGCAAGCTGTGCCGGCGTAATTTCCAGATGCTCTATTTTCCTTTTGAGAAAAGTAAAAGCATCCAAACTGCCTGACATCAGTTTGTCATAATCCTCATCTGTCTTGGACAAAATACGCTGTTCGTACAAAAGCCTGCACACCTCCTTTCCTGTGACCCGATCCTCAAGAATCAGCCATTTAAAAAGTAACTTATCAAAATCCTTATCCGCTGCCAGCTTCTCCTGAATGACTTCGACCAGTATCATATACATCTCATCTGTCGTAAAATAACCCGGTTTGGAACTGATAAGTTCCTGTTGAATCCAACCTCTTTCAATCGCGTGTGTCAAAAGTGTCCTGATGCTGAGCTCTCCATTGTCTGCCCACTTTTGATATACTTCATCTTCCTTATCAATCGCATCCTCTTTAAAAATTCCCATCTTCTGCACAATATAAGAAAGATATTCCTGCTGTTCCTCTGAAAAGTGCCGAAAATAGATCGTCTCATCAAGCAGTGATGACTGCAATGCTTCCTGAACTTCCTCCCGCTTTGCATCCAACGCTGCTGCCATACTTTTTTCTAACGCTGTTGCATCGGAATGCGCAAAGGCTTCCAGACGAATCACATGATTGTTGATCAGCGCCAAATATACATCATAGATCGGAATACGAATATGGGAAGTATCCGTAATGCGGGACTGATCAAAGCGCTTCGCATGAATCAGATTACTGGTCAGAATGCCAGCAAGCTCCTGTTCCAGTATGCGATAAACTACATTTTGCAGATTTTTATCAATGGAGAGATACACATCCCTGCCGCTTATTGTCTCTTGAATCATATGCCCCTCACCAACAATCTTTCCCCGATTATTGACAGTAATCTGCCGCTCACCGTCAGTCCCCTGTAGCTGCTCCTCAAGATACTGCTCTATCCCAGCCTTGCCAACAACGGATTCCGATGTATAGTTTTTATCCAAACCAGTGTATTGTTCTAGCTCTTCATAAGAAATTTTTCCAACATATCCCAGAATATGGGAGAACGCCTCCCCGCCTGTATACACTCGTTTCCAGTCCTCACTGATCTCTATTCCAGTCAGGACAGAACTGTTCTCCAAAATATAGGCGGCTGTTTGTTCTGACACATCTCTTGCCAGCACGACAGGTACATATTTCTTGTATTCATTCAGCGAGAGCATATATCGTATTCCCAAAACCGCTAAAATTTCCTTTGCGGTGAAAGTCTGCGGCAGACCATATTCTTGACGTTCCTCATTGGTATAATCTCTTTTTCCCTCCCCGTAAAGTGCGAATTTACTGTTTGAAGAAAGGTGCTCCACCAACATATCTGCGCTCATTTCCCGCTGTTCTAGCGTCATGTCCTCCAGGTCTGTCTTACCAAAAATATCTGCTTTAAATCTAGTCAGCGCAGTTCCCGATACCGTATATGCATAACGCTGATCTGTGCCGACAGCTATCTTTAATTCATTATTCAGCAGTTCTTGGTTCTCTTCAAGCTTTTTCACAACACGGTAAATCATGCTGTTTAATGTCAATTGTCGCTGATGCTCCGAGGTATAGACACCGTCATCGATCATGGTAATCACATAAGATAATTCATTATACGCCAGAATTTTACCGTTGCAGTCATATATGCTCCCTCTTGTATTTTTGTCCCTGATTGTTCTCGTGATTTTTAGCTCATAATCCTGAACATATTTCTCCCCATTCACGATCTGCAAATCCCACAGACGATAGAGTAAGAGGAGCAAGAGTACGGCAAAGGCAAATTGCAGTATAAAGATTCTAAGAGCGCTGCCGGACTGTTCCTGTTTTTCAATTAGCTTTCTCTCTCGGCAGGTAATTCTGTGCCGTCCGCGCTTCTGAGAAAATCTCATACACGATCACTCCTTCAATGTAGAAATTTGTGTAGCCGCAAATATTACGTATGTAAGATTCAAAACTGTACTTTTATATAGACAGGTCTTTCGACTACAACACATTTCCTAAATATTACAATAGTAAGATTTAAAAGTCAAGCCCTTTTTGAAGAGTTCGCGGAACGAAATCGAGTAGGGGAAAACCCTTTCCCCTACTCGTGTGCATAAAAAGATTTGATATGACAAGATTAAATATTATATGACGCTCCAAGCGCAATCAGTTCCTGAAGAGAATATAAGTGACACTTTCGCAGATTTCCAGATTTAAAATCAAACAGAAGCATTTCGTCCACCACATCACATAAACCTGGCAGATACGCAATCTCCTCCAAATTTTCATCCAATAAGATACCGTACCGCTCCTGTGTCGTTCCCACATATTCTGTGATAATATAGGACCCTATCTGTGTCACATACGCCAGATAATCCTCCCCTGCAAGATTTTTTACCTTCTGACCTGATTTTAAATCATAAACCTCCGGTGCGCCGTGAAGCGAAGATGCAATTCTATACTTCTGGGTAAAAAATTCCTCATACAAATCTTTTTGCGGCGCTTCTTTCTTCTCCTCTGAGATCAGCGTACCATCCTTGGCACTATAGCACCTCACGGTTCCATCATACCAGGTCACTTCGAGCCATGAGTCTTTTTCCTCTCTAATAAACTGCTGATCGTAAATTTGAGTTGCGTCAGGCAGCTCCAGTTCTGTCAGAAGATTTCCCTTCTGGTCATAAATCTGAAACCCCTGAATGCAGTACAGCATAAATGTATTTCCATCGTGGCTAATCCGCGCTTCATCGTGTGGATATCTGGCATCATATGTCAATAGATGGGCATCGTTGTGTGCGTCCAATTTCAGTACACGCACTGACGGTTTATTGCGATTGCCTACTACAGCATATTCTTCTGACACAGCGACAAACTCGCATTGCTCTTGACACAATACTTTTGACATCTGATTTGCACCTTTGTCATAAAAAGAAAAAGCGTTGTCATCCGTCGCTGTGAGTGTATGTGTTCCCCCTGCCGAAAATCCCGTAATCAGCGCATTCTCTGTGTAAGCGATCTCCAACTCCTCCATGGTATCTGGATCAACGCGCACTAACAGACCACCGCTTGCAAGATAGATCCCTTGTGCATCTGCCTTTAAGATCAGATTGTCCTTTGTCGTATACCCGCCGATGTACGCTGCTTTTTCTACATCAATCATTCCAAACAGCGACTCTCCATTTTTACGGGCGGCAAATGCAAAATACTTCTCATAAAATCCACCTTCAAAGAGTCTGTACTCCGACGAATCATAAACAATCAAATCCTCATCTGGATTTTTTATGTCAAAAACCATCAGACCGCCATTGGAAAAGCTGACCGCAAGCATACTTCCATCTTCATTTAATGCGAAAATGTCTCTTTGTGGATCTGCAAAGATATCATTTGCCGGCACGCTTAAATGCTGTCCGCCAAAAGAACAAACTGCAATCTGTTCCCCGTTCACTGCATTGTATATCATTGCCTGATCTGCATCTCGGTCAACCGCGGCGACTACCTTTTTATCTGCGGATATCGTGAGCGTGGTCGCTGTTTCCCCTGTCCACATCACCGTTCCTTCTTCTAGGTCATATCCTGTAATGCCTGTATCTCCTGCATATACAACGTGTGTCTCATCCATAAATACACAGTCCGACAGTGCACTTTGTTGTGTTGGCAGCCTGGCAATCTGCTGACAGTTTTCCAGATCATATACAGCGATCTCGTATGCGTAGACAACTGCTGCCTGTGTCCCTTTCGGAGACATCACAATATCAAATGGCGTACCTGGCAACTCTATTGTATCAACATCCTTAAAGCCCTCTGCCAAGTCATATACGCCCAGCGCATCGGTCAATGCCTTCTGAGCCTGTGCAGTCACGGGCGCTTCCAAAATACTCTTTCCCAGCGGAATCGCCTGCATCGCCTGACTAACTGCCTCGGAGATCTTCCCCTCAGCGAGTGCGTTTGCCGAATATTCAGCCAATGTGAGTGCAGCCTGCCGGTTTTCAAGCTGCTTTAATCCTACAAATGTACTGCCGCCGCCTGCCAGAAATAATCCTGTAAGTCCTGCGGCAACAAGAAGCTTATGCCTTTTGTGCCGCACTGTTCTTACATCCTTAGCATGAAGCGTCTGGAAAGCTTCCAACATTTCAGCCGCGGTCTGATAACGATCATATGGCTGAATTGCCATCGCCTTCTGCAAGATTAAGGACACAGCTTTGCTACATACTTCTGGGCCTAACGGGACAACATCCCTTGCATCCTGTGCCGGGCGCTGTCCTGATATCATGTGATAGAGCGTTGCTCCAAGACAGTAGATATCCGAACGGACATCGAGGAGGATACCCTTTTTACCTTCCGTAGTCGTTTTGTCTTGAGAACCACTTACTTTTGCACTCTGTTCCTCATATTGTGTGCTGTCCTGATTCATCGCTTCTATCTGTGTTGCAAACGCTGTATCCTCCCCAGACTGCACTTCACCCACTATGTCATATTCCGTCTGTGTTACCTGTGTCGCGCACTCCTCTGCCTGTGTATCCTCCACTAAATCATCTATGGACGATACTGCGGTGACATCCTCCTCTACAGTGGAACGAGACGTTTCCTTTTTATGCTGCGTCTCAATGATACTGCCCGCAGAAGCAGTTTTATTTCTGCTGATGTAATCTGCCCCGTAGTGCTCTGGCGACGCATACCCTCTGCTGAATCCTACTCTGACTGCACCATCCTCACCCAATGCCAGCGCAATGTTAAAATCAATCAGACATACATCTCCATTTGGTTTCAGCATAATATTGGCGGGTTTGATATCCCCGTGTAAAATGCCATGTGGCGACTGATTGTGCAGATATACCAATGCCTCTAATAACTGGCATGCCCACTGGATCATCTGGGGCTGTGCGGGAAGCTGCCCTCTTGCCAGCAGCTTGTCCAAACTCTCACCCTCGATGTAATCCATCACCGTATATACCACACCATCCTCTGGCACAAAGTCATAAACATGCGGTATATAGGTATGACTAAGATTTTTCAGTATATCAACTTCACGCCGCAGCTTCTCTTCCTTAACACGCAAGCTGCGTTTATCTGCTTTCAGGATTATTTTCTTTTTCAGTCGTATATGTTCCCCGAGGTATACGACACCACCGCCTCCGGCACCAATTTCTTTTCCAAGTTCATACACTCCTGCTATTCTTTTGGACATGTCTTCTTACCTCTTATTTTCCCATACTCCTGTTCTAACCTGTCTCTGAGTGCCCTGCCGGTCAGCGTAAAAACAATGACGCTCAACATCCCTAGCACCCCTGCTGCTGCCATCACTGCAATTCCGCCATAAAACAACCATTCACTTCCCGATAATCCCAACATTCTCAACTCCCTTCTAGGCTTGACAATCTGCTCCAAATCACATACAATTTTAGTATTAAGATATTTATGAGAGGTTGTTATGTCTGATTTTACTTTTTTTATTACACTTCTTTTCAGTACGATTTTGTTTGGTGCGATCATAGGCGCCTACTACGGAACTGCGCAATACCGTATTCAATTCGGACTGCCTCTCGTAACCGCTGACTGTATCTGCCCATCCTGTCGGCATCGCCTTTCCCTTTGTCATCAAATCCCTATTGTCAGTTATATTTTGTTAAAAGGAAAATGCCATTATTGTCATACCCCAATCCCTATCCGCTATCCCCTGACTGAAGGTCTATTTCTTGGATGGTATGTTCTTACCTACTGTCTTTTTCATCGCTTCCCCTTCATCTATCTTGCTCTGTGGTATCTCTTTGTCTGTATAATGCTGATTGCAAGAAGCAGGAGACAACTCCATCCGCTTGTCAAAGGTCTTGCCATCATGACTGCATATCACTTCACCATCAGTCTGTTATACATAGCTGTCTATGCTGCATCCTACGGAACGCTTCTGCTGCCAAAATAACCTGACCATTACAATGCTATAGTACATACAACAAAATACAGGAAATATTATCTCTCTCCCCTCTTGCTGTAACCAATTGAACAATCCAGTTATTTACGGCCTCGATCTCTTTCTGCGACCGTAGTTTTGTCCGTAGCGCATCCACATCCTCATATCTTAGATTTTTAAACAAACCATCTGTTCCCAGCATGAACAAGTTTCCTTTATGTAAAACACCCTCGCTCTTATTCAGCCACAAATTCCTTGTCTTACCTATATAATTTGACAGATAGGATTGAATTTTCCCTTCGCTTTTCTTTTGGACCACTTCATCCACAGTCAGTTGATGTATACCATCCTCCACCACGCAAACTCTGCTGTCTCCCACGTGAAAAATAAAATATTTCATATCCAGCAGCAGCAACAGTGACATCGTACAGCCAATCGTAACACGGTGCCCCTCCTGATATTCACACACCAGCTCATTCAGCTCATATAGTGTCTCCTCCATATCATCCTGCAAATCCTTTTGCGAGAGCGTGTGAAATCTTCCTTCCATATTGAGAAACCAATTCCGCACGCCATCTGTGACAAGTTTTGACGCCAGTTCACTCATCTCAAAGCTACCAATGCCATCACACACACATGCCACCGCAAACATCCCATCTTTGCTGCCCGCAGTCATACACAATGCCCGATCCTGATTTTTTTTTCTATAATTTCCTCTGATGCTCTGACAGCTTGACAATAATTTTCTTTTCACTTTCATTTAGCTCCTAACAGACCTGATAAACAATACCATACTTTTGCGTAATGGTAATTCGGTCTCCTGTATGTAAAAGATATCTGCGGTTTGGAAGCAGCTCTTCATTATTCAAATATGTGTGATTTTTGGATTCCAAATCAATGATATACACATCCTCTCCTGACAGCTCAAATCTGACATGTCTGCGTCCGATAAAGGTCAGTGACATATCAAAATTAAAATCAGCACTAAGCTTGCCCGTCTTATCATAACGCCCTATAACTGCATATCCTTTACGGATATCAAGATCAATCACATTCGGAATATTATCAACCTGTGCCCGCTCTAGTCTTAGTCGAAGTATGCCAGACAAATCTTCTACGTCGTCGCTGATCTCTGTATTGTAATCCTCTGCTGCACTATTCTGCTGTTTTTCCGCAAATGTCTCCACGTGTCTTTCATTCTCCAGCGCTGCCATGATATTGGGCGCACCTATACGATCCTGATTGCCTGGTTCGCTGAGAGCAAACGCATCCTTTTTGTTCTTTTTGTCACTGCCAAGCAGTCTGCCGAAAAAATTTTGCTTTTCTTTTTTTGCTGTTTTCTTATCAGGACCTTTCTCATTCTCGCCAAAAAGCCCTTCCCCAATCGAATTTACTAATTTATTTTCTTTATACGCTTTGTCTACTTCTGCCTCTATCTCTACTGACTGTGATACGCTTTTTTCGATCGGCGGTGGAGAGGGCACTGTTGTTGGCGCTGGTATCTGTCTAGTTACCTGAACAGGCGCAGCGCCCTTGTTCCCTGTTGGCATTTCTTCCTTTTTTAAATTTTCTTTGACCAGATCTGCAAATACCGTGATCGAAGCATCCTTCCCGATAATGCACCGCAGCAGTGTCGCAATGTACGCCTCATCATCCTGCAAGGTTACACAAGCAACCAAGTCACGGAAAAACTGCAATACCTCCTCTTCTGACTGTATCCTGTCTGTGTATGGCATATAAATATATCGAACAGTCAAGTTACTCTGGTCTACCATTATGTAATTGCGGTCTAAATAGATATTATGAAAATCAAGAAACCAGTCTGCACAGTCCACATATGGCAGCAGCAGTTGATATAACAGCTTATCCAATTCATGTTTATTCATCTGTAATGCCATATACGCCAGCCGGATTCCTCCAAGAATTTCATAACGCAGCTGTACCTCATTATCAATACTTACCAAACGTATCGGCAGTAAAAACGACGGACAGTCATACCGAATCACGTTGATTGCGATCAAGTCCAATCTTTTTCTATTCTCGACCACAACGGATGCATAATTTTTGTTGGCAATCATCACTTCATTTAACATCATTTTTTCCCCTGCTAAAAATATTCATAATATCTAAGTGTCAGTATCTCATATAATCCCATGTTTTTTACAAGACTTTCTCCTTTATAAAATGGCATGGCATCCTCATAGTTCACTTCAATCACAACTTTACCATCCTTGCTGATGTATCCCCATTCACCACCCTTTTTCACGGCAGCAATGCTGTCAGAAAACGAATGGGCATCTTCATATTGATACTTGATGACCGTCTCACTCACACCATCCGTAAATCCCCACTTACCATTTTTGTCCGCCACGGCAAGCAGTCCGCCCTCCATGCCTTTTGCATCTGCATAGTGAAATTCTCCGAGCGGTTTTCCTTCTTCATCGATGATGAAATACCCTGATGCATCCTTAACAACCGCATATCCCGATGCAAATGCTTCGTTGCGGCTGTTGCGCACCACATCATCATAAGCAAAATCCAAAACTGACTCTCCGTTGCAGTTGATCACCCCCCATAATCCGTTTTGTTTTACAAAACACAGTCCATTCGAACTAAGGACAGCATCGTCATAATCAAGATTTGTTACCGCCTGGAAAGTATTCGTATAAATGCCATATTTTCCGTTTTTCTTTCCGACGATATAGGAATTGGATGCCCCTGTCACTTCCTCGATACCAATTTTGTCTATTGCATACCAGTCGCCAATACGGTCAATCAACGTGTACACACCTTTTATTTTTACCACAGCATAATTTCCTGTAAAGGGAAGTGCTTCCTCATATTGCGGCGTCAGAATCATGTTTGCGTCGCTGTCCATATATCCCCACAGAGAACCATCTGCATAAGGAATATACCATTGATCCTGCGGGCATTTCACAGTTTCTACATTCGTGCTGACCAAATCCGTATCATATCGAATCTCTTCATACAATGCCTTCATCGGTGCAGACTCGTACTGTTTCATTCCTATTTGAAGCGTCTCAATCGCTCTCTTAATATTGCCCTCGTCCACATAAAGCTGCGACAACGCCATATATTCGTCTTCCTCTGCCTTCCTCTCCTCAATCCGATCTTTGATCAGTTCATAATATTCTTCCGTTTTCCCAGCTTCCTTGTATATCTGTAGAATGCCTCTCTCGATCGTAGGATTATTGGGCGTGGTGTAGCTTCTCACTGCCTCCTGATAAGTATTTATGGCACGCATATACAGCTTATCTTTATAAAATTCTTCCGCCTGTTGTACGATCAGCGCCTGCCCGCGCTGTGCATCCTGCATCTTCACCACAACAATTGACATCAATACACTCACCATAATCAGAAATGCAGACAAAAGCTGGAATAAAAGCATTTTCTTTCTAACCATAATCCTATCCTCCTAACCAATGAAATATCGGATGACAACACCGACGTATAGAAATGGCACAAAAGGTATAGAATCCTTTCTTGTCATTTTCCCTCTGGCAAGCATCAGTATGGAGAATACTGCACTTAGGATGCAGCCATAAAATACTGCTCCCACAACATAATCCCCTGTGAGATACATCCCCATAATGACAGCAAGCTTCACATCTCCTGCCCCCATGTTTCCTTTGCTGATCAGATAACAGAATCCAAAACTCAGCATACAGAACACTAATCCCAATATCACACCAAACATATGACGCATCATTGCATTCAGATCACGCACGCCATAGCTTCCCATGACAAGTATCCAAATCATCATCCACAGCAAAAGAATGCGGTTTGGCACCACCTTTTCCCAGTAATCTGTCATGCATAGAATAGTCATTCCGTATAACATTATGATCAGCATCAACAACATAAGACCACTGAGCTTCCCCGATGTATAACTGTACCATATCCGCAAAACAGCCGCCTCTGATACCACTAGCACGATGATTTCTGGCATCGATCTCAGAAATCTGCGCTTCTTATTGCATTCTTGGGTGAAACATTCCCTATAATAATATAAAACGCCAAGATACACTATTGGCAGAAACGCTGCCGCCGCGATCAGCATCAACACATCACTCCGCATGAAACGTACCTCCATCTCCATCCAGCCACGCCGGAACGGTAACGCGCTGCACGACATGAATTGAGGGGTCTTTCAGAAAGAGCTTAAAAAAGTAAATATCCAGATCATACTCTACAACGACATCAATCAGACGCAGCTTATCATCTGCAAACAGCTTGCTTTTACTGTAATCCAGACCTTTGACGCCATTCCTTACACCAAACGCCTTCAAGTATTCATCCGCTGTCTGCCCACCCGTTTTCAACGCTTTCGTATCCAGATATCCTCTCACCAGCAAATCACCGATCCATTCCAGAGACTTATTTTTGATGGCACCGCTTCCCACACTCAAAAGTTTTGACACGATCTCTTGCAAAAGTTTTTTTGGATTCTCCGCAAGTCCTTGTCCTTTGTCGATCGTACTCTCCACCTTATCTGTTGCATTGTGAATCGCACCACTGTTAAACCCCGAGTCTGTCACCTGGCTGAGCGCAGCCCTCGCCTCGTCAAAGCTGTTCAAAAAATCGGTCAGCTTCGCAGAATCCTTGATCAATGTCTCATCCGCAGACCGCCATCCTGATACCTGATACAGATAGGTATATGCAGTGAGCTCGCTTGCCGCCTCATAGATCGCATGCTGAACCCTGCTGTGTACCATAAAAATATTGGCAAAGGAAATAATCCCTAATATCGCTAATAGAAACGGCACCAGACACAACACTGCCTCCACAGTCATCATTCCATTTTCACTCTCTTGCTGTATTCTCATCAATATCCCCTTATCATCGTGTAGTATACGTAGTCATCATCGAGTTTCTCAATCTTTTGCTGTGTCTCATCACCGCCGAGAAACATCTCCATAAAATGCTGTGGAACGACCACCATATCCAGCTTGGCCTTACAAGTGGTCTTTACTGCCGTCACTGTCTCTGTCATCTTGAATTTGAGCGGTGCGCTCAAGGTATCCCCGCTGTTCTGACTCTGATTGACATTGAGCGTGATCAAATCCGAAGTCCTGCTTGTGAGATCACTAGGACTGATACATAGAAATAACAGCACATGAAGATAATCCTCATAGGAAAGTTTCATTCCAGTATTTGATGAAACACCACCACCATCACCGCCCTGATATTTATCACCAAGCAGAGACTTGATATCTTCTACACACCACAAGTCATTGATTTCCTTTTTCCAAAGTACTACATCTTCCCTCTCCTTTAAGTGTTCCCAATCCTTTACAGTCTCTATCGCCGCAATTCCTGAGCGGAGCGCCAGACTGACCGCCACCTTTACAAGCGGCGCCAGCGCAGTGCCAGCTCCGAATGTAAATGCCCCGGATGCCATTGCTGCTTGATAGGCTGCATTTGAGATCGCATTGATCGCGTCATTCACTTCTTTTACAGAATATGTGGAGATGAAATTCATGGTCATTCTGACTCCGCAGATGATATTGCGCGCAGACGCAAGATTTTTCTCTGACTTCTGATTGCCCCCATAGAGATATTCAATCTCCGCTCCGTACAGATAGTTTACTTTGGGTGACATTTTCACTTTACTCAGACTATAATCCTCTACGTTCTCCGTTCCCTCGCCCTTCTCTTTGCCGCTCACCCTGCTAGAAAACATGCCAAAGTCATATTCTGTGAGAAGAAACTTATCAAAGAGTCTCGCTGCACTCTTCTCCAACACCTTAAAACTAAAACCACTCTTAAAAAAATCGAGAAAGGAACTTGAATTACCGTTTGCCACTGTCATCTTTAACTCTGGTTTCACATCGTCAGGTATGCTTCTTATTTTCTTTGCAAGCTCCTGTTCTTCTTTTTCCTCTCTCTCATTTAATCCGTCCACCGCCTCCTTCTGTTTGTCCATTGCCTCGTCCTTCTTTTTCTCGGCTTCACTTTTTTTGTCCGATTCAGGCCCTGTAAACAGTTCGATCAGATACTTATATAGACCATTGGGATCAATCTCAGAAGATTTCGCTTCTGTCCATTCGAATTGTACTTTTGTGTTCTTTATATCCGCATCGTCTCCGGGATCGCGTTCTCCGCCGGCTAATTCTGTGCTGATTTTGTCGAGTCCCTCTACTGCTTTTCCTATAGTCTCTATATTTTTCTCATTTTTACCGGCGTTTTTGCTGACTTCATTCTCGTAAATTCTCTGAAACTCTCCTTGGAAAGCAGCCATATCTTCTAACTCTGCAATATCATGCTCGATGCCTTTCCTCACATCTTCTGTACATCCATTGGCAAGCGTCTGTCTTAGTTCTGCCAGCTTTGTCTCCAAATCTACCAAAAGCGTTTCTACCTCTGACGCCTCGTCGCCAAGTTTACTGACCAGATCGTCTATTGTATAAAAATCTGCTGGGGAGCTATTCCAATCTTTTGCCTGCTCGCTCTTCTTTCCCATCTCATCTTCTATAGATGCTCTGTATACTCCAGGGTCATAATCTTTATATTTCTCGACAAGTGCTTTTTTCTCTTCCTCATCGTCCTCCTCATCCTCATCGTCCTCCTCATCTCCATCATCATTATCTTCAGACGGAGGATTTTTACTTTCTTCAATTAACGCCTTGATATATTCCTCGTTTTGTAGATAATACACATAATCACTGTACTCTCCACTCTTACAGATATCCGATTCCTTGTCTTTATAACCTAAATTCCGCATTGAATTATAACGAGGAGGGGACCGGGACTTTCATATTAAACGCTTTGAAAATCGCC
>VSNR01000064.1 GCA_009774345.1 Lachnospiraceae bacterium | reverse complement strand
TTTAAAACGTCTATGTAAGTACTTACACTATATCTTAACAATTCTTGAGATTCAATAGGCTAAATTCTTTTTTTATATGCAATTTATATGCAAAATAACTTGATTTCCCTCTGTCTTCATAGTAAACTAGAGCTAATGGTAGCACTTTCATATCCTGTTACATTTTCGACGCTGCCGGAAAGGAGCCTCTCATGACCATATATGATATTTCTGAAAAAGCAGGTGTATCCATCGCGACGGTATCGCGCGTGCTCAACGGCGCCAGCAATGTGAGCGCCCAGACGCGCCAGAAAGTACTCTCTGTCATAGAGGCATGCGGCTACACCCCCAACGCCTTTGCAAGGGGGCTGGGCTTAAACTCCATGAATACGATCGGCATCCTGTGTGCCGACTCTTCTGATCTGTATCAGGCAAACGCAGTCTATCATATCGAGCGGGAGCTGAGGCAGAACAACTACAACTGTATCCTGTGCTGCACTGGATACGGGCTTGAGGACAAACAAAAATACCTGAATCTCCTTGTCAACAAAAAGGTGGACAGTGTGATACTTGTAGGCTCTGCCTTCATCGCGGACAATGACGCTGAAAACGATTACATCCGCGAGGCAGCCAAGGAAATTCCGGTTCTTTTATTAAATGGTGATTTTGATTTTGACAACGTTTACTGCGCGCTCTGCGACGATTTTAAGTCCGCCTTGCAGGCCGCCACGTTTCTAATCGAGAGCGGTATCGAAGATATTCTTTTTTTATATGACTCTAAAACCCACTCCGCGCTGCGGAAACGCTCCGGCTACCAGAGCGCCCTGACGCAGAAGGGACTTCCGCTGCGGACAGAATATATGCAGTATTTCCCCGGAAATCATGCAGATCTGCCATCCATTGCAGATTTCCTGTCAGCGATGGACCCCGCCGTCAAGTACCGGGCTGTTCTGGCTGCCGACGACAACCTTGCCATAGGCGCCGTCAAATATGCCCACAAAAAAGGCCTGTCCATCCCGAATGAATTATCTGTCATAGGGTACAATAACTCCATCCTCAGTACCTGCTGCGAGCCAGAGCTCACAACGATTGACAATCGTCTGGAATCCCTCTGCCACCATATTGTCAGTACATTGATCGGCATCCTGAACGACAGGGAAATGCCCCAGAAGGTCATCTTCTCCGGGGAGCTGGTCATTAGAGGAACGACTTTTAATAAAGGAACTACTTTTTAACAATACGAGGAGGAAAATTATGAAAGCTTTTATGGATCAGGACTTTTTGCTCCAGACCAAGACAGCCAGTGAACTTTTTCACAAATATGCCGAAAAAGCCCCCATCTTGGACTATCACTGTCATATCAGTCCCGCCCAAATCGCAGACAACCACAGATTTGACAACATCACACAGGTATGGCTTGGCGGCGACCACTACAAATGGCGCTTTATGCGCTCCTGCGGTGTGGAGGAGGCATTTATCACCGGCGATGCCTCCGATCAGGAAAAATTTTATCAATGGGCTGCCTGTGTGGGCAAAGCGATCGGCAACCCGCTATACCACTGGACACATCTGGAACTACAGCGGTATTTTGGCTACACGGGCACGCTCAACAAGAACACCGCCGGGGAAGTATGGACGCTCTGCAATGCAAAGCTCAGAGAGGATGGTATGCGCGCGCGCGGTCTGATCAAGCGCTCCAATGTCACCCTGCTGTGCACGACAGACGACCCTGCGGACTCCCTTGAATACCATCAAAAAATAGCGTCTGATGACACGTTTGATGTAAAGGTGCTCCCTGCATGGAGACCCGACAGGGCAATGAATATCGAAAAGCCTGATTATCTGGACTATCTGGCAAAGCTTGCCGCGGTGAGCGGGAAAAATATCCAGTCTTTTGCGGACTTAAAAGAAGCGCTGTGCCGTCGGCTTGACTTTTTTGCTTCCGCAGGCTGCTGTGTGTCTGACCACGGTCTTGAGTACGTCATGTACTGTCCTGCCTCTGACGAGGAGATTGAAGCCATCTTTGCAAAGAGATTGAATGGCATGGAAGTCACACGGCTTGAGGCGCTACAGTTCAAAACGGCGTTTATGCTGTATGCCGGCAGGGAATACCACCGCCGAAACTGGGTGATGCAGCTCCACTATGGCTGCAAGCGGGACAACAACACGCTGCGCTATGCACAGCTGGGCGCCGACACAGGATATGACTGCATCAACAATTATGCCCCGTCCGCCGAGCTTGCTGATTTCCTCGATGCGCTCAACAAGACGAACGAACTGCCAAAAACCATCCTCTACAGTCTCAATCCTAATGACAATCAGGCGCTGGGGACAATCCTTGGCTGCTTTCAGGACGCCTCGGCATGCGCCAAAATCCAGCAGGGCAGTGCATGGTGGTTCAACGATCACAAGACAGGCATGCAGGACCAGATGGTCTCGCTTGCAAATCTTGGAAATCTCTCCGGCTTCGTGGGCATGCTGACAGATTCGAGAAGTTTTCTCTCCTACACCAGACATGAGTATTTCAGGCGTATCCTGTGCAATCTGATTGGAAACTGGGTTGAGAATGGAGAGTTTCCGGCTGACATGGAAATTCTTGAGGAGATCGTAAAGGGGATTTCATATAATAATGCAGTGCGTTATTTTGGATTTGATCTGAAAACTATATAAGAAGACCCCATGCGGCAAAAACGCTGCATGGGGCTTATTTTTACAGCTTGAGCACTCTGCGGTCATACGTCATAATGCCGTTGGTCTCCTCTTCTATATCCGACAGCTGTGTGTAGACGGATGCACACAGCCCTTCTTTTTTCAGCTCCTGAACCCTCCTGTCAAGCTCGTCATACGCGGCTTTCAACGCTTCCAGATCTCCTTGGCTGCCATATCCAAAATATCGGTCTGAGTAGATATGCCCGGGCACTGCATGGGAAATCCCGCCAAACTCTGATATGACATAGGGCTTTTTGCTCTTCTTGGCCACAAGCTCAAAGAAATAAATATGCTCACTCTTTAGATCGCCCGCGTCCTGATCAAACCATCCGCTGTGTGCGTCAATGATGCGCGTGCTGTCCACCGCACGCACCATATCCGTATTTTCCTTCGCGTCAAACTGCCCCCAGCCCTCATTGAAGAGCACCCACGTACAGATTGAAACGCAGTTGTAGAGCTGCCGTACTGTCTCGATACATTCTTTTTTCCACTCTTCCCTGCCAGCCCTGTCCGCCCTCGAAGTGTAGCTGTAATCATTGTCCCGTTTATGGCGGAGCGGGAACAGCACCGTTGGAATATAGCAGGTCTTGACCAGATTGTAGGTCGTCCCGCCGTTGATCATGTCCTGCCAGACGAGCATTCCCAGTCTGTCGCAATGATAATACCAGCGCATCGGTTCTATTTTGCAGTGTTTTCGTATCATGTTAAAGCCCTTTGCCTTGGCAGTCTCGATATCGTAGATCATCGCCTCATCGCTCATGGGGGTCAGGAGGCTTTCGGGATAATAGCCTTGGTCTAAGATTCCCTTCTGAAAATAGGGCAGGTGGTTGAGGCACAGTCTCGGAACACCATTGCTGTCTGGCTCTGCGGTAAAAAGGCGCATGCCAAAATAGCTCTCCACCATATCCTCTCCGTACACGATGCGAATCTCATACAAAAAAGGATGCTCTGGCGACCAGCTTTTTTTGTCCTGAATATTGATTTGCAGGATGGTCTTATCTTCAGGCAGAACAGAAATCTTTTGCTCCTGCACAACCTGATTTTGGTCAAATAACAAAATTTTGCAGGAAACTGCATCCAAGCCTGCTCCCTCGCGGTTCTCCATATATTTGTTGGAAGTGATTTCAACCACTGCACAGTCCCTGTCGTAATCCGGTGTGATGCGAAGCTCCTGTATATAAGTCTCAGGCACCCACTCGCACCACACAGTCTGCCACAAACCGCTCTGTGCCGTGTAGAACATTCCGCCGTTTTTGAGCATCTGTTTTCCCCTGCCATGATACGAGGTGTCACTTTTGTCCTGCACACAAATGCGCAGCGTATTCTTTCCGACCTCAATAAAATCGGTGATATCTATGGTAAACGCCTGATAGCCGCCGGAATGCGTTCCTGCGAGTGTATGGTTGACATAGACACGGCACCGCTCATCGCAGGCGCCAAAATTCAATAACAGCCGCTTCCCTGTTGGTATCCTGTCAATCATGAGTTTGCGCTCATACCATAGATACTCCTCTGGTTTGAGCTGGCGCTGCACCCCTGACAGATACGTCTCCGGCGAGAATGGCACGCGAATGTCGCCGTCCCAGATCACAGGCTGGTCATCGTCGCTTGTGAATGCGTACTTCCAGATGCCATTCAGGATGATATGGTTCTTCCTTGCAAGCTGTGGTCTTGGATATTCTGTCAGCACCACCTCTCTCTGTTCGCTGTCAATCTGTTCTCCCCACGGTGTCAGGAGCTGGTTGTACGTTCTGTCACCTTTATCTAATAGTTTATTTAATTGAAGTGTTTCCATGATTTCCCTGATTTTCATATAATCCCCCATGCTGTCTTAGAGCGTGTTTGAAAAATGCTCTACTGAATCAATATACCCGCGCTCACACCGCTGATTGTAGGAACTATTCTCGTTTCTGTTATCATTATATCCAATTCTCTAAAAAGTGTAAAGACTAAGATGCAACTAGAGCATTTCCAGCTTTACAAAATTATTTTCCTACAATTCCTGATCATTGACGGCGGCTGGGTGTATGAGGGGACTTTGGCGGCAATCAAAACGGTTCTGCTGGATTATCCATGCTATATGGAGGATTTTTATCTATTTCCAAAGGACTTTGGCTGGATCATTATGCACTGTGACGACGGCGCGAGCATGTGCCGTTTGTGGCAGCTCTCTCTCTTCAAATAAACCGCAGCTGCTCATATTTTTGCGGGAACTCCTGCAAATAGGCAAAGCAGGCACCCACATCATGCACAATGCCGTTTCGCTCACAGGTGTCATGAAACAGTGTCATCAGCTCCCGGCTGTGGTCACTCGGCAGTTCATAGGCGTGTCCATATCTTTTTCGATACCGCTCCGTTAATCCCGGAAAATGCCGGTCTAACGCCGCATAGAAATATTCCCGGTCGCCGTCCCGCAGCGTCATCCCCATGCCAAAGCAGATCACGCCATATACGTTCGCCTGTATACAATACGATAAAATCCCCTCGATATTTTCCCGCGTGTCATTGATAAAAGGAAGAATGGGCGACAGCCAGACGACCGTCGGAATCTGATGCTCATGAAAGATCTGCAAGGCTTTCACGCGCTCCTTTGTCGTGCATACATGCGGCTCTATGATTTTGCAAAGTTCCTCATCATAGGTCGTCAATGTCATCTGGACAACACACTTTGCCTTTTTGTGAATGCGCTCAAGCAAATCAAGATCTCTAAGAATCCGGTCTGATTTGGTCTGAATCGTCACACCAAACTCATAGGCTTCAATGATTTCCAGACATTTTCTGGTGAGCTTTAATGTCTCCTCACAGTGCATATACGGGTCGCACATTGCCCCCGTCCCAATCATGCACTTTTTGCGTTTGGCACGCAGTGCCTTCTCGAGCAGCGCCGGCGCATTCTGCTTGACTTCGATATCCTCGAAATCATGTGTAAAACCATAACAGTGACTCCTGCTGTCACAATAAATGCAGCCATGGGTGCATCCTCTGTACAAATTCATTCCGTTCTTTGCAGACAAAATGCCCTTCGCGTCAACAAAATGCATCGAAAAAACGCCTCCTTGCTATTTTTTTCGTAAAGTGATAGTATATTTCTATATCATTTTTAGAATCGAGGATACGCTCTTGAAAACAAAAGATTATCAAAATGGACTGCATGATGGCGTTGCCGTCGCATTAGGCTACTTTGCCGTGTCCTTTGCATTTGGCATGGAAGCTGTCACCAAGGGACTTGGCATCTTGCAGGCAATATTGATCTCACTCACAAATGTCACCTCCGCCGGACAATTCTCAGGACTTGGCATTATCGCCGCAGGCGGCACTTACATTGAACTTGCACTGACCCAGCTGGTCATCAATCTGCGCTACTGTCTGATGTCGTTTTCCCTCGCGCAGAAGCTGGACCGCTCTGCGCCGAACATGCACCGCTATCTCATGGCTTACAGCGTGACGGATGAAATCTTTGCACTCGATGCAAGCCTTGACGGCACGCTGAAACCAGCTTACCACTATGGCATCACCAGCGTCGCCGTTCCCGGCTGGGTGCTGGGTACTTTGGCAGGCGCAGTCTCTGGAACGCTTCTGCCCTCTTTTGTAATCAGCGCCCTAGGCGTTGCGATCTATGGTATGTTTCTTGCTATCATTATTCCGCCAGCAAGGCAGAACCGCACGATTCTGACAGTCGTTTTGTCCGCTATGGGACTGAGCTTTCTATTCTCTGTCCTGCCGGTACTGAACAAGGTCTCGTCGGGCTTTGTCATTATCATCACGACCGTTGTGATCGCAGGCATCGCCGCATGGCTGAAACCGGTTCATGAAGAAGAAAACAAAGGAGAGATCTAAAATGACACACAATATTTATCTATATATTTTCGTCATGGCAGGGGTGACTTACCTGATTCGTATGCTGCCTCTGGCATTGTCGAAAAAAGAGATTACCAACAATTATATCAAGTCTTTTCTATATTATGTGCCCTATGCCTGCCTTGCCGCCATGACGTTTCCGGCAATCCTGCACGCCACTGCGAGCATTTACTCGGCACTTGCAGGGCTGGTTATTGCCGTGGCCGCCGCATATAAGGGAAAAAGCCTGCTCGTCGTCGCGCTGGCTGCCTGCGCGGCAGTGTTTATCGTGGAGCGGATTCTGCCTTTTCTTCAATAAGTTCTTTTTGAATCATTACTTTGCGCTTTTCGTGCGTCATCAAATCAGCGAGCCTTGTCGGAACCGGCACATGGCTCTCTTTTGTGATCATATGGTTCGTCATCTGCATCGCAGTCTCTATGTCAACCGCATTGCCAACGGACAAAAAGACAGGCTTGACATTGACGTGGGTGCGCAGAACCCGTCCATAGCACTCACCGTTGATCTCAATATCGGTGTATGCCCGCTCCACGTTGGCTGGCATCACAAAATCCGCCCCCGCAATCCGGTGGTAGCTTTTGGCGATCCCCACTGTCGGTTTCTGTATCAGAATACCCGCGTGTGTTGCCAGCCCCGTATGCCTTGGATGCAGATAGCCATTGCCGTCAAAAAAGAGAACATCCGGCAGGACGGTGACTTTTTGGTATGCTTGCAGAAAGAGTGGGATTTCCCGAAAAGCCAGACATCCCGGTATGTATGGTACGTTGATGATGTCCGCATGGCTCACCGACTCAAGTACTGCTTTGGTATAGTAGTCGATCACCACAATACAGCAGACGGCGTACTCCTGTCCGTCCTCTTCTTTCCAGTACGCCAGATCGACCCCCACCACGGAATGAACCTGCGGGAGAATGACCGTGTTGTCTAATTGAATCTGGGCGCTCAGTTTGATTTGTTCGTTGATATATTCCTGTTCTGTCATCTTACTATTCCTTTTACTGAGAATCCTTTTCCAGATACCTATGTGCTCAAAAATCCTTGAAGCTTCCGAACCACACGGCAGTCTACGATACCTTCTAATTACTGCGATATTTTATGTCCAGCAAAGCATTCATATCGTTTCTGTACATATACATATACTCCGGATCATTGCCCACCAAGATCCGGGGAAAACGCTCATACATCCGAAATAATTGTGGAAGTTTATTTTTTGACACAGATACTCTTGCAACTTTTCCGTCCACAAGCCCCAGACAAAGATAATAGACAATTTTGTCCTTTACGCGGTCTGTCTCATTGTACACCAGTACAATTTTATCATTGTCCACTGGAATATCATCCATATCATAGCTATAGGTCCATTTCCTGCCAACCCACACATTCCCTATCTGTTCTGAATCATCGAAATCACTGTCCAACTGCTGCATTGTCACATCTGGATTGGCATTCAGATAAATCTTCACTTTCTTTCCCACAGAATGGGTCAACTGGCGAATCACGATAGCTACGTCGATTACTATAAAAAACAGTGCCAATGCGCAGAATCCATAAATATTGCTCATGGACTCTGTCTTGGCAGAACCCTGCAATGCCGCAGGACCATATTTGCTGAGTACTACTACCGGTATTACACCACATACCAAAAGCAGCGGAATTACATTCATCCATAATTTGATCGTTAATTTTTTTACCATATCATCCGTTCTCCTACAAAAATTTTATCGTTTCATATCCATGTATATTTTGTTATTTATGTGTAATGCTTACTCTATCCCCTACACGTTTCCGAAGCAGCGTGATAAAATACCCTATCGAATCCTCTATATTAAAGTAAAACGTTTTATCACATTTCCGCCTATGCGGATCCTCCTGATAATAGAATTGTGTTTCATAATGGACGCTATGAACTTTGACCGATCCACTCTGTACTGTTTCAGATCTGGTTTCAGTCTCAACTTTCTTTAGCTGTGTCATATCGACCACGGTCACTCGTCCAGTCCACAAAAATACGCTACAATACCGCTCTCCAACTTTCCCCCACAGCATACCGTCTTTTGTTTTCTCCCCAAAAGCCCATTCCTGCTGTGTGTTTACATATTCTTCAATAAATTCATCTCGTACCGAATCACTGGATAATTCTTTTCTCAGTGATTTTTCCAATCTCTTTAAAAGCTTATCTGGTTTGGATTGGCTCTTCTGGCTCCACCACATAATCAGTGCTATCACCTCGCCGATGAGCAGACCTATAGGCACAGAAAAAGTCAACATTGTATCTACATTTTTTGTAAAAATCGCAAGTGCTATAAATATCACTACAGGTATCACCAAACTCAATATGGAAAGGCGATATCCTCTATTTAAATTATATGTACACCATTTCTCCGCGTAAACGCTCTGCTCTGCAAAGAAACGATTCCATGTATCCCCGGCACCCGCAGGCACTTCTGCTGCATACTCCTTCTTTCCCCGAAACAATCCAATCAGACAAAAGAGGAAGATCAAGACATTTAAAAGCGCCGTCACCATACAGAGCTTAATGTCGCCTGTCCTTAGATGATTGATACTTCCCTGTTCCAGAATATACCATTCTGACTGCCTTTTCCCATTCAGGATATTCGAGCACATGTTCTCAAGAACTTGTCCATATTCATCACCTTCAAAATAGGATTCCATGCTGGATTCTGAATCCTGAAAGTCAAGAAACTGTTTGACTATATTGCTTTCTTCAAGCACCTTCTGTACTTGATCTGCCTGCTCCTGACTAGCAAGTTCCAAAGACCCCATTACAGTAATAGGTGTCATGTCCTTCCCTGCCCGTATCTGTGCCGAAAGTTCCATGCCGCGCAGGCGTCCATCAAAGTCTTTGTCACTACGCTCTGGATTTGGAATAAGAACACAGACAAATTCCTCTCTGTCAGCATCATAGATCACATACCCCTTGGTCAATACCCTGTCCTCATCTCCAGAATAGTATTCCTCCACCCAGGAGGCAACTGGATATGCCGCCTCATAGGAGATATATGCTCCCTTTGCATCCGCAAAATTCACCTCTGGATTTAAAGCTTCTGGTCCTGTCTGCATCTTTATAAAGGGGGAACCTGCAAGCAGCCATAACACAACTGCAACGACGGCAGCCCCCAGTGTAATTCCAATATGCAACATTTTTTTCATAATACACATCTCCTTTTCTTTTGTATACTCACGACAGATAAAATCTGCCGTGAGTATCGCGCCAGCCGCAGCCGCAAAGCGGCATATTTCCTTATGCGGCTGTGTGCATAATTTTATACTGGCGGTCAGTCTTTTCGACCGTCAGTATAACTGCCTTGTATTATAGCAAAAACGTCCAAAATAATCAATAGTTTAATTTCTCTCCTATCGCATTCTCTGGATATCCAAAATCACTATTCAAAAAGCTAAGGAACAATTTTAAAAACTACGACAGCAGGATCATCAAAGTCACTGTCAATCCTTTCCCCTTGCTTGAACATAGAAGTTCACCATTCATTTTAGCCATAAGAACCGAAGCGATATACAGCCCCAGACCGCTGCCATCTATGTCGGAATCTTTTACGTTCCTGCCACGGTAAAATTTGTTCATGATAAGATCAAGCTCGTCAGCCGAAACGCCCTCGCCGTAATCGGTGATCGACAGTTTCAGATAGTCTTTGCTCGAAGCACACGCAATGTCTATGGGCGTATTGGCATATTTATAAGAATTACCGATAATGTTTCCGATAATTTGCTCCATACGTTTTATGTCAATGTGTATCATACATTCGGGTATCGTACTCCTTCTCACAAGAGAGCGTGTATCCGCCGCCCTGATGATGTCATACAGCACAGCCGCATTTTCATCCGTGCAGTTCACGGTCATCTCGCCAAGATCGTCAAGTGCAGCAGTCAGCAGATCCGTGACGAGAAGTTCCATCTGCTGTGTCTTCTTCTGTATGCCCTCAACCTTGCCAAGAACATATTTATCCTGTACTTTCAGACTCAGCACATCGCAGATTGTGTTGATACCCGTAATCGGCGTTTTCAGGTCGTGACTCAGCTCAGCAACAAGCTCTTTTTCTTTTCGTTTGAGTTCTGTTTCTCTGGCTTTTGACGCGCTCAATTCCTCACGCATGATATCAAAGCTCTCGGTGAAAACCCCAAACAGATTGCTGCGCTCCATTTCAAGAGGACTGTCGAGATCGCCCATTGATATCCTGCCTGCAAACGCTTTCATCTTGCGGAATGGCTTTAAGATGTTCCTTTCGATATACAGATAGAACGATACTGCCGCCGTTACCATAATAAGAAACAGCATTACAGCCGCACAGGTCAGTTGAGCAAAAGCCTTGTTATACCCCGAAAAAGACGGGTCGGGTATCGCCGCTGTTGCAAGAAATCTGTCACCGTCCGTCACCGCAAGACACAGATCGCCGTTATTTCTTGATTTCGTGAGCGTTACGTTTTCGCCCTCGGGATAGATGCAGAACCCCTCCCTGTCAAACACAAGGATATCGGTATCGGGAAACTTTTCTTCAAGAACAGCAAGGTCCTTTATATTTTCTCTTACTGTTTCGGCAATATCATTTTGCAGGACGATGTCTGGCATATATTTTTGCCTGCCCGTCATGACGAATATCCCGATACAGCAGGCGACAATCATCGCAAGAAGAATAAGCGTTCTTCCATACCTCATGACGTTTCACCCATGATATATCCTACACCCCAGACAGTTTTAATGATCTTCGGCTCATTCGGATCGGCTTCGAGCTTTTCCCGAAGATGACGGATATGCACCGCAACCGTACCCTCACCGACGCACTCGTCTTTCCACACATTCTGTAAGAACTCGTCCTTTGTTATGACCTTTCCTCTATGCTCCAGAAAATAGAACAGCATTTTGTATTCAAGCGCTTTCAGCGTGATCTGTTCTCCGTTTTTGCTTATGCAGTGCGAATGTGTATCAAAAAACAGACCGTCCATGATCTGTATTTTTCTGCTGCCTGCCGCTTTAGGCGGTTCTTTCACGACAGACTGTGTACTTTCGTATCTGTTCAGAATAGCCCTGACCTTTGCAAGGAGAATATTCATCTTGAAAGGCTTTTTGATATAATCATCTCCGCCAATATTCAGTGCCATAAGCAGATCATCATCACTTGTACGGGCACTGATGAAAAGGATAGGCATATTGTATTCGCTCCTTATGCTCTTACACAGTTCAAAGCCAGACTTGTCCCCGAGGTTTATATCTAAAAGCAACAGAGAAACGGTGTTCTCCGCAAGGAAGTCCACCGCATTCTCATAGCTTGTAACATACGCCGTTTTTATATCAAACGCATTAAAATACTCCGCCGTGTTTTCGGCAATGATTTCATCATCGTCTATTATCAGGCACTTATAATCCATACTAATCACCATGCCTTTCTCACAGCCTGCAAACTTTGGGCCGCAGGCACAAATTTGCGTGTGAAAAATTTATTTTTCACACTACTTCTTTCATCCAATCCCCACCTTTTCGCCGCTCTCGCCTATGAATACGATCTTTCCGCTTTCGGGAAGTGTCACATGATTTCCATAGCCGTTCATATAGCTTGAGTAAACCACGTTATCAAACTTATCATAAATATAAACTGCTGCCTTTTCGGGGATATCAAGGGTAACGGACTTTAAGTCCATCTCACCTATCTTATACCACTTTGCCCGTCCCGTTTCAAGAGCTATTTCGTGAATATCTGCCGTAAGATCGTAAATTGAATCCTCACTTACCGATATCATAGCCTGATCGCCTGTGCGCAGGTATTCACAGCCGTTCTCGGTGAACACTTCAAAATCGGTCAGCTCACGTCCCGCTTCGCCGGGTATCAAAACAAAGCCCTCCGCCTTATTTTCATCGGTAAAACGCATCGTCTTCATGATCCTCTCACCCGTAAACTTCGCACAGCCGTTTATACCCTCGGGTACATTCAGCTGAACGCAGGGGCTTACATTGTAATAAGCGTTGGAATACTTCATGTTTGTCATGTAGTATTTTTTGCCGTTCCTCTGCGTCCAAGCCTGCTGAACGCTGTCGCTGACATGAAACGCTCCCACTCTTTGCAGATAGTAAGATAGATCTATATACCGTCCGAAGCCGTCTGCATAGGTATTTGCATACTTGCAGATATAGGTATTCCCGTTCCTTTCGGTAAATGTGAGCAGTTCCTGATCGCCTGCCTGAACAAAATGATCCGAATCGGGTTCACCGTCCATAAGCACAAAGCTGTCATCAGCAGTGTACCGATACCGTTTTGTCCTGGGGTTTTCTGCTGTGATCTCGGTGATCCCCATATACTTCCCGTCGGGGAACTCCACCTTGAATATGCCGTCCCCTCTCGCATAGATATCCGCCATTTTCAGATATTTCTCCGGAACTTTGTCCGCTGTTTCCATTATTTTTGGTTCATCTAAAGTGACGGTTATACCCTTTTGGGCAAGAGCGGAGATCATGAGCGATTCGCTCAGCATCGTTGCACCGCCGGGACTTGCGCCGTTCATTGTCACCGACACGCTTATCTGTTCATCGGGAGCTACCATAAGTCCTGCGTACTGATGTAACAGCGAACCGCCCTTGAACAGGATCCGAACGTCCTTGCTTGTCGTCCAGTTCTGACTGCAATCGACTGTATCCCAGCCGAGACCAAATGCATTCTCATATTTGTCACGGGCATTGTTCTTCTGCATTTCATCCTTTGACGATTGTCTGAGCAAAGTTTCATCACCTCCCCAGAATGCCGTGCCGAATTCGCAAAGCTCCGGTGCTGTTGACATGATGCCGCCCGAGCCGAATGCCATACAATAGTCCGTATCATACGGTATACCGCCGACAAAGATATTTGCCGTATTCTGATTGCCGTACATTTTTGCAGCCGTTTTGGTGTTTTCAAGTTTGAGCGGCTTTGAGATATGATTCTCCACATAATCGGTAAAACTTTCACCGCTGACACGTTCCACCACGATCTCCAGCAGTGTGAAACCGTCATTGCTGTAAGTCGCAAGTGTTCCAGGGTCAGCTTTCAGACGTGAATTTTTCAGATGTCCTATGAATCTGTCATGATATGTCGTATCTATATCATCATAGAGTATCATATCATCATATACCATTCCCATAAGCCCGGAAGTGTGATTCATGAGCATTCTCACAGTGATATCTTTATATCGCTCGTCCTGCATTGTAAATTCGGGGACATAATCCGTCACGGGAGCGTCAAGGTCGAGCAGTCCCTGCTCATAAAGCTGTAATGCCGCAGTCGTACAGAATATCTTGCTTACTGAGCCTATTGCCGAAACGGTATCGGCGTTTTCTTCTGTCTGTACAGGCGTCGTTTTCTTGTCTGCGTCTGCACCGTAAGCTGCCGGAACGGGTATCGCCGCCAGTATCATGATCGCTGTTATTGCTGCTGTTATCTTCTTCATAATAATCCTCCCGCTTTATTCGGTCATAAGCTCTGTTACAGAGATCTTCTTTATCCTGCCTGCACCGACATACGCACAGCCGAAGCAGAACAGTATCATAATTACCATTGCAATGATTATCATGGGGATATTGATGGGTGTTGTGCCGACCATAGCGTCCATTACCGCATGAAACACAGCCGCCGCACCGACAGTGCCGAGGATCATTGCCACGACCACAGCGGGCATGATACGCATTGCAAGCTGTACCATAAGCTCCTTTGTGGTGTAGCCAAGTCCGAGCATGATACCAAGTTCTTTTCTCTGCCGTCTGACAGCCTGCTCCATAAGGGCTATGATAATGATAGCGGAAACGACTGCTGCGATACCCATCAGTGACCAGGATGTCAGACTGATCGTGCTGAAAATACCGCCCATCTGCGTCTGCAGGACATGTTTGATGTCCTGCGCATTTTTGATAGCAAAGTGCTCGCTTGAACCCGATATCGTCTTATCGCCGATCTGTATCGCGTATTCGATATGATCTGCACCGTGATTGGCGAGATACTCTGCAATCAGCCGATCTGCTTCTGCACGCAGTCGTTCCTCGGCAGTATCGCCGATGCTTTCTGTTTTACGGGTATCAGCCACTGATCTGCCGTAGGTCTGCATCAGCAGTGTCTGAAACGCTGCCCGATCTGTTTTGTCCTCAAGGTATATCTCTATCGCAGAGGGACGGTAAGTGGGCATGATACGTTTTAAAGCCTGTTCGGTAATATAAAGATTTGTTCCATCGTTGCACATGCTTGGAATGAATCCACAGATGATGTAATTCTTTTTTACCCTGTTGCATTCGAGGGTGAGATTGTCACCGACTTTCAGGCTGTGCTGGGTAGCGAACAGCTTTGAAACAGCGATCTCATTGTCATGTTCGGGAAGTCTGCCTGCTGTTGCCTGAATGTTCTCGCACTGAGAAAAATCGGGATAGGATATTGGCACAAGACAACGCTCACGGTCAAAGGCATAGAGAGACATCCATTCAGACAGATCAAGAGAAAACGAACCTGTCTGCACACGTTTTACCCCCTGCATCCCGCTTATTCTTTCCGCAAGCTCCTCGGTGTTGGCGGAGTGCATAACGGTCACTATTTGATCGGGCATTTCCTCTCCTGTCATCCTTGCAGCAGCTTTCAGATCAGAGGCGAACAGGTCGGCGGTCAGGATACCTGCGACAGCGGCAAGTGCCGAGACAGCGATACAGACAGTAAGACTGATATTCTGCTTCATATTATCGAAAAAGCCTTTCAGGGCAAGGCGAAGATGCACGCTGTTTTTCGTATTCCTGAGCGGAAACCGGTTTTTGCCGAAATAATGAACAGCGATTCCTTTACGGAAAGCCTGCACAGGGGGATATTTCTTTACTGCCAAAGCTCTCGTATGTGCGATTACTCCCACAAAAATAAGGATCGTCAATGCCGTCAGCAGTATTGGGAGCGGAGAGATATGCAGACTGCCGTGATGTCCCGAAAGTGTTTCAGCGACGCTGTGCAGTACAGGCAGCAGCGCAAATGCGCCGCCCGCGCCGATCATAACGCCTGCAAGGGCTGTCATAAGATACTCCGCGGTATAGGAAAGTGCGATCTCCTTTGATGTATAACCGAGTGCTTCCAATACGCCGATAGACTGTATCTGATCCTGTATATCGCCTGCGATACGGAAACGTATCATAATAGCGGCGGCAATGAATATAACAACCGCCATAAACAGCATGATACCAATAACAATCTCCGAGAAAACAGCACTTTTCTGTTCCAGATTTTTATACAGAAAGCTCCGAATATTATATCCGATATCTTTGCCTGTCTGTTCTTCGACTCTGTCATAAAATTTTAAATAGATATCCACACAGTCTTCAAGCGGATTGCAGTCGAACAGCACCATTTCATACTTGCCGATTATGGCCATCAGAGAAACATAGTCGCTGTCCGAAACGATCATCTGGAAACCCACACCGGTTGCGGGCATAAAAATGGATTCATAAAAACCTGCAACGGTAAAGGAGAACCTCTTTGTTCCGTAAATGATGTGAAAAGTGTCGCCCTCACTGAACTTTGATGCAAGGCTTTCTTGTCCTGCATAGGGCAGATAGATCGGGTGTTCCAATGCTGCGATCTCCTCATCGGTGAGGGTCGTTTCTATGGGAGAGCGCTCTATGTTCTTTTCGAGCTCCTTCGTCACGAAACTCATATACAGCGACTGTTCCTCGCCTTCATTGTCAAGGTATTTCGTTGCCGTACTGAACAGAACACGGATATGATCGATATCCGTGACCCTCTCATCTTCACGAAGCAGCCGGATGAAGCTGTCATTGTAATAATCCTCTTTGATATAAAGCGCATTTTTATGTACGGCATACGCATCCGCCACACGGGGAAATATGCCCGTCATATCAATGCTGCCCGCTATCGCCGCCGATGTGACAGCCATACAGAACACGATCAGCAGCGTAAGGAGTATTGTCTGTTTCTTATGCTTTTTCATATTTGCAAATGAAAGTCTGAGTATCTTTTCCATATTAATCTCCATTTTTACCAAAGTCTGCGAATTTGGGCGTATGCACAAATTTTACCACCCCATATCATCGAGGAATCTCTGCAAGCCCTCTTGTCTGCTCTTGATATCATTTGTGCCGAATGACGGCATTTCATGTTCGCCGATCACAGCACCGTCACGAAGATAGATCACCCTGTTTCCTCTGAGAGCGGTTTTCATGTCGTGCGTCACCATGACAATGCTTTGTCCTTTCGCGTTCAGTTCCGTGAAGATATCAAGAACGTCACGGCTCGAAGCCGAGTTCAAGCTGCCTGTCGGCTCATCGGCAAAAAGTATCTTGGGATCATTGATGACCGCTCTTACGATGCCGACCCTCTGGCACTCACCGCCCGAAAGCTGGTTCGGGTATTTATCCCACAGCTTTTCGCCTATACCGATCTTTCTGAGAAGCTCCTCGGTCTTTTTCACAAGCGCGGGACTGTTCTTCTGTATCACAAGCGCACCTGTCATGATGTTATCGAATACGGTCATGTTTTCGAGCAGATAAATGCTCTGAAAGACAAACCCGCAGTTTTCACGTCTGAACACAGCAAGCTGATCGTTGGTATATTTCGATATATCCTTGTCACCGAAGAAAACTCTGCCGAGGGTCGGGGTATCCATTCCAGAAAGTGCATAAAGCAGCGTGGATTTGCCCGAACCCGACGCCCCCATTATCACAGTGAAGTCCTTTTCCCTGATCTCAAGATCAAGATTCTTGATGATATGCTGCTGTAAGCCGCCGTTTGAAAATGATTTGCACAATTTATCGGTATGAAGAATCGTACCCATGTTTATCCCTCCATAGTGATTGAAAAGAAGTTCGTGTTTCTATGATATTATACATCATATATCGAAAAAGTCTTTATCTGTTTCCTATTTGTTTCTTATCTGTTTATTAAATGGACAGTAATTATCTGATGCCGCAGATGGACATTTATACAAGTCAATTTGTTCCTCATTCTTTAATGCTGTACCAGTCTATGTTCTATGCTGCATATTTGCTCTCAAATGCCGAAGACCTATTATTGATGTTCAATAATCCATTGTAAGATTTCCTTTTCGCCAATATTACCGGATGCCAGTGCAAGAATTACATCACTTATTCAGATATTGCCGAGCGCATCGGTCACTGTGGCGATTCTGCCGTCTGCGGTGTAGGTAAATGCAGTCGTATTTCCCATGGCGTCTGTGATGCCCGTCACCTGTCCGATCGCGTCATGTGTGTAGGTTGTGCAGTTTCCGAGAGAATCAGATACTGTCTCTACCTGTCCAAGCGCATTGTAGGTATACTCGACCGTATCACCCTCCGCCATCGTTAACCTGGTCAGGTTTCCGTTTGGTGTGCCGTGTATTCCATTGTGATGCCTGCGGGATTTTTTCACGGAATACGCAGGTCAGCGCATTTCTGACCTGTAAACAGTAACCATCAGTCATTATTTTTATTTGAAAATACGATGCATTCTTGAATCTACAATAAAAAATGATATGATGAATTTATAAACAGGAAAGGAATAACATATGGCAACGATATATGATGGGGCATTCCGCACAATCTTAAATGACTGTCGAAAACTGATTATCCCTGTAATAAACGAAATTTTCGGCGAATCCTTTACAGGGGAAGAAGAAATACAGTTTTTCCCCAATGAACACTTTATAGATCAGAAGGACGAAGCAGACAAAGAACGTATCACAGACACGAATTGAAAACAGAATACCAAGTAATACTGGAACGGCTTAACACATTGGAACGCCAGAGCGTCATCGGTGCATTTGATAAACGGACGATTATAGAACTTTCTGGTGATGTAATTCGGGAGATTGCAAAGAAATATGATAATGTTCAGAAGGGTGTAGGTGATATGATGAGTGGAGCATTGATTGAAACCGAAGCAAGAACCATTTTAAGTCAGGGCATAAGTCAAGGCATAAAACAGGGCATAAAACAGGGTGCAAATGAAACCAAAAAGAAAACAGCACTTATCATGCTACAAGACGGAGAATTATCCATTGAAAAAATTGCAAAATATGCAGATCTTGAAGTTGCCGAAGTAGAACAGCTTGCAGAGACTCAGACCATGTAAGTCAGTATGATTTCGCATTCCTGCGCTTATTATCCAACACATAAAATAAATATAATACGAGCAATACAGTCTATCAATTATATTATTATCGTCGTTTCATGAATTTAACGCACAAGAACATTTACTTTCGTATCGTTTAGAGTGCAAACTTTATACATCAGAAAGTGTCTTGTGCGTTTTTACGTTTCCGTTCATAGCACCACTTTGAAACACATTAAATATCAAATCTGTCAAAATGGTATTTTTCTATATAGTCATGAATCAGTGACTCCGCGTAGTTCACAGCTGTCGCATACCCACACTTCTGCAATCCCATACATATCATTGCATAATCTGTACACCCTATAATATCCGCATATCGCAGTGTCTTTCCACCATCTATACTTCGAGACGCAATATAACTGTTATGATCTATAATAGATTGTTCCCAGCTGTCATATGCCCTCCAGACTGTATTTTCTACTTCATAGACACACCCATCTTTTTTCTGTTCTGTGGCAGTTTTTATATAAGTTTTTCCTGTCCATCCATTCTGCTTAATACCGAAAAGTGCCTTTGCTCTCTTGGCAAGCTCTGACGTTCCCCATCCTGACTCTTTAACTGCCTGTGCAACCACCACCGAAGGCAGCACAATTCTCCGCTCCCGCCAGTCTCGCACTGCGATCGTCCCAACATATTCATCAAAAGGAACATGGTCATTTTCAACTTGATTCTGTATTCCTTTATAAATGGCTTCCGCAATAACTGTTTCCCCGCCTGCCTGATGATATATTTGCGCATCCTCGCAATGGTCGCAGAAACACACTTCTATTAAAATGGCTTTTGCCTTCGTCTTTCGTATTACATAAAGACCGCTGCCATCCCTGACTCTCCCTGCGGTTTCCGACAGTCTCATAGTAAAAAAGATATGCCTTCTCCTTAACAAAATGAAACAAATTCTTATCTATAGCTTTCACTGTTATCCAATTGCAAATGCTGATACTTAGGATAATCCCGATAAAAAATATCGCAGCTCTCATAGATCGTGTCCTTTTGTCTCTGTAACGAATGACTCCACTAAGATATTTTCTCGCATACACATCTTTGGGCATTTCCTGTACCACTGCACTATCTTCTTGCAATCGACTTAAAAGACTTATCATCGAATCAATTTTATTTGTATCCATCTTGTCAGGAGATTTTTCAAGCTCTCGTTCAAGCGCCTCATTTAATTCTGCCCTTAACTTTATATCATCTCCTCTGCTCTCGTTTTTATTGGGAGTTCTGTTGAATGACTCCATTTGTACCTCCTTCATTTATTAATCCCTATAACTTGCCAAAAAGTAATAGTTTTAAAAAAATTATTATATAAAAATTAAAAAAAGCTTATTGCTAAGCTCACCAATATTTTTTCTCAGTTTTTCGATGAGTCTTGAGATTTTCATCTTACTTCCTGACTCAGTATTTCCAGTCAACTGTCCAATTTCTTTATAAGAATAGCCCTCTACATATTTCTTCATCACGAGTGCAAACTCATCTAAATGAATTATCGTTTCTGCGTGGTCTTCAATGAATGGCTCTTCAAAATCTGTTACGCTGAGCTCTCTCGACATATTGCGGTCATAAACCTCATTCAATTTCTTTATTTTATACTCTGCTGTTTTGTATATCCACCCAACCTGATTCTCATGAGTTGACAACACTTCGATATGACGGAACGTTTCTAGTATGCCCCTCCACATACACCAGATAAATCAACTGTTGTTCCCCTTCTGTCAATAAATTTGCCAGTCCATATTCATTCACAATATTCGTCTCATTCTCCTGCGCAGTCTCTGCCTCTATACTGTATTGCTGCTCTTCTGAGAGATCTGACATGACCACTTCATACTTCTGTGAAATTAATTTGGGAATCTTTTTATTGTAATAATTGATTATACTATGATTGATATATGCAACAATGACATTATCTGCCCTGTCTATCAACTTACGAAGATTTTGAGATTTGATTAGATTTATGAAGCACAGTACAATATCATTGTATGCATCCTCATAATTCAACTTTCTGGCATACTTTACCATTAAGGGATTGAACTTTTCAATCAGAGCGAGCATATCCTCCTCGCTGTTTTCCTGTGCATTTTGAATCAAAGCGCCTAACATTTCGCATTCCTCCTTTTGTGTTAAGGAGGCATTTTATGCCAAATTGTAAACGCTCAATTTCCCTCTTAAATTTATTCCTGTCAGACCCCAAAAAGGAACGGAAAGACCATATTTTGTCCAAAAAATTTTTTATCTGAGGCGTTTTTTCATACTTAAATTTAGTGATAGCGTAATTTTACTTGGGGAATTTTTAAAATCAATCGTGCTGAACATGTATTTCTATGCTATACTATAAATAGAAATGCTAAAGATCGGAAGATATTAAGCGGGTGATTATAGCGCTTTCTGGTGATATGATTCAGGAGATTGCAGAGAAATATGATACTGTTCAGAAAGGTATAGGTGATATGATGCGTGGAGCATTGATTGAAACCGAAGCAAGAACCATTTTAAATCAGGGCATAAGTCAGGGCATAAAACAGGGCATAAGTCAGGGCATAAAACAGGGTGTAAATGAAACGAAAAAGAAAACAGCACTTATCATGCTGCAAGACGGAGAATTATCCATTGAAAAAATTGCAAAATATACAGCTCTTGAAATTGCAGAAGTAGAACAGCTTGCAGAAACTCAGACCATATAAGACAGTATCAAAATATAGTAACGAACATCTTTTGGAACATAAAATGCTCTAAAAGATGTTCATTTCATCGGTCATCATTTTTTATTTTATTTCAATTTAAAATACAGTTCAATTCTTGAATCTACAATAAAAAAATGATATGATGAATTCATGAACAGGAAAGGAATAACATATGGCAACGATATATGATGGGGCATTCCGCACAATCTTAAATGACTGTCGAAAACTGATTATCCCTGTAATAAACGAAATTTTCGGCGAATCCTTTACAGGGGAAGAAGAAATACAGTTTTTCCCCAATGAACACTTTATAGATCAGAAAGATGAGGCGGACAAAGAACGTATTACAGACACGAATTTTACAGTTTTAGGAAAGACACAGAAAAAATACCATATCGAGTGTGAAAGCAGCCTGCCAGATGGAAAAATTACGATAAGGCTTTTTGAATATGATGCCCAGATAGCACTTGACGAGGGTGAAGTTACAGAGGAAACTTTGACAGTAACATTCCCCAATACGGCGGTTTTGTATCTGCGGTCTTATAAAAAGACACCGGACAAGATGAA
>VSNR01000063.1 GCA_009774345.1 Lachnospiraceae bacterium | reverse complement strand
CCAAATATGATTTCGCTATACTAAAGTCATACTTAAAACTACTTAATGCATTCTGGACTGCATTAAATTTCTTCGAGCACAGTTCGAAAGGGAGGGATTTTTATGAAATCAAAAAAAGTTATTTCATCTCTGTTAGTGGCTGCTATGGCTACAACTCTTCTCGCTGGATGCGGCGGCTCTGGCGACCAGCCAGCGTCATCGGCTAACAACACGCCGGCTGACAACACTGCATCCAACAGCAATGCGGATGCGGCGCCAGCTGACACACCGGCTGACACGACACCGGCTGAGGAACCTGCGGACGCTGCACCCGTGGAGGAGCAGACTTTGAAGGTGGCTGCTTTTGAGGGCGGATACGGCGCAGACATGTGGTCCGAAGTCACGGCAGCTTTCGAGGCTTCCCATCCCGGCGTGACGGTGGAACTCACGATTGACAAAAAACTCGAGGATGTCATCAGCCCCGGCATGAAGGCTGGCGATTATCCAGACGTAGTACATCTTGCAACTGGCCGTGAGGCAGCGCTGACAGAGACACTCACAAAGGAGAAAGCACTTCTTCCGCTGACCGATGTGCTCGAGATGACGGTTCCCGGCGAGAGCGTAAAGGTCAAAGACAAGATCATTCCCGGTTTCCTTGACACCTTGGCAACCAATCCTTATGGGGACGGCGTGACCTACTATGCACCGATGTTCTACAGCCCCTGCGGACTGTTCTACAACGCTGGACTTTTCAAGGAAAAAGGCTGGGACGTACCCACGACATGGGATGAGATGTGGGGACTTGCCGACAAGGCGGCTGAGGAAGGCATCGCTCTCTTTACCTATCCCACAACCGGTTACTTTGACGCATTTACATACGCGGCACTGGCATCATCCGGCGGCGCTGATTTCTTTAACAGCTGCATGACCTACGAGGATGGCATCTGGGAAAGCGGCGAGGCGACCAAGGTATTCGAGCTCATCGGACAGCTTGCAAAATATACAGAAGGCACGACAGTGGCCAATGCAAACAATGACAACTTTACAAAGAACCAGCAGCTGATTCTTGACAACAAGGCACTTTTCTGCCCGAACGGCACATGGCTGCCGGGCGAGATGGCAGAAGCACCGCGCGCTGACGGTTTCGAGTGGGGATTTATGGCAATCCCGTCAGTGAACGCAGGCGGTTCAGGATGCTCTTTCTGCTGGTTTGAGCAGATGTGGATTCCGGCAGCGGCACAGAATCAGGATATGGCAAAAGAATTTGTGGCCTATATGTATTCTGACGAGGCAGCACAGATCTTTGCAAAATCCACAGCAATCCAGCCAATCACTGGCGTGAGCGACAGTCTCGATGGCGACAACAAGATGTTCTACAGCATCTATGACAACGGCGCAACCGCAGTAATGGGCGGCTTCGCTTCCACTGCACCAGTTGAGGGCGTGAACATGCTCGATACTTTGTGCGGCACAGTCAACAGTATCGTGAGCGGTGACAAGACCGTTGCGGAATGGCAGGCTGCTGTTGAGGAAGCAAGCGATAAATTGAGAGCGGCAATGGAATAAGGTTTTAGGAGCGCTCCAAAGGTTTCCGCCTTTGGAGCGTTTTTGTTACAGAAAATGGAGGTATGCGTGTGAAAAAAGTCAGAGAAAAAACGTTGTTTATCACGATTTGCGTAGCCCCGGCGGTCATCCTGTTTATCATCTTTATGCTGATTCCCACCTTCAACGTCTTTAAGATGTCACTGTACAAGTGGGGCGGCTACTCCAACAACAAACAGTTTGTCGGGCTGAATAATTTTAAGATTCTGATGGAGGACTCAAACTTTTTCCGTTCCTTCCAGAATACGGTTCTGTTAATTGTCTGCGTGACCATTGTCACCATGGCGCTTTCCCTGATTTTTGCAGCGATTCTCTCCCGTGAAAAAATCAAGGGGCAAAATATTTTCCGTGTGATATTTTACATCCCGAATATCCTGTCTGTTGTCGTGATCTCCGCTATTTTTTCAGCGATCTATGACCCAAACAGCGGACTTTTGAACAGCATCATCGGTATTTTCAGAGGGACTGAAAAAACGCCGATTCTCTGGCTTGGCGACCAGAAACTCGTCATCTACAGCTTGGTGATCGCGATGATCTGGCAGGCAATCGGCTACTATATGGTCATGTACATGGCAAGTATGGCAAGCGTTCCTGAGAGTCTGTATGAATCTGCCAATCTCGAGGGCGCGAGCAAAATCCGCCAGTTCTTCTCCATCACGCTCCCGCTGATCTGGACGAACATCCGAACGACTTTGACTTTCTTTGTCATCAGCTCGATCAACATCAGCTTCCTGATTGTCAAAGCGCTGACAAACGGCGGTCCCGACGGCGCAACAGAAGTATTCCTAAGCTATATGTACAAACAGGCGTACACCAATTCCTCTTACGGGTATGGTATGGCAATCGGCGTTGTCGTATTCCTGTTCTCCTTTGGACTGTCCGCGCTGATCAACTTTGTCACCAAGAGAGAGCCTTTGGAATTTTAAGGGAGGGATAAAAAATGAGTTCAGGCAAATTATATAAACTATTTATTTACGTCGCCCTGCTGGCGCTTGCCATCAGCATTGTGATTCCTGTCGGCTGGGTCTTTCTGGCATCCATCAAGGAAAACTCTGAATTTTACGGCAATCCGTGGACGCTGCCAAAAGGCTTTTATTTCCAGAACTTTATAGATGCCTTCGAGAAGGCAAAAATGGGGGAATATTTCCTCAATTCCATCTTTGTGACCGCATTGGCGCTTGTCATCCTGCTGGTGGTCGCACTGCCTGCTGCCTATGTCCTTGCGCGCTACCGCTTCTTTGGCAGCAAGCTCATCAACATTATGTTCATGGGCGGACTGTTTATCAATGTCAATTATATTGTAGTGCCTATTTTCCTGATGTTTGTGGACGCGGACAAATTCCTGCGGCTTCTGGGAACGGACGGATTTTTCCTCAACAATCTCTTTGTCGTGGCGCTCGTCTACGCCTCCACGGCACTGCCGTTTACCATCTATCTGCTCTCCGGCTTCTTTGTCACCATCCCGCGCGACTATGAGGAGGCCGCTTACATGGACGGCAGCGGATACTTTCGGACAATGGTCCAGATCATGATGCCCATGGCACTGCCGAGCATTATCACGGTCATTTTGTTCAACTTCCTGTCGTTCTGGAATGAGTACATCATCTCCATGACACTGCTCACCAAGGATTCCAAGACATTGCCTGTCGGTCTGATGCAGCTCATGCAGGCACAGAAGGCAGCCGCAAATTATGGGCAGCTCTACGCAGGACTTGTGATCGTCATGCTCCCGACGCTGATTCTATATATCTTGGTGCAAAAGAAACTAACACAGGGCATGAGCCTTGGCGGACTAAAAGGTTAATCAGGAGGTGTGCGTATGAAATATGTCATCCGGTTACTATATTTGCTGGTGTTTATCGCCAGCATGGCACTGATTGTCACAGGGCAGCGCAAGATCGGCCCCGGCGGGCTTGCTACAATGCTGGTCGGACTGTTAGGCATCTTGCTGCTTCTCTATCTTTACAACAAAAAATATCAATAAATTAATCCACTATACATGCTATAAGGAGGTGTCCCACAATGAATACAGAAAATACAGGCAGGCTCACCCTGCCTACAGATGTGGACATGGTTGACGAGACCATACGCCTGAAAAATCTGCTGGGCGCAGATGCCCTGAGGGACTGCGACGGAACCACCATGCCTGAAGAATTGGTGAGTCAGGACGCCAAAATCTACGCGACATACTACACCACCCGCAAGGACAATGACTGGGCAATGCAGCATCCAGAGGAAATCCAGCAGGAATATCTGATCAGCGACCGTGTCACGGCAAGAGGTGAATCGCTCCGCATTGCGCTGATGAAAGGCTTTCATACAGAGCAGCTCAAAGTGAACACGATTGATTCCCCCAAACGCTGGTGGGAGGTCATCGACAGAACGACAGGCGAGGTTGTCCCAACAGACCGCTGGGACTATGATGAAGCAGCCGGCGAAGTCGTCATCGAGACGGTTCCCTACCACCAGTACACTGTCAGCTTTCTCGCTTTTCTAATCTGGGACCCCGTACATATGTACAATTTTATCACAAATGACTGGAAAGATGCACCGCACCAGCTCACCTACGACGTGCGCCAGCCCAAGACGCAGGCCTATGTCAAAGAAAAGCTGAAAAAATGGTGCGAAGACAATCCCCATGTCAACGTTGTGCGTTTTACCACATTTTTCCACCAGTTTACGCTGACCTTTGACGACCAGAAGCGCGAAAAATATGTGGAGTGGTTCGGCTACAGCGCCAGCGTCAGCCCCTATATCTTAGAGCAGTTTGAAAAGTGGGCAGGCTATCCCTTCCGCCCGGAATATATCGTTGACCAAGGCTACCACAACTCAACCTTCCGCGTCCCGTCCAAGGAATTTCGCGACTTTATAGAATTTCAGCAGCGCGAAGTTTCCAAGCTGGCAAAAGAGCTGGTGGATATTGTGCACAGCTACGGCAAAGAGGCCATGATGTTTCTGGGCGATCACTGGATTGGCACTGAACCGTTTGGCGCATATTTTAAAAATATCGGGCTTGACGCCGTTGTCGGCTCTGTGGGGGACGGCGTTACGATGCGCATGATCTCGGATATCAAAGGTGTAAACTATACCGAAGGGCGCCTGCTGCCCTACTTTTTCCCCGACGTATTTACCGAGGGCGGAGACCCGATCGGAGAGGCTCAGGACAACTGGTTAAAAGCGCGAAGAGCGATTCTGCGCTCTCCTCTTGACCGCATCGGATACGGCGGATATCTCAAGCTGGCTGCGCAGTGGCCGGGCTTTATCGACCAGATTCAGAAGGTGGTGGGCGAATTTCGGCAGATTCACCAGAACATGCAGGGCACCAAGGCATACACTGCCCCCTTTAAAGTGGCAGTCTTAAACTGCTGGGGCAGCATACGGCGCTGGATGTCGAATCAAGTGCACCATGCACTGTGGTATCGGGAAATCTACTCGTATGTCGGCGTGATCGAGTGCCTGAGCGGTATGCCAATCGACGTGGAGTTCATCGACTTTGAACAGGTTAAAAATGGCATCTCTCCTGACATACGTGTCATTATCAATGCCGGCGACGCCTACACCTCATGGAGCGGCGCCGAGAACTGGAAAGACGAGAAAGTGGTCTGTGCCCTCCGCCGTTTTGTCGATGAGGGCGGCGGCTTCATCGGTGTCGGCGAGCCGAGTGCATACCAGTACCAAGGGCGTTATTTCCAGCTCAGCGACGTGCTGGGCGTGGACAGAGAACTTGGCTTCTCCATGAGTACAGACAAGTACAATACGCTGAACAAGGAACATTTTATCTTAGAAGATATTCCCGGCGACATTGATTTTGGCGAGGGAAAGAGCCGCATTTATGCGCAGGGTGCGCACTACCAGATCTTAAACATGGACGGAAAGTACAGCCGTCTGGTGGTCAACGAGTACGGCAAAGGCAGAAGCGTTTATTTTGCAGGACTGCCATACTCTCCGCAGAACTGCCGCCTCCTGCTGCGCGCAATTTATTTTGCCGCACACCATGAGGACGAACTCAAAAAATACTATGTCACCAACGTGGACACAGAACTTGCTGTCTTTGAACAGACAGGAAACATTGCTGTCATCAACAACTCGAAAGAGCCGCAGGCGACGGATTTGTATGTGCAGGGCACGCTCTTTGCACAACTGGCTTTGGCGCCGATGGAACTGCGGTGGCTTCAGATGGACAAGAAGGAGAACTCATGAACAATATAAACGAAGCGATCGCTGCATTTCCCATAGAGACTGCCCAAAACGGCAGTCTCACGGAGAGCAGGCCCTATGGAAACGGGCATATCAACGATACTTTTCTACTCCGCTGCGAGACGCCGGAAAAATCAGAAAAAAAGTTTATTCTACAGCGCATGAACCACACGATCTTCAAAAATCCGCCGCAGCTGATGGAAAATGTGGTGCATGTCACACAGTACCTGCGCAAAAGCATCCTCTCCCAAGGCGGCGACCCGAACCGGGAGACCTTGAATGTGCTCCAAACAAGGGACGGCGCAGACTGGTTTCAGGACAGCAGCCAAAATTACTGGCGCGTTTTCCCGTTTATCGAGCGCTCTGTATGCCTTGAAAAAGCGGAGAGCGAAAAAGATTTTTATGACAGTGCTGTCGCTTTTGGCAATTTCCAGAAGCAGTTAGCAGATTTTCCCGTAGAAATCCTGCATGAAACCATTCCCAATTTTCACAATACAGCCTCCCGCTTTGCAGATTTTCAAAAGGCAGTTGCAGAGGGCGACCAAGCCCGTATCGCGCTCGCACAGGCAGAAATCGCCTTCGCGCTCGAGCGGAAAGAGGATACCTCTGTTCTGACCACGCTGCTCTCTGAGGGAAAACTGCCGCTGAGGGTCACGCACAACGATACCAAGCTAAACAATATTCTATTTGATGCAGACACACACAAAGCGTTGTGCATCATTGATCTTGATACTGTTATGCCCGGACTTTCGCTGTACGACTTTGGCGATTCGATCCGTTTTGGCGCCAACACCGGCGCGGAGGACGAGACGGATTTGTCAAAAGTCGGGCTAGATCTGTCACTGTTTGAAGCCTTCACAAAAGGCTATCTCGAGGGCTGTGCCGGGCGTCTCACCGCAAAAGAAACCGAACTGCTTCCTATGGGCGCGAAGCTGATGACCTATGAGTGCGGTATCCGTTTTCTGGCTGATTTCCTGACAGGAGACCACTATTTCAAAATCCACCGCGACCACCACAACCTCGACCGGGCCAGAACCCAGTTCCAGCTCGTCGCAGATATGGAAGCCAAATGGCAGGATATGACAGCGATTGTGAAAAAATATACAAATCCCGCATAGGAGGTGGCCAATTTATAATGGTACAATTTTATCAGGGGACGCCGGAGTCCGTTATGGAACGGCTGCACAGAACAATATCATATTTTGACAAGTCATGGAGCAGTAAATGCGTGCCTGCGTCAGACGAACAAATTCAACAATTAGAAAACATCTGTGCTGAGTACGGTTACTATGTTCCAAAAGTATACCTTGACTACCTAAAGGCAATGGGCGAAAATGATGGCGGTTTGCTTGAAAGAGAATGGGACGGTTACATGGAGCCGAACCTCCATACCATTCTTGAGCTATTTTGTGATGAAGATTTTGAGGCGAGAGAATATTTGCAGCAGGGGCTTCTTTTGTTTTCTTACCACTGGTCAGATACACATTGTTATTTGAGGATAACAACGCATGATGATAATCCTGTCGTGACAGACTGGGAACATCATTACTTCGCCGGAAGTTTTGAAAAATACTTATTTCAGAAAGCATTTAACATTTACCAAGAAAAATTTGAGCATAAGCTGTCTGTTGGAACGTCTATCATGACGTGTGATACATTGTTGAAAAAATATTCATTTCCATGTTCGATTTGTGGTGGAACAGATGAAGAAAAGATGGAATTTGTGCGGTGGCTTGTCGTAAGCCTCCCTGATCTGCACGATAAGGAAGCATGGTTCAGCGATAATCAGAATTATTGCAGCTACAACGAACATTATGCACTCAGCATTAATATACATCACAGTCTGCGGCTTGTCTTTTCATGTGATGATATCATACTGAAGAAAAAGATAGATACGCAATTAAAACGCATATTTCAACGATGATAGCTGTTCAGAACCCTCAAATCACCAGAGGGTTCTTTTACATGTTCCATATTCATACTATTATAATAGATAACTCTTGAAAGGATTTTGATCCGATATGCAAATCTACGTCGTCAAAGAAAATGACACCCTTGACAGCATTTCAGCCGCATTTATGGTCAGCGCGGAGGATATCGCCTACGATAACCAGATTGCCGCACCCTATCCGCTGGCTGTTGGTCAGGCACTGTTGATTCCAACAGATGAGGAGAACTTTCAGAAACGCGAGGTATATGTCAACGGATATGCCTATCCGTATATACGAAATGAAGTACTCACCGAAACTCTGCCCTATTTGACCACTCTATCCGTATTTTCTTATGGCTTTACTCCCAGCGGAAATCTGATTCCGCCCAAGACAGATGACAGCCGCTTGCTTCATGAAGCGTGGCAGCAGGGCGTCGCACCCGTTTTGGTTCTGACGCCCTTTGACGAGTCAGGAATGTTTAACAATTATCTCATCAGTGAAATCACCCACAACATGACTGCACAGCAGAACTTAATTGACCAGATGTTTCTGGTGATGGAGGAAAAGGGCTTTGCCGGCATTGACCTCGACTTTGAGTATATTCTGCCGGAGGACAGAGTGGCATACGCCGACTTTGTCGCCAATGTCAGGGCACAGGCGTCCCCCAAGGGTTATTTCGTCTCCGTGGCACTCGCGCCCAAAACCTCTGCCAACCAAAAAGGACTGTTATACGAAGGCAAAGATTATAAGCTGCTTGGCGCCGCAGCGGACAGTGTCCTGCTGATGACTTATGAGTGGGGCTATACCTACGGCCCGCCTATGGCTGTCGCGCCCATCAACAAAGTGCGCGAGGTGGTGGAGTATGCCGTCACAGAGATTCCGACTGAAAAGATTGACCTTGGTATCCCCAATTACGGTTACGACTGGACGCTTCCTTTTGTCCAAGGCGCCTCCAAAGCACGCACAATCAGCAATGTGGAAGCGGTGCAGATCGCCATCGAACACGATGCGGCAATACAGTTTGACCAGACGGCGATGTCCCCCTATTTCCGCTATGAAAAAGACGGGCTACAGCACGAAGTATGGTTTGAAGATGTGCGAAGCCTAAAAGAAAAGTTCCAGCTTATCACGGAGTATGGGCTGCGCGGCATGGGCTACTGGCAGATTATGCGGCTGTTCCGCGCAAACTGGCTCCTGCTCGCCGACACCTTTGACATTCACCGGCTGACCGGGTAAGAAAGAGCCAGACCGTGTGCATAAAGAATCAGCCGCCCGGCAGCGACCGCGCTACGCACAGGCTTCCCCAGCCAATTCTGCTGTCTGGGCGGTTTGATATGCCAGACAGCGGCTGCGCCCCCCGTATCAGGTTCGCCTTCAAGCGCTCCCCATATGGTGCTGTCAAGTAAGGACTAACAATTTTTTATACTTTTTTTAGATTTCTTTATTTTTTCTTTATAAACTATATCAAACTGTGATTTCCCATATACATATATGGCTTCAATCCATTCATCCACCATTTCTCTAGTAAGAATTTCCAATTTTCCATTATGTCTCGCCTTTTCCGGTTGTGTCCTATCTTCTTCCTCACACTGTTCCCTTTGTTTTTGCAGATTTTGAATCTGCTCGCTTAATCTTCTTTCTTCTTCCCTCAATGCCCCTACTCTATTCAAGTAGGTTTTCCGCTCCATCTGTTTTCTTTTGTATTGCTCATATAGATACTGTTTTTCTATCTTTAATGAATCCTGTTTCTGTTCCAATTCTTTGCACATCTTTCTTATCTGTTTATGATCCATCACTGGAAAATCTGTATCTGATTTCTGACTTTGGTTTCCCCCCTCCAAAATTCCTTGTTCCAATTCCTCATTGATACATTCTAAAATAGCTATCTCTAATTCCGGCTCACTCAATCGCTCACCGATACACTCAGTATTATCCTCATATTCTGCCTTTTTACAGATAAAGTAAGGTATTGTAGTACAGTCTATCCGGATAAGACTTCTTTTGCAATGTCCACACCGTATTTTCCCAAGCAAGAGGCTATCCCGTTTTGGAGTATGTTTTTTTCCTTTTTGGCATCCATTGTTTTTTAACACTTCTAATGCCAGAAGATATTCCTGTTCGGTAACAATCGCCTCATGCCTGCCAGGAATACATATCTGTTCTTCCTCCGGCACCTGCCTAAAATGGCTGCCCCCAACTTCCGTTACCCTGGTTTTTCCATTGACAACAGTTCCGGTATATATTTTGTTCTGCAAAATCTTCCGGACTTTTCCGCTGTCCCAATACCCTTCCCCATCCAGAATATGATATTGCAGCTTCTCCCTATTCTTATACTGTCCTGGTGTTGGTATCTTTTCCTTATTTAACAGTTTCGCTATTCTTCCAGTCCCACACCCTTCACAAGCTAGCCCAAATATCCGCTTCACATATTGCGCAGCCACTTCATCTACCATTAGAATCTTCTTATTATCAGAGAAGCGATAGCCAAATGGCGCTCTGGGACCGATAAAATCTCCCCTCTTTCTTCTTATCAGCAGCGACGAACGCACTTTTTCAGACAAGTCCTTGCTATACATATCATACAAAAGGCTCTTAAATGCAATCTCAATCCCTCCCGTAGTCCCTATGTAATCATTACTGTCGTATCCATCGTTGATTGCAATAAAACGGACTCCCATAAAAGGGAAAATCTGCTCCAGGTAATCCCCTACCTCCAAATAATTTCTCCCAAACCTGGAAAGGTCTTTTACTACGATACAGCATATTTTCCCCGCCCTTACTAATGACAGCATTTCCTTTACTGCCGGTCGGTCAAAGTTTGTCCCACTGTAACCATCATCCACAAATTCCAATGGCTGTATAAAGGGATAGATTTGTTTCTCTCTGATATACCTGGTAATCAGATCTCTTTGATGGCCAATACTGTCACTCTCTGCTTTCGCATCCTTCGATACAATATCCCCATCCTCTACGGAAAGTCTAAGATATTCAGCCAAAATTCTCTCTGCCACGCTCCCCACCCCTTTCCGCTAAATGGCTCGCTAAGGATATTTGCAATCCGCGATGTTCCTTACCCATAACGTCATTACCGCTTTGCAGCACTGATGTTAAATATTCATATTCATTACGAAAACGAAACCGGATATGGATTCTTTTATCCTCATACACTTCCACTTTATCCAATAGGTTTACCGCCATATCCCTCGTAAGCTCTTTTACATCCCTGAAATTCAGAAACGCTTTCAGCCAGCGGTTTTCCCCACTCATACATTGCTTAAAGTTATCCAATTCAGCCTGTTTATTGTTCCATTCTGTTTCCAAATCAGAAATCTTTCTTGTATACCTTTCTTTTGCGGTTAAATATTCATCTTTTGTCAAGATCCCCTGTTTCATATCTTCGTAAATACTGTTTTTTAGATATACATATCTTTGCAGCTCATCCCTTGCCTGCTCCGTTTCTTTCTTTTTCATTCTGTAAACGGCAGACTGGCTATCCGATTTTCTCATCCGTTCCAACAGACTATCAGCTTCTACAGCCAATTCTATCTGCAGCCTTATCTGCTTTTTCACCATATCTAAAATTTTATAATCTACAATAGACGATGTATTACACTTTATCTGGGAATGTCCATAGGCAGATCCACAATAAAAATAATACCGTGCCTTTCCATTCCTCACATCTTTATTCCGCCACATCGCATGACCGCAGATTCCACATACCAGAATCCCTTCCAGCACATTCCCATATCCCGGTCCACCTTGCCTGTCTTTCCATACTTTTCGGTTTTTTTCCCGTATTTCCTGTACTTTTTGGAATACTTCCAGGTCAATGATTGCCGGGTGATTATTTTCTATGATTTCCCACGCACTTTCTTCTTTTTTACCCCGTCTTTCTCTGGAATAAATGGAACAGTTATATTTTCCCTGCACCAGATCCCCAACATACGCCCTGTTATATAAAATCCTGCTGACTGCTTCCTGCTGCCATAAAATATGGCTGCAATTTTTATACTTTTTCATTCCCTGCTCCCCCGCATATCTGCTGGGGGACGGGATGCCTTCCTGATTTAATATGTTTGCAATCTTATAGGCGCTTATCCCCTGCATTTTCATTTCAAAAATACGCCTTACGATATCTGCCGCAGGCTGATCTATCACATATTTATTATCTTCCAGAACATACCCATACGGAGCTTTGCTGCCTATAAACTGTCCCTGTTCCTTTTTCACCCGGAACGCCGACATAATTTTATTCGATATATCTTTTGAATAATAATCGTTTGCCAGGTTTTTAAATTCTGTAATTAGTTCCTTCGGAGGAAAAATCTCCCCTGCGCTGTCAAAACGGTCATTGACCGCAATAAAACGGATACCCAGGAATGGGAATATTTTCTCAAGATAATCCCCTGCTTCCAGATAGTTCCTTGCAAACCGGGAAAGGTCTTTCACAATGATACAATTAATTCGGCCGCATTTTGCGTCCTCCATCATACGTTCCCACCCCGGCCTTTCAAAATCAGTCCCTGTCTTCCCATTATCCATATAAGTTTCAACGGTTTTCACTTTTTCAAACTGATTTACAAATTCCAATAACAGTTCAAGCTGGTTCTCTATTCCATCTGCACTTCTGCCGCCATTATCTTCATTGGACAAACGGACATACAGCCCCGCCTCTACAGCAGGCGTTTTAAGCTGCCCTGCAGCATTTCCTTCTTCTTGCCGTATGGCATCATGGTATCCCCGAAGGGGGCTTCCCTGTTTTCTACTTGTCCTTGCCATATGTACCCTCCTTTTCCCCATGATTGGCAGACAGACTGCCTGTATCCCCTGTGAAAGTTTCCCCCTGCAATTCTTCCAACAGGCTTAAAGATGCCTGAAATTCATCTGCATATTTGAAGTGTATTTCTATCCTTGGATAACGCTCTCCCTCCTTCTTTTCATAGACAAGTATCTGCCCAATCAAAGAAACAACAACTTCCCTCGATAAAGATTCCAAATACCCATATTTCTTAAACTCATTGATCCAATCGCATGTACTCCACTCTCCTTCAGCAAGAAATGCCATCTCCACTTCCATTGCCTCCAACATCTGCTCCGCTGTCTGAATACGTTTTTCATAAATTTCTTTTAGCTCCAGATATTCTTCCTTCGTAATCAGCTCATCTTTGTAATCTTCATATAAATCCAAGCGCAAATGGTTATATTTCTCCACCTCTTCCTTTTTCTTTGTAATCTGACGGTTTCTCTTTCCTAGCTCCCCTTTCCTAATCTGTGCATCTTCCAGTTTATCCAGAATGCGTCCCAAATCTGTTACATTCTTAATCTGATGGTTCAACAGTTTCCGTACACTTTCTTCCAAAGCCTCCGCATTGATGCTGTGGGAACTGCAAATATTCTTATTTCCTTTATGGTTTCCACATACATAATAAATAAATTTTCTTTTTCCGGAAGGAACCGTCTTTCTGACCATGTTTGCGCCGCAGTCACCGCACTTTACAACGCCGGACAGATAATACACTTTCTCTTTTTCGGTTCCTGTCCTTGTATCCATCTGTAATTGCTCTTGCGCATTTTGAAAATCAACCGTTGGGATGATGGCTTCATGGGCATTTTCCACCTGACTCCATTTGCTCTGGTCACGTTTTACTTTCTTTTTTACTTTATAATTTGGCGTGGTTTCCTTTCCCTGCACCAAAGTTCCGGTATAAACGGGATTCCCTAAAATGCGTAGTACATGCATATGTGTCCACTGGCTCTTCAAATTTTTCTTAAAACCTGTATAAAACGCACTTCCATTCTCTTTTTTATAGTCCATCGGCGTAAGTATGTTTTTCTTATTCAGCTTCTCCGCTATTTTATATGCATTGCTTCCCTGCAGATACATCTGAAAGATAGACCGCACCACCTCCGCAGCTTCTTCGTCTATCTCCAGCTTATTTTTATCTTCTTCCGACTTCTGGTAGCCATAAGGGGCAAAGGGTCCTACAAAATCCCCCTTTTTCCTTTTCACTTCCAAGTTACTCCGAATTTTAATACTAATATCTCTGCAGTATGCATCATTGATCAGATTTTTGAATGGAATGATAATGTTATTTGTCTGTGCGTCATTAGTTAGACTGTCATAGTTATCGTTGATTGCAATAAAACGGACACCCAGGTATGGGAATATTTTTTCAATATATTTCCCTACCTCGATGTGGTTCCTCCCAAAACGTGATAAATCCTTCGTTACCACGCAGTTCACTTTTCCTGTTTTAATATCCTCTAACATTTGCCGGAATGCCGGACGCTCGAAATTCACCCCGGAATAGCCATCATCTACCCTAACGGCATGGATTCTGATGTCCTCCTTGGATTTTAGAAACTCTAAGATAAGCTCTCTTTGATTCGTAATGCTGTCACTTTCCTCCTTATCCCCATCTTCTTTCGACAGGCGCAGATAAACGTCAGCATCATATACTTCAGTATTCAGATTTGCATTCATTTCATCACCTCAAATAGTCTTGTTTGTTGTCAAACCTTTCCTATTTGGGGTTCTGCTTCGTCCGTAATCATTGTACCATTCCAGACCGCAAATGTCCATAGAAAGCTCTAACAAAGACTTTGCCCTTCCATACTCATACATAGCTGAACCAGTTTGTTTTCAAGGCTCTCCTTTGCTTCTGAGTAGGAAATCTTTACGACCATGCCGTTACAGATAAAACAAAACGGATTCTTAATCTTCTCCGCAAAATCCATCCACCTCTCTCTAGCTGAAAGGGAACTGTCAATTTCTATTTTCTCTATATCTTCTAAAATTGAAACATCCACTGTGCGGATATCCACCTTTTTCAATTCTTCTAATTCTGCCTGATTCATCCTAAATTCCTCGACTTTCCTTTATTCACTATATTCTCCTTTGATTGTCCATTATGTTCCTTTTCTAAATCCTGCAGGCGGCCGTCAGGAAACAGCGCCATTGGAATCTCACCATCTTTTCAGACCGGATCAGCTTATATCCGGAAGTATCATTATCAGAAACAGCCTCATCGCCGCAAAGTCCCTACCTCTTTGCCAATAATCAAATATTTATCGCTCGTACCTTTACTTCAATGCCCGTATCAACATTTCTTCATTTTCAATACCCGTCACTTTGCGACATCATGTCGCAAAGTGACGGATACAGGTAGTCCTAGCGTATTCATTAAATGGCTCCGCTGTTTCATACGTCCTGCAGGATACTCAATATGAAATTATCAAGGTACAAAAAATCAGCCAGCCTGTTTTATGCCTGTACGCCCTTATATGGAACCGGGCGGAAAGCCAATGTTTTGGCAATCAGTTTTGTTTCCAGCCGTCTGCGCAATGTTTCATCCACACAGTAATGTACCTGCCCAAACTCGTCGTACATTTTCCTGGTGGATAATTTTGCTATGTAGCCCTCGTAGTGCGCCAACACCGCATGAATTGCCTCCACATCCCCTTCAGATGCCGCCTTAATAATATGAAAAGGCAGCAAATTTCTTTCTTCCGTTTGCTTATTCTTCTGCTCCATCCATATTTTCCTCCATAAGTTTTTTCAGTAACTCAAGAGAGCGTATCCGATGCTCCCGTATAGTGCTATGTACCAGTTTCATTTCCCTTGCTATCTCGGCGTCGCTCATTTCCAGGAAATAAGACAGCAGGACTACGTTCCGCTTCTTCTCTGTCAGAGCTTGCAGCGCTTCCACAAGCAGTGTGTCCTTGACCTCAATGTCATAGCCCAGGACTTGAAAATGGGAATGATCCAGATCGTATTCATCCATTACGGAAATACTGTTCAATTCTGTTTCCGTCATATCCGAGAAATTTACTTCGTGATTCCTCCGGTACTCCATATGCCTGTGGTAATCTGCTGCCTCGCCGTCCAATGCTAACTGGCACAGACGGTCAAACTGGTGCATGACCGTCAATTCATCCTGGGAAGGAGATTGATCCATTTGGTTTCACCTCCTTCCCGTTCCAACTGGCAGAAAGAGAGGGCATAAAACCTCCCCTCACTCTTTCTCCCGAATGGGAATGCCCGTTTTGACGGGTCTTTCCAAAAATTTTTAAAAAATTTTCAAATATAGAAAAAACGCCCTGACAGATATGGCTCCGTCTGGCGTTTTTTATCATGACAATATTCTTTTTACATACAAAAATGTACTCTGATACACTACTTTCAAGTGTGTTTTTGGAAAGGAAACCTACTAAGATTTTTTTAATTGATTTACCTGTTCTCTCTTTCCCTCTGCCGCCTGATAAAAGCTTACAATATCATGCTGGCAGACATGGCAGCACGCTTTCCCAATATGCCTATCTTCGTACATTCCTGCTCCTGCACAGTCGAAAGGCACAAAGAAAACACTCAAATAAGCCTTTGAGGACTGTGTTTTTTTATCTCAAAGGTTATTGAGTGTTTAAGTAGTCTAATAAACTACTAAATATTCATCTATTACACTTTTCACTTTCACCAAGTATTGTTATACACTACTTAAAAGAAAGCATACGAGGTGAATGATATGGCAGAAGTTGATCCAAAATTAGGAGAACTGATAAAAAAGACACGTATTGAGCGTCGGCTTACACAGGAAGAAGTAGCGGAGCTGGTTGGATGCCACCCTCAATATTACAAGAATCTTGAAAACGGGAAAGGGATGCCAAGCGTCCCTATGTTCCGCAGAATAATGAGGTCATTACATATTTCCTCTGACGATTATGTATGGTCAGACCAAAACCGGGACAACCCCATCTATATTTCCCTGATAAATTTGCTAAGCCTGTGCGATGAATACAAGCTGTCTGTCCTGCTTGCCACAGCGGAAGCCCTCCTGGCGGATTCTTCTGTCAAGGATAATGGTAAGGTATAAAAATAGGATTTTTATTGCAGAAATGTAGAATATGGATAGAATTTTTGTCCACTTTCAAAAAAGAGTATTCTATGAGAAAATGGCCCACCACTTATTCCGGTGAGCCATTTTTTAGCTTTGATATTATTTTTTCCACATTTTCATTGGCAGACAGGACACCCAGACCAAACAATATCTGGAAAGCGTCAATCATTCCCTGCAGATATGCCTCTTGCTGTTCGGCAAAAGCCTTTGACTGCATTTGCTCCGTATAGGATACCATGATGGTTTTTGAAGAATTTTCTAAACCGCTCATTACCTGCCTGTATTCTTTTTCCAGTTCGGCAAGTCTTTTTGATTCTGCTTGGCAGCTATCTAAATGTACCAATGTTTCTCTTCCTGCATCTTCGCATCGTAAATTCTGCAAGAACAGCTCCAATTTTTCAATAATTTCATTTTTCATTTTCTCACCTCATTTCTCCAGTACAATATTCTTACATTATAAAATAAGCAATGACGGTATAATCCATGCATCACTGCCTATTCTATTTTCTCATTAAATTTATATCCAATTCCCCAGACCGTCAAGATATAACTCGGATGAGCCGGGTCGGGTTCTATCTTCTTACGGATTTTGTTAATATATGCGATGATATTTCGGCTGTCAGAAAAATAGTTCTCTCCCCAAACCTGATCATAAATCTGGTCTTTACTAAATACCTGTCCCTTATTCCTTGCCAATAGTTCTAAGATGTCAAATTCTTTATTTGTCATAGGAACTTCTTTCTTATGGAGAAACAACTGGCGTTTTGAAGAAATAATCTCCAATCCATTGATGGAAAAGCTGTCTGTATTGCGGACAACGACCTCTGGCGTATACCCATGATCCGATATGAACTTTATCAGGCTTTTATAAAAATTATCATCTATTCTTTCCAATTTTATAAGAAGCAAATCCACATCTTCCCCTCCTGTCCCCAATTGGATTATCGGTTTCCTTTCCCTGTCAGCGTCAGCTGAAAGCATCTTTCTCATTTATCCAATTTTGTATTGATTTCTTTTATCATATAGCACCAATGTCACAGAAATGTCCGAGCCATTCATCCGATCGGCTTAAAAACAGCCCGAATTGTTACAAAGCTCGGACATTTCAAAATTTTTAGTCAGTATCCATATGTCACTGCTGCTTTATGGTATCCACAATGGACAATTGCCCGATTCTTTTGATTGGCCGCCTGATCGCCAGCGCCGCAGAGCCCAAACATAACATGACAATCAGCAACAGAGAGGCAACTGGAAGCTGCCAGGTTGTTCCCCATTTATCTGCAATCAGGAACTGGAACATCATCTTATTCAACGGTAAGCCCAGGACACAACCGGCAGCACATCCCAATACTGCATAAGTGGCTGCCTCTGCTGCAATCATCTTATAAAGCTGCCCGGCTCCCATTCCAATGGAACGCATCACGCCATACTGTCTGGTCCTTGCCGCCACGCTGGCATTCATACTGTTAAAGATATTGAACACGGTAATCAGCGCAATGATGAGCAGGAACCCGTAGATGAACACCGCACCTGTATAATAGGAACTCTGGGATTCCGAATTTGACAGCCGTTTATCTGCAATGGAGGCATCAGCCGGAAGCAGGCTCCGTATTGCCGATACTGTCTCATCCGTGCTGCTGCCTGCAAGCTGTATATCCACAGCCGTATAACCTAACCCGCCGATGCTCTCTGTAAACAGCTGTTCTGAGCATATGATGTATCCAAGGCTTCCGGCTTCACTTGACGCATTTGTAGAAGAAAGGATTCCCGCAATTCTCACCTGTTTCTCCCCCAAAGGCGTATGGAGCGTCACGGTGTCCCCGACTTTCCATTGCATGCCATCCCGGTAGGACACTAAGATATCCCCATCTCCTCCTGAAACCGCATCGGTATTTCCCCCGTTCAGTTCCTCTTTTGCCCATTTGAACTGATTTTCTTCATAGGAAACCAGCGTGGCCGTTCCGCTCTCGGTATCGGAAGAAACGGATAACCCTCCGTATTCCATTCTGCCAAAGGCACGCTTCACACCCTCGACGGCTTCGATTTCTTCTATTACAGAGGTTTCCAGCCCTGCAGAGGCTGTCACAGATACATCCCCCGCCCACGGGGCTAATGCAGGCATCCCCTGGCCCAGGAAGACGACCATCACCTGGAAAGCAAGGAAAAGCATGATGCTGATAGCAAAGGAACAGGTCATCAGGAATAGATTCTTTTTCCCTGACAACGCATGGAACATGCCCATGCCTGTTTCCACATGGAACAGCTTTGTATTTGCCGCACGCTTATTCTGTGCCAGCTGGGAGCCTCCGCTGATCGCCGTGACAGGCGAAACCCTGGAGGCCTTTTTCGCCGGGGAAAGTGAAGCAAGGAGGACGATCAGGAAGCCCACCACAATCCCTACCAATATACCGGCGATACTGAATTCAAATAACGGGACCTCTGAAAACCGGTCTCCACTGATGGATCTCAGTAACAGGCAGGCGGCCCATGTCACAATCTGGCCTGCCAGCAGGCCAATGGGGACGCCCTTCGCGCTCTGCCGTAGCCCCTGCAGAACCACAAAATGCTTTACCTGTTTCCTGGATGCTCCCAAGCAACGCAACAGCCCATAAAACTGTGTCCTCTCCAACACATTGGTGTTAAAGCTTGCGGAGATCATCACCGTTCCCGCAATCAAAACAAGGAAAACCAGGATCGCAGCGATCAGATAGAGTGCCTGCATGATGTTACTCTCACTTTGTCCCATCAGCCCCAACAAAGCGGTATTTTCTGAGATCTGTCCATCAGAAAGGCCGAACTGGCTCCTGATTTCCTTTATGGCCTCCTGAATATGGGCGCCGCTCTTAAACTGGATGCGGTAGGTGGTGCCATCTGCCGCGTTTTCATCTGCAATGGCAAGGAAGCCCTCCTCGCAGAGCGCCATCCCACAGATATCCGCTTTCAGCATGGAGCCCATATCCGCAAGGGTTCCGGTAATCCGGTACTGTTTTTGTGAGCCATCCGGGACCGTAACCGTCACGTTATCGCCAATGGACAGACCAAGCTGCCCCATGGCGTTTTCATTCAGCAGCGCCTCGTCCGGCAGGGAAGGGTATGCCCCGGCCGTCATATCCATTTCGGTCAGGGATTCCATGGTTTCTTCATTTGCCCCCACAAAACTGACGGCTTTGCCGGACAGCATCCCCGTACTGCCCTGGTAGACCCATCCTGATAAAGCCACGTCAACCCTTGCTGACACCAGTTCTGCCGTCTCCGCCTCCACATCATGGAGCGCCGCATGGTATTCGCCATTGGTTTTAATAAAATAATTCTTCTGGGAGCGCATCGCCATGTCCGCCATACTGAAGATCGCCATTACAAGGCATACCGAAAGCGTGATGCACAGTACGGAGATCCGGTTGTTTTTGCGGTGGATCTTTTCATACTGGGGTATCAGCCCAAGATAACTTCTCATCTCGCCGCCACCCCCAAATCCTTCAGCCTGCCGTCCGTCATGCGCAGTACCCGGTCTGTTGCATCCGCATGGTTCTCATTGTGGGTGATCATCAGGATCGTCTGCCTGTACTTGGCCGACATGGATTTTAAAAGGGTAATGACCTCCTGGCTGTTCTTGGAATCCAGGTTTCCGGTAGGCTCATCCGCCATGATGATGGCAGGGCGGGCCGCCAGCGCCCTCCCGATTGCCACCCTCTGCTGCTGGCCTCCGGAAAGCTGGCTGGGCAGGTGCTTCCTGCGCTCCTTTAATCCCAGGATCTCCAACAGCTCCTCCACATACTTCTGATCCGGCTTCTGGTAATCCAAAAGCAAGGGGAATGTAATGTTCTGCCCTACATTCAGTTCCGGGATCAGGTTAAAGGACTGGAAGATAAACCCGATATTCTGGCGGCGAAACACCGTAAGCTTCTTTTCGGGCATGGAAAAAATGTCTTTCCCATCGATCAACACTTTCCCGGAGGTCGGGTTATCCAAAGCCCCCACCACATTTAAAAGCGTGCTTTTTCCGGATCCGGATTCGCCTACGATTGCGATAAATTCCCCTTTGCCCACGGAGAAGGAAATATGGTCAAGCGCCCGGACTTCCGCTTCCCCTTTTCCATAGGTCTTGCATAGATTTTGTACTTCAAGAATATTCATATTCATTACCTGCCTTTCGGGAATTATCATACCCAATGGGTCTTACTTTCACATGAATTTCATCTTACTCTTTTGTAAGATGGAAAAAGCTTAAGACAAACCTGCTTCCCCGGCCGACCCTGCTGGTTACAGAAATCGTCCCCTGATGGGCTTCCACAATGGATTTTGCCAGCGGCAGCCCCAGGCCGATTCCATGGATATCCTGGGAAAAACGGCTCCGGTAGAACCGTTTGAAGATATTATGGATATCCTCCTGGTGGATCCCTGTTCCGTTGTCTTCCACCACAATATTTGTAAGAAGGGGCGTCCTCTCCCAGCTGATTACTACTTTCCCGCCTCTTTTGGTATGCTCCAGCGCATTTTTCACCACATTCCCCAAAGCTTCCGACATCCAGAGGGCATCGCAGTAAAGGGAAACATCGCTGTTCCCGGATAATACAATTTCTTTCGCGTCCTGAGTGGCAAATGTCTCAAAGCGTTCCGCCACATCCGTAAGGAGCATTTCTATGTTTTCCTCTGCCTTTTCCATCCTAACCGTGCCTGCGTCCAGCCTGGCTATTTTTAAGAGCGTATAAACTACATCTTCCACCCGGCGTATTTCCCGCAGGGATTTCCGAGTAAATTCCTGGATTGTCTCCCTGTCCGTACCCTCCTGCACCATAATCTCATCATACATTTTAAGCGCCGCCAGGGGCGTCTTTAACTGGTGGGAAACATCTGAGATCATACCCTGCAGAAATTCGCGCGTCTGTTTTTCATGTTCTGCCTGGGCAGAGAGGATAGCGGCAAGTTCATTGATCCTATGGAACAGGCTGTACCAGTCCCCGGTTTCCTCACTGTCAATCCTCTGTCCCGTATCCCCTGAAAGGAACCGGGTAATCACAGTATCTGCCTTTGCTATCGCTTTGTTTTGTTTCCGGATGTAGATCCAGACTGTCAGAAAAACAGCTAGAAAAGCACAAAAAAACATACCTCCGAACCAGGCGGCGGTATGCTTTCGGTAAGCGTATACGGCAGGGATCAGTCTGGGATCTGCATTTCCATGGTAACCCGCTTCCTTAAGGATCCGCCTTCCGGCCTCCAGGTCAGAGTCCGTTTTGTCTTTCGTAAACGCGGCTGCCACATTTGTGTCCGGGTGGTTTACCAGATACCCTGCCGTCCCATAATCATGCTCCACCATTGTTTTCTGGTAATCATTCGTCATATAAGACAAAACGACCGTGAAACCTGCCGCCGTAGCCAGACAGATGGCAAGCAGGCAGCACAGCATCCTCCTTGTTTCTTTTCCCATTGTTTTCATCTTCCATCACTCCCCGGCCCATTTATAGCCAAACCCGATCTCCGTCAGAAGCTTTGTGGGGGAATTCGGGTCATCTTCAATCTTCCTCCTCAGCCTGCGTATATAGACGGAAAGGGTATTGTCATCCACATAGCTGCCGTTCCCATCCCAAAGGCGGTCTAAGATCAGTTCCCTTGGCAGGATGCGGCCTGGATTCTTCAAAAACAGGCAGAGCAGCTTATATTCCACCAATGTTAAGGGAATCTCTGTTTCCCCTTTCCAACAGATCCGTTCAGACAGGTCAATCCGGATCCCATCGGATTCCAGAATCGTATCACTCTTATGAAATTGCTGCCCAGAACGGCGCAGCAATGCGTTGATCCTTGAAAGGACCTCCCCTAATTTAAAGGGTTTGGTAATGTAGTCATCCCCGCCCATGTCCAGCCCTTTTACAATGCTGATCTCTTCATCCGAAGCTGTCAGGAATATGATCGGGACAGCAGAGGTCTTTCTTACTTCCTT
>VSNR01000062.1 GCA_009774345.1 Lachnospiraceae bacterium | reverse complement strand
GTACAATAATAATATATGTAAACCGTTTAATGGCATGTTTATGCCAATGAATGTATATGGTAATTCCTGCAAACAGGCATTAATAAAATCAAAAAACTAATTAGATGGGGGGAAATGGACGATATTATTATTGATTATGCTGGATGCAGGGAGATGAGAGTTCTGATCTGTGCCACTGCTAAAAGGTGCAGAAGAGAGCTATAGTAAATGACCAAAGTATTGGCGTTTACTATAATAGTGAGGAGGGTATTGCGGCAACAGAATATTAAATATGAGCGTATATACAAAAACTTGTATTAGCGTGAGAGACAGTGCTTGTGATGTTCTTTCGCGATGAGATAGATTTGGCTAGATAAAAGGGTATAAATAACAAAGATGGGGAGAAACAAAATGGCAAAGAGAAGAAAGAAAAAGAACTATAAGCTAAGAAGGAGGGTGATGCGGACAATCGCAGCACTCACTATGGTTATGGCTATTGTCGTGGCGGCTATACCTGTTGAGAATTATGGTACGATGCGGGCGGCTACTGCTAGTGATTGGGAGTATGGTGAGCAGGATCCTAATGATACTACGGGGAATATTACTAATGATACTACGGGGAATATTACTATTGATTCGATTTCTGAAAACCAATTTACTACAGATTCATTGACAACACAGACTTTGACAGATGATGTGTTAGAGGACAGTGTTCAGGTAAAGGCTAAGAGTAGTAATTACGGATCTGAGGCAATTATAGTTAAATATGAAGGAGCTGAAACAACATTAGATATTTCGGATAAAATGTATTATAACTATGCAGGCTTTGAGAAAACGAGAGTAGAAGCATGGGTTGAGGCGATAAATTCAAATTTTCAAAAGGAGTCATTTACAGTCGAATTTAAACCAGGAACTGATACAACGATGGTTCCCGAACCAGGTACCGGTGCCACTGGATACATTCAGATTCCTGCTAAATTAGAGGTGTCAAGATTTACACCAGACTTAAAAGTTAGTGGGAATAGTATTCCTGCTACGGATGGATTCATCACAAGTAGAGATTGTAATTTTACTTATGATTATATTAAGTCTGTATTTCAAGAATTTCAAGATTTTGAGAGGGAGACTATCATTTTTTATAATGATAAGATACAAAATTTTATTGATAGAGGTAGTGCAGCCCTTACAACGAGTGAATGGGCTACATTAAAGAGTGATGTTGAAACATTTATTCAGGATAATCAAAATTTGAATACAAGCTATAAGAAAGAGATTGATTCAGACATAACATTTGCAAACTATGAGGATTTTTGGTTGAAAAGCTTTGCAGAGAGAGTTACATATGAAGTGAAGGATCCAATGGGTGCGGCGCAGGTGAAAGCGAGGATTCCATTAAAAGGATTTGAATTGTCTGAGAGAAATAAACGTGATAAAACTGGACAAGATACATATGTGTTTGTTGCTCATCTTCCAAGCAGTGTTGAGGCACCTGATAATGTAAAACCATATCTTGATGAAAATAGATATCTTGCAGACGGCTATGTTTATATAGTGGGTGTGAAAAGTAATGCATTTAATAGAACGGAACAGCAGACGACATCAACGATTAGAGAAATAACGCTTCCAAATACAATAGTGGCAATTGGTGATAGTGCATTTGAAAATAGTGGGCTTACCAAAATATCACTAAATACTAAAGTGTGTAAAGAGATTGGAAACAGGGCTTTCTATGGATGCGGCATCAGCGAAATAAACCTTACGAATGATAATGTTAATGGCGATGATAAAGGGATATCCTTGATTGAAGAGATTGGTAAAAACGCATTTTATGGAACAAGTTTAACGAAAGTTACATTTCCAGGATCAATTACAAAATTAGGACAAGGTAGCTTTGCGGAGACTGCTTTAACAAGTGTATCATTTCAGACTATTAGCAATAATTTGACTATCGATCAGCACGCTTTTTATAATTGTACAGCGCTTACAGATGTTGTTTTTCCACAAGGGACAACAACAGGGGTGAGTGTTGATGTTCAGAAAGCAGCATTTTCGGTTGCTGATGATGTGATGAATGATAATATGGAGAAGTTTTCATTCCCAGAGAATATGACGACATGGAATAGTTCGAATAATGATTTTATTCTTGCTGGTAGAAGTAATTTGCAGCAAGTAAAATTTCCAGATAATATGAATGCAGAAATACCTAAAAATACTTTTGCTGGATGTTCTGGACTTGAATCTGTAACTTTAGGAAAGATTTCGTATAATGACAGAGCTGGTCAGAATATACGGATACCAAAGGAATTATTTTATGATGTTACAAATAAATCGTTTTGTGTAGAAGGTCCAGCAGTAAAAGTAGGAAGCACATCGAAAGCTACAGGTAGGGAACAGACAGTAGAATGTGTAGCAGCACATGATACAGATGATGAATTTTATGTTCCATATAAATTCAAAGACGCTGATGGAGCGACAAGAGTAGAACAGAAGCAGAATAATGATGTCACCGCTGAAATCAAAGTTATCAGTGAAGAACCACAAAAGACCGCACAATTAACAAACTATTCCGTAAGCAATTCTTCGGGCAACTTAACGATCACAGTGCCAGGCAATGTTGCCGGATATAAAGTTACATCATTGGGCGAGAACTGCTTTGCAAACGTGATAGACAGAATGGTAAAATTGATCATCGAGGATAATTCTCTGACTGAAATTGGTGACGGTGCGTTGAAGGGTGCAAAAGCACTGCAGGAAGTAGTGATCGGTAATTCTGTAGCAAAGATTGGAGCAGATGCCTTTGCTGACTGTGCGAATCTCGAACATGTATACTTTAACGAGCCTCTTGCAAGCGGTGATGACTGGTCCAATGTGATGATTATTGCAGATGGTAAAGATAATAAAGGAGGTCCTGCATTCAAGACCAATTCAAATCGTTTGACATTCCACGGTGTGATCAAGAGTGATTATGGTCCGTTCAAATATGCTATGGACAGTGCAACTGCTGGATTTACCAATCAAGCAGACGGCAAGAATATTTGTTATCAGTCCTTTGTCAAGCTTCCAGAAGGAATGAAGGATGGCGATACAGGAGCAGAGGATATCAAGAAGAATGCTTCGCTTAAAGTAATCAGAGATAATGCTACAGGACTGAGTACATTGATCGACTATCCACATATTGGAACGATGGGAACCTATGTTTCAGATGCATTAGGGAAAAGCGATCTTACAGAGGATGAGGCAAGAATTGTGAATCTGGCATTGAATATCATTGTGCCAGAAGGTATTCAGAGTATTGATGCCAAGGCTTATTTTAATGATACTCAAAATAGTAAAAATTTTGAGTATGTAAAAGAATCGATTGGCGGCAAAGAGCTTCAGAAATTATATAAGAACGACGGCGAAGGCGGTGATGACGACTGCATAGGCGGTCTGTTTAGCGGATACTTCCTTGAAAATGGAGCCGGGCTGATCAAACAGGTTACAAGGGCGCTGGCACTGCTTGATGATACGGAAGAAATCATGCCTTTGGCACAGTTGGATCTGAAACCGGGTACCTATACAGAGTATGAGACCAGAGGAAACGACCATCTGACGTCGATCGTACTTGGCAGTACAGTCAGCGGAATGCCTGAAAAATATGCATTTGATAGCTGCGAGAATCTGACGAAGGTGACACTTGGCGGCGCTGTCAAGGATATTGGCAAGCTTCCATTTAGAGGATGTATCAGCTTGGAGGATGTTGCAGGGAATGGATACTATCATTGTGAAAACCGTATTCTTTATGGCAAGTCCAATCCAGACGCTGCCGAGGGCGGTTTTGATCAGATTGTTGAGTGTCTGGAAACCAGAAATAATACGATTGATTTAGAGAGTGATCCAAGACTTGCAAATGTGAAGAGCATCAGCGATGAGGCATTTTATAATTGTAATAATGGATTAAATGAAGTGGATCTCACCGGTTCACAGATTACACAGATTCCAAAAGACTGCTTCAAGGGAGCTGCGACAATCCAGAAGATTGTTCTGCCAGAATCAGTGGGTTCCGTACAGGAAGGCGCATTTGTTACAGGAAGAGATCCCAAAAACGGTAAATTGGATATCTGGGTGTACAATCAGAACTGTGATATTGATGCAAAAGCGCTCTCAGACGACGTGGAGTACAGAATGCATGGTTATGAGTGGACGGATAATACCAATACAAAACATACTTATATCTATAATTTTGCGCAGGGTCATGACAATGTAGAGTGGAAGTCGATTGAACCGGGCTATACAGTGACATTCAAAAACCATGATGGTTCAATCATAAAAGAAGTAACAGGATTGAAAGAAGGACAGGAAATCGTTCCGCCCGATATGGATGCATACTTGAAAGATCATCCTTATGAGGGACATGTGTTTGATACATGGAAGTGGACAGACAAGAACGGAGTCGCGCATTTGGGTGCAGAGGCATATGCAAATGTGAAAGAGGATAGAGATGTATATGCACAGTACAAGATCTCGAACGACGATTATGATTTCACCGGCGAGGAAGTGACTGTAAATATCGTGGGTGGTACGCTGAATGGTAATGGTACCATGAACGAGACAAAGACATCTATCAAGATTGCCAGCGGGAAAGAGTTGTTTATCACTGCTGATACAGTGGCAGGTAAGACCTTTAGGAACTGGACAGTCAGCAATAACTTTGAACGTTTTCTGAACAGTCAGTTTGACACACAGACAACTTTTACTGTTCCGAATCCGCCAGAAGGTGGCACGATCACGATCACCGCGAACTTTATTGACGGCGGCGGACAGGATCCAGACAAGCCAAATCCAGACGGTACATATAATGTTGTTGTCAACAATGGTACAGGAAGCGGCGCATATATGCCGGGCGCAACGGTGACAATCACAGCGACGCCGCCAAGTGTGGGCGCAACGTTTGTGAACTGGACGACGACCACAACAGGACTGAAACTGACAGATCCTACAGCGACAACGACGACCTTTTTGATGCCGGCATCAAATGTAACCGTGACAGCAAACTATACCACTGGCGGAACGACAAATCCGACGACATATACAGTTACTGTTAAGAATGGTACAGGCGGCGGCAAGTACGCGCCGGGTGCTACGGTAACAATCAAAGCAAATACGCCAAATACAGGCGCGTCATTCGTGAATTGGACGACAGCGACAGCAGGGGTGGCATTTGCAAGCGCGACATCTGCGACAACGACCTTTAAGATGCCGGAATCGGATGTGACGGTGACAGCAAACTTTAGTGATGGTACAGGCGGACAGCCGAGTGACCCGAACAACCCAGATAATCCAAGCGGAACAAAGAAATACAAGGCAACTGTAAACTATGGTTCAGGAAGCGGTGAGTACGAAGCAGGAGCGACAGTCAATATCTCAGCATATGCACCAGAGTCTTCCAGCAGAGTATTCTCGAAGTGGACAACGAACAACTCCGGTTTAGGGTTTGCCAATGCAAATGCTGCTTCAACATCCTTTGTGATGCCGGCAGCGGACGTCACTGTGACAGCAAACTATAAATTAAGAGATGATGACGATGTTGACGATGATGACGACAGACCATCAAGGAGACCGGGAACCAATACAAGTACGAACACAGTGACAAACAGACCGGGAAGTTCATCATCGACACCGGGATCAACAGGTACTGTAAACAATCCTTCCAGCGGAGCGACAGGAACAACAGACAACAATGGAAATCGAATTTATATCACAAAGAATGGTATATCAAATACAGATGTAGCGTCTCTTGCAGTCAGTGGTTCTACAGATAACTTTATTGTCAGAATCACAGAGTCACCAGAAGCGACAGCGGCAGTAGAACAGTCTTTGACCAATACGTATGGCACATTGCAGGGACTGGCATACCTTCCGATGGATATTTCACTGTATGACTCTACGGGTCAAAACAAGATTACGGATACACATGGATTGAACATCACGGTGACAATGCCGATTCCAGATGTATTGATCCAGTACGGCGGAAATGCGCGTGTGGCAGCGGCAGACAACGGTGGATTACAGCAGCTCACGCCGAGATTTACGACGATCGACGGAATTGCATGTATTTCGTTCGTACCGCCACATTTCTCACCTTATGTGATTTATGTGGATACCAATAACCTGATTGCAGGTCAGATGCTCGACGCGACACCGGCAACAGGAGATCCGATTCATCCCAAGTGGTTTGCAGCAATCGGCATGGCATGTATCTCAATCCTGCTGTTTGTGGCAAGCGATGGACGCAGGCGCAAAAATTACAGGGCAGCATAGACATGAGACAAGGGAAAAGGAGCCAATATGAAGAGATTACATATTGCTGTTGCAGGCATAGTATTGATAGGAGTCCTTGCGATTGTGACGGTTGCCAGTGGAATCGGCGGCGTGACAGCCGCCGAGGATGACAGATTCCGCATCAAGGGAACAACGTTGACAAAATATCTGGGAACTGACACTTTTGTCAGTATCCCGGATACAATCACAAGCATTGGAGATGAGGCGTTTTCGGGGAATGAGATCATCACAAGTATAGAGATTCCCAGTTCTGTAGAACAGATCTCATACAATGCATTCAAGAATTGTACGGCACTCACCAGTGTGATTCTGCCGGATTCGATCGAGAAGGTGGGACCCGGCGCTTTTGAGGGTTGTACGGCGCTCACTTCAGTTCAGATCGGAGAGAATGTGAGTTCATGGGGCTCAGGCGTGTTTGCCAATTGTGACAGTCTTGCGAAAGTTACGATTGATGGGGACAATGAGTACCTGACGTATTATAATGGTGCAATTTATAATGGAAATATGACAATGCTGTATCAGGTGCTTCCAGCGCGTGAGGGCGAGAACTACGTGATGCCCGAAACGGTGGAAAACATTGATACTTATGCATTTTGGAATCTTCAGAATACGAAGAATGTGAAAATTTCTTCAAAAGTCTCAGGAATCCCCAGACAGGCAATGTCCAGTATGGGGAGTGTGGAGAATGTCGTGATACAGGAACCAACGACAGGCATCGGAGAGCGTGCGATAGCAAACAATACAAATCTAAAACAGGTTGTGATACCAGATTCTGTAGTATCTATTGACAAGAAAGCATTTTCTGGCACTTCTGAGTTTCAGATTTGTACCAGCAAGTCGAGCACAGCGGATACTTTTGGCAAAGATCATGATATTGAAGTGATTTACAAGGCAGATGAGTATCCAGACGATTTTATGGACAGCAATGCCGGGATGGAGCAGAAGCCCAATGTAGGCGACAGCACTGATTCTAATGAGACAGAGGACTCACAGACAACGGCTGCGACAGATGAAACGGATACAGCATCGGATGATGAAAACAGTGGCAGTCAGAATGACACTGACAACAAGAATGAGAATAATACAACACAGCAGAAGCCCTCTGAGTTTGAGAGCACAGCAAAGTATATTCATCCGCTCGATGTACCGGAGAAGGATAATGTGCTAGGAAAGACTGTCATTGTAGCTGGAAAGGCAGTCGTGTTGATGGATAACCACAAGGGACAGGTATATGGTATTCCTGGTGGGATTGAGCCGGATCTTGTGGAGGAAGGTCAGGAGACGGACACAGGGACAAATTCTGCTCCAGACAAGACAGAAAATTCAATCAGCGTGAGCTATGAGCTGAACAAGGATGACAGCATCGCACAGCGTAAATTCTATAAACAGAAAGATTTGACCGAGACGAAGATCGAGGAGAATATCAAGACGATTGGCAGACTGGCATATGCAGAGAGCGGTCTAAAGTCTGTGGTCATTCCTGAAAACGTCACAGAGATAGAGTACGGTGCATTTATGTCTTGTGCAAATCTGAAAGACGTGACGATACCCGATACCGTCTCGGCGATTGGAACAAAGGCATTCGAGGGGACACCTTGGCTGAAAGACTGGCGCGATGGCACTTCTGACAGTGAGGACGGCGATTTCCTGATTGTGGGTGACGGCATTTTGCTGGCGTACAGGGGAAGCGCGGAGCACGTGGAGATTCCTGACAGCGTGAAACAGATTGGCTCGGAAGTGTTTAAGGGACACAAAGAGATTCTTGATGTGGCAATACCAGTTTCTGTGGAGAAGATTTGCGCGGAGGCTTTCCGTAACTGTAGTTCGCTGACAGGCTTGACAGGATGCGAAGGCTTAAAGACCGTGGTGCGCGGTGCGTTTTATGGAACACAGATTTCGGAGGACGATTTTAAGAAATAAGGTATATTATAAAAAGAGAAAGTAACCGGGGAAGACAGAATGGAAAAACTTTTTTGGGGAATGGTAGGCGGATGTACTGTTGCATTTGCTATCCTGCTGGGAATGTATCTGAATAAGACAGGAGTGATCGGTGCAGAGCCGGAGACAACGACAGAGATTGTCTCAGAGATTGAGTCGGAGACAGAAACCATCACGGGAACAGAGGAAATGACGCTGGCAGATGGTGAGTTTCCAGCGGATATCCAGTCACTCATTGAGGATTCACAGAGAAATTATTCACAGGCGATGCAGGTGTTCGAGGACGAATCAGCGGCTGTAGCTTCCAAGGAGGCACAGGAAGCCTCAAGACCGCAGGGAGGCACCGATCATTCAGGGACAACGTCAAATTCAGGCACTGCATCGGGAACCAGCACGTCATCAGGCACATCGGGGAGCAAGCCTAAAACAAATGGCTCTGTGGATGGCAATCGAAATGATGACCATGCTTATTTTCTCGAAGATCCTTCGGAGGATGTGACAGAGACAGAGGAGTCTAGTGTGGAGGAGTCCTCCACAGAGGAAGATAAGACAGAGGAGAAGAAGAACAGCGAATTTGAATATACGTTGTACAAAGATCATGTGGCGATCAAAAAGTATGTCGGCACAGCTTCTTCGCTGGATATTCCTGATAAGATTGACGGACAGCCAGTTACGGAGATTGGAGATTCGGCGTTAGCAAGTTCTAAGACTCTTGTCAGGATATCTGTACCTGACAGCGTTTGGAAGATTGGAAACAATGTTTTTAAGAGCAGTGAGCTGCTGGTGGATGTCAACCTGCCTGATGCGCTGACTGAAATGGGAGAAGGGATTTTCGATAGCTGCCCGAAGCTTACGCGCATTACCATTCCTGATGGTGTCACTAAGATTGGCAAGAAAGCGTTTAATGAGTGTGAATCTCTTAGGACAGTCAAGCTTGGCAATGATATTCAGATCATTGAAGAACAGGCATTTAATAACTGTGCAAAGATGGAATTGACAAAACTTCCATCTTCGTTGACAAGAATTGAGAAAGAGGCATTTAATGGCTGTGCAGCAATGGAGCTGACCAAGTGGCCAAGCGGGCTGGAAGTGATCGGTGAGAGTGCCTTTGCAGAATGCGCGGCGATCTCTGAGGTGAAGCTTCCGGGCACAATGCGGACGATGATGGACAGTGCATTTCTAAACTGTGTGGGCATCAAGTCACTCAGCATCAAGACAGGTATAGAGGCAATCCCGGAGAGCGCATTCAGCGGCTGTACAGGGATTCCAGAAGTGACATTTCCAAAGTCTGTGATCAGTATCGGTGACAGTGCATTCAATGGCTGCACAGCGCTTGCAAGCGTGACGATTCCAAAGAATACACTCAGCATTGGCACATCTGCCTTTGAGGGCTGCACGTTCACAGAGGTGACGGTCAATGCCAAGAGCTCGTATAAAGATGATTCTTTTGAATCAACTGTAAAAATCAACAATTACTAACCGCAGGAGGTGGATGGATGCGTAAGAGTTTTAGGAAAAAAGCCGCAGCGGTTATGATGGCAGCCGCAGTGTTGTTTACTTCTGTACAGACAGAGCTGGCAGTATATGCGAAGGGTCCGACCTATACAGCGATGCAGGATGTATACTACACCAAAGATAATTGTGTTGTCTATGCAGAGCCAAGCTATGAATCAACCGTTCTGACAACAATCGGCGCGAATGTTCCGGTGCGCGTTATCGGCATGTATTCGAATGGATGGTACCGGATTAATCTCGGGGTGATTGCCTATGTCAAGATGGATTCTGTCACCTCTGCGGGGGCAATCGGTATCAAGAAAAATGACGACAGGCAGGTTGCGGATGCACAGCGGACAGCGGCAGAGCTGGGATATGAGTTTGTCTATCTCACCCTGAACAAACAAAAGGAGATCAAGAAGGATATCTACAACAGCTATGTCGGCAAGAAGGTGATGCTCTATGCCAAGATCAATGACGAGCTGGGGGTTTCTTTTAAGATGCTCTATGAAGATCCGGTCAAGAAAGATATTGATCTGAATGTGACAAAGTATGAGTTCACATCGCAGTGGTCTCCCTCGGCGCCGCCAGTGCCGACACCGCCGCCGGTATCAGGTTCTTCGCGGGTGGTGTATTATCAGTTTCAGAATCCAATCGAGCTGAAGGGACAGCTTGCGATCTTCCAGTTTAAGACAGGATATGATAAGATTGTGGAGATTTTTCCCTATGATGTGGAGTATACGGATTCGTATGAGCATATGAATAACTACTGGACAGAGTTCAGCGAGTTTGCGTATGCCCCAGTGACACAGGTAGCCAGCATCGCGATCGTAGAGACAGAGACCGCGAGTTCACTGGTGCCTGATGAGCGGGATATCATGTCAGATTTCAGAAAAGGGATAAAGTACCAGAGTGACGATGATAAAGCATACAGAAATAATATTGTGCATGGCAAACTCCGCAAGGACACAGAGTATGTGGACTATGAATATTGATCTACAGGCTAAAAACGGGGATAAGATGTGATTCTTATCCTCGTTTTTAATTCTTATTTTTTCTTTATTTAGGTTGCAACTTTGTATAATGTGTGCTATGATTTCAATGGAAATCGTATGAACTGTATTAATTCGAATAACACAGTTGGCGGTTTCAGTGTAAATGTCAACAACAGATTTCTGAGTGTCTCAGCATCGTCTGAGACACTCGCAAATACAGGGGGCTGAAATGTCTGGGGTAGAAAAGGGAAAGACCAAACCGGTCATTATGGTGAAGGATTTGTATAAAGTGTACCGCATCGGTGAGAACAGAGTGCGTGCGCTCAATGGCGTGAGCTTCAGTATCAACCGCGGTGAGTTCTGTGCCATTGTGGGAACATCCGGTTCAGGTAAATCAACACTGCTCAATATGCTTGCAGGATTGGAAAAACCGACAAAGGGTGAAATTGTCATCATCGGTGAGCATATGGAGCGGAAAAATGAAAATCAGCTCGTCCGCTTCCGGCGGGAGCATATTGGTTTTATTTTTCAGTCATTTAATCTGATGGGAACCATGAATGCAGTGGAGAATGTAGCGCTTCCATTGACCTTTCAGGGCGTGTCTAAGAGAGAGCGCATCAAGCGTGCAAAGAAGATGGTACATATGGTAGGGCTGGACAAATACTGGGATCACAGACCCAATCAGATGTCCGGCGGACAGCAGCAGCGTGTCGGTGTCGCGCGGGCGCTTGTGGTGAATCCTGAGATTATCTTTGCAGATGAGCCGACTGGAAATCTTGATTCCAACACGTCGCGGGAGATTATGAACCTGATGCAGAATGTCGTGCGCGAGCAGAAGCGAACACTGATTATGGTTACACATGACAATACGCTGGCAAGTTTTGCGGACAAGATCATTCGAATTGTAGACGGCAAGATTGTAGATATGGTTGATAATACGGAGAAAGCGGCGCTGGCTGCTTCTGAGACTGCGCAGATCGAAAAGCAGCAGGATGCAAAAGGGGAAACGTTGAAGAACTCATGAATGGAGGATGAAGATGAAACAATTAAAAAGGATACTGGTGATGATGCTGATGGTCGTGATGCTGTGCGGCAGCACACGGACTGTCTTTGCGGAGGAGGGAGATTCACCGGAGTATGTATCAGATGAGTGGAAAGACCAAATCAGGGGACAGCTGAACCGCTATTACAGTGATTTGAAACTGCGCTATGACCTGACAGAAGAGAAGATTAAGCGCATGGATAAAATCTATAACAGCGCGATGACATATATGAAAAATGCAGGACTCACCATGTCAGAGCTGACAAGTTATGAGACAGAGATTGAAGGGTATCTGGGTGAGATTGCCAAGGAAAACACATCCGGCACAGAGAAGTTCCTGATGCTCTCCAATGAAGTGCCGATTCTGGATGCAAAATATGGGGAACAGACCTTTGTCGTACTGTCGCTGATCAATCTGGGTAAGACGGATATCACGGACGTTGTGGTGACGCCAACCGTTTCGAACGACAGAACCAAGTGGCCGTTTGATATTAATCAGGCGTATGATGCCCAGACGATTCAGATCATACAGGCGGCGGATGACACCGTGGATGCCTTTGGCAAGCGCATGGATATTGGCTGGTATTTCAATGTGAGGCAGGATGTGCTCACAGGATGTTATCCTTTGACATTCCATGCAACGTATTATCAGAGCGGCGCCTTGGTGGAGACAGATGTCACGACGTATATCAATGTAAAAGGCGCGAATCCGAGCAAGACATTGATCGAGGACCCGGACAAAAAAGCCTCCAATCCGCGTATTATTGTAACAGGATACCGCACAGAGCCAGAGGTTGTGTACGCAGGGTCCACCTTTAAATTATCCGTGAGTGTGAAAAACACATCCAAGGCTACCGCGGTTGAAAATGTACTCTTTAACTTGGAGGCAACCGTAGAAGGAAAAGATGCAGATGCTACCTATTCGGCGTTTCTGCCGACATCCGGTTCCAGCTCAGTCTACACAGAGCGCATTTCGCCGGGTGAAACCTACGATATGAGCATCGAGATGGAGGCAAAATCAGACCTTTCACAGAAACCTTATGTGCTGACAGTCAATATGAAATATGACACAGAGGACCAGATCAATATGTCGGATGTGGCACATGTATCTGTGCCGATCAAGCAGGAGGCGAAGATTGACACAGGCTCTGCGGAAATTATGCCGGAGTCGATTGCAGTGGGCGAGCAGTCCAATGTGATGTTTAGCGTATTTAATACAGGTAAGACAACGCTGTACAATGTAAAGGTCACATATGAGAGTGCATCCGTGGAGAGCGGTATTACCTATCTTGGCAATATTGCGCCGGGTGCGACACAGAATGTAGATTCTATGCTGACAGGTATTGCGCCGGATACAGGAGAAGGAATTGTCAAGGCGGTGATCTCCTACGAGGACGAGGCAGGGAATGAGACACGCTTCGAAAAAGACCTGAATCTCTTGGTCTATGAGATGATGATGGATGAGGGAATGATGGAGGATATGCCGATGGAGCCAATGGAGGAAGAACCGGTAAAGAAGGGGGTTCCGCTGATTGGCATCCTTGGCGGCGCTGCGGCAGTAGTGGTGGTTGTGGCAGTGATCGTGATTGTCTCTAAAAAGAGAAAGGCGAAGAAGCATCAGGAGGATATGGATTTACTGGATGGGGATGATGAATAATGAAATTCTTTGATTTACTGCGCATGAGCATCTCTAATCTGTGGAAACGAAAGCTGCGTACTGTGCTGACAGTGCTGGGTGTGGTGATTGGGATTACCTCCATCGTTGTGATGATCGCACTCGGAAATGGTCTCAAGGAGTCCATGCTGGATAACTATGCCAATTATAGCTCTATGACACAGATACAGATTTCCGGCGGCGGATATTATTTTTCTACCAGCAGCGGCGGCAGCGGTCAGGATGAGGAGAAACGGCTCGACGATGCGTTTGTCCAGCAGCTTCTGGGGATGGAGCATGTCAAGGAGGTCTACCCCCGGCTAAATATCTCGGCGATGGCGAAGGTCGGAAAGTATGCGGGGCATCTGGATATCTATGGCGTTACCCAAGAAGAGTTCGATTCGATGAATGTACCAATCGGAAAGGGCAAGCTGCCGGATTCGGAGACAGAGCTGCAATTTTTCTATGGAAATAATGTGCTCACAAATTTTTATGTGGAAAAGACAAACACGTATTCCTTCTGGGAGACAGGGGAGGCGCCGGATATTGACCTGATGGAAGATCCGATCTTTGTCATTTTTGATATGGATGCGTACTGGCAGTCTCAGGGAGGCGGCAACAGTCCAGACGGCACCCCGGTCAAGCAGCCCAAGAAGTATCTGATCGAGGCGTGCGGTATCATGGAGGGTGCGCTTGGAGAGTGGAATAACAACAACAGCCAGAGCATCCTCTGTAATATGGAGGCGCTCAAGGCAGAGCTCAAGCGCATTTTCAAGAAAAATCCAATACCGGGACAGCCGACCAGAAAGAATGGAAAGCCCTATAATGAACTTTTTTATTCTGAGATTATTGTTCAGGTCGATGACATGAAAAATGTGACAGAGCTGACGACATGGCTCAAGGACAGCGGTTACAATGCCTACAGCTCCGCAGAGTGGATACAGCAGGAGTTGGACACGATGAACATGATACAGGCAGTGCTCGGTGCGATTGGTGCGGTCGCCATGCTGGTAGCGGCGATCAGTATCACCAACACGATGATGATGTCGATCTATGAGCGTACCAAAGAGATTGGTGTTATGAAGGTGTTAGGCTGTGATATCCGCAATATACAGGGATTATTTTTGATGGAGGCTGGCTTTATCGGCTTTATCGGCGGTGTGGTCGGTGTCGGATTCAGCTATGGGCTGAGTCTGGCGATCAATGGACTGGTGGCAGGGAGTGAGGCGACTGCCAATATGGGCATCACCGGCGCCATCTGCCGGATTCCGCTGTGGCTAAGTCCGCTCGCGATCGTGTTTGCGATTGTGATCGGTATGATAGCAGGCTTTATCCCGTCTCTCAGGGCGATGCGGCTGAGTCCGCTTGCGGCGATCCGCAATGAATAAGCACTTCAATGAAAGAAGGGGCTTCTCAAAAAGAGAAGCTCCTTTTGTGTACTTTAAAGCGTTTCCAACATATATTAATGTGAAGATACTACGTAATGATTTGCCTGTCAGATCATTACAGAGGGAATGAAGATGGACAGAGTACGCAGAATGACTGGCTGTGACCACAAAGATGTAAAGCCTTATACGGGAAAGGGCGTGTATGCAGCAGTGTTGGATAGTGGTGTGGCAGCGCACCCGGATTTGCGGGGAAGGATTGCAGTATTTAAGGATTTTGTGTCGAATAAGAGTACGGCTTATGACGACAATGGGCATGGAACGCATGTGTCTGGGATTCTGGCTGGAAACGGAGCAGTTTCCAAGGGGAAATACCGGGGGATTGCGCCGGAGTGTATGCTGGTATGTGGAAAGGTATTGGACAAAGAGGGCGGCGGCAGTCTCAAAAATCTGACGAAAGGTTTAATCTGGATTTCGGAGCTGATCAGAACGGTTCCGATCAGGGTGCTCAATATATCAATCGAGATGGAATCAGAAGATGGCATTGACCCGCAGGACTGGGAACAATTTCGCAAATATATCCGGTATTTGTGGGACCAGAATATGATGATCGTCGCAGCAGCGGGAAACAAGGGGCCTAATCCCATGACGCTCTCACCGATCGGTGAATGCGGAGGATGTGTCTGTGTGGGGTGCCATGACGGTGACTACAAACCCAAAAACGGGCGGCTCTGCAACGAGTATTCCAGCAGGGGCCCCGGTAAAGATACCTCCATTGTCAGCCTGATTAATCCGCTGAAAAAACCAGATATCGTAGCGCCGGGAACAGATATCGTATCATGCGGCGCTCATTTTCGGACGACGCCGTATATCTCTAAGAGCGGCACCTCCATGTCCGCACCCATTGTCAGCGGCGCCTGTGTGCTGTGCCTGCAAAAATATCCTCAGCTTACCAACCGGGAGCTGCGGCGCCTGCTGCTGGGGTCTGCGATGGATATGGGCGAGAGCTGGGGGGTACAGGGGGCTGGAATGCTTCGGATTGACAGACTGCTTGCACAAGGTTATTTTTAGTCTTGACAATAACTGTATATTTGTATACAATAATACAAAAATGCACTTGCATGTAGTAAAGCACGAAAACTGAGGAGGAAAAGTGATGGCAGACAAGAATGAATATTTTGAAAACCGGCCCGTTACCATGAATGAACACAACAATCTTTTGCAGATTGAGGAGCATATGTATCAATTGCAGGATGTGGAGAAGCCCAATGCATTCCGCAATATGTTTCCATATGATGAAATACCAAAGATTCCTTTTAATGACAGGGTTGTTCCGCACAATATGCCAAAGGAGATCTGGATTACCGACACGACGTTTCGCGATGGGCAGCAGTCTAGGGCGCCGTACAGCACAGAGCAGATTGTCACGATCTATGATTACCTGCACCGCCTTGGCGGTCCAAATGGCATGATTCGCCAGAGTGAGTTCTTCCTGTACAGCCAGAAGGACAGAGATGCCGTCTATAAATGTATGGAGCGCGGCTATCAGTTTCCAGAAGTGACATCATGGATACGCGCAAGCAAAGAAGACTTCAAGCTGGTCAAGGAGATTGGCATGAAACAGACAGGTATCCTCGTAAGCTGTTCGGATTATCATATCTTCCTCAAGCTCAGGATGACAAGGCGGCAGGCGATGGAGCATTATCTGTCTGTGGTGCGTGAATGTCTTGAGGAGGGCATCAGTGTGCGGTGCCATCTGGAAGACATCACGCGGGCAGATATCTATGGATATGTCGTTCCGTTCTGTCAGGAGCTGATGCGGCTGTCAGAGCAGTATCAGCTTCCGATTGTGGTGCGTGCCTGCGATACCATGGGATATGGTGTGAATTATCCGGGTGCAGTAATTCCAAGAAGTGTACAGGGGATTATCTATGCACTGTATACCCATGCAGGTGTGCCTCATAAGTGGATTGAATGGCATGGGCACAATGATTTTTACAAGGCGGTCACAAACTCGACGACAGCATGGCTATATGGCTGTTCTGGTGTCAACACATCGCTGTTTGGCATCGGCGAGCGCACGGGCAATACACCGCTCGAAGCGATGGTATTTGAGTATGCACAGCTCAAGGGTACGTTAAACGGCATGGACACGACGGTCATCACAGAGCTTGCGGAATATTACGAGAAGGAGATCGGATACCATATTCCAGAGCGGACACCGTTTGTCGGAAAGAATTTTAATGTCACGAGGGCGGGGATTCATGCGGATGGCCTGCTAAAGAATGAGGAAATCTACAATATTTTTGACACAGAAAAGTTTTTGAACCGCCCTGTGCTCTGCGCGGTGTCCAACACATCAGGGCTTGCAGGCATCGCACACTGGATTAATACGTATTACAAGCTAAATGATGAGGAGAAGATCAGCAAATCCTCAGAGCTGGTAGCGTATGTAAAGACATGGGTGGATGCAGAGTACGAGAGCGGCAGAGTGACAGTTCTCACAGATGATGAGCTGCTTGCCGTGATTGCTGAGGGCTGTGAGACACTCGGTGTCACGCTGGGAAAACAATGACGAGGTGGAAAAATGTGTGAGTATGATGTAAATCATGATGCATCGGACAAGTATTCACTGCGGGGCAGGGTGTTTCGAAAGCTGCGGGAAGCCATTCTGAATGGCTCCTATCAGGAGAATGACGAGTTGAAAGAGGCGGCGATTGCGGAGGAGCTTGGTGTGAGCAGGACGCCGGTGCGCGAGGCATTCCGTCAGCTTGAATTGGAAGGATTGATACGGATAGTACCAAATAAGGGCGCGTATGTCACGGGCATTTCTGCATCAGATGTGGCAGATATCTATGAAATCCGTTCTCTTTTGGAAGGGCTGTGCGCCAGATGGGCGACCGAGAAGATCACAAAGGAAAAAATTGAGGAGTTAGAGGAGATTATCCTGCTGAGTGAATTTCATTTGTCCAAAGAGCACTACGATCAGTTGATTGAGCTGGACAATCGGTTTCATCTGCATCTGTATGAGGCGTGCGAGAGCAAGATGCTGATTCATCTGTTAAAGGATTTTCACCAGTATGTACAGAAGGAGCGGCAGCAGACACTCTCTGACAAGGCGAGGAGCGCGGCGGCTGTCAGGGAGCACAAGAGCATTATGGAGGCGATGCGGGACGGCAATGCTCAGCTTGCGGAAAAACTTGCAGACGAACATATTTGTAATGCGTACCGAAATATGGTAAAATGTGGTTTGAGCACCAAACATGAATAAACGGATTCAAAGTAGGAGGAGACAAGTATGGCAAAAATTCAAATGACAACACCTTTGGTAGAGATGGACGGGGACGAGATGACCCGAATCCTCTGGAAGATGATTAAGGACGAGCTGATTCTTCCGTATGTCGATCTAAAGACAGAGTACTATGACCTTGGTCTGGAATACCGCAATGAGACAAATGACCAAGTGACCATAGACTCTGCGGAAGCGACGAAAAAGTATGGCGTGGCAGTCAAATGTGCGACCATCACGCCCAATGCTGCCAGAATGACAGAATATCACTTAAAAGAGATGTGGAAAAGTCCAAACGGCACGATCCGGGCAATTCTGGACGGAACGGTTTTCCGTGCGCCGATCTTAATCAAAGGCATCGTGCCTTATGTGAAGAACTGGACCAAGCCGATCACGATCGCGCGTCATGCCTACGGTGATGTATACAAGAATACAGAGATCAAGGTTCCGGGCAAAGGAAAGGCGGAGCTGGTGTTTACAGCGGAGGATGGGACAGAGACAAGAGAGCTGATCCATAATTTTGAGGGCGCTGGAATCATTCAGGGCATCCACAATACCAAAGAGTCGATCTCAAGCTTTGCAAGAGCATGTTTTGGCTATGCCATTGACACAAAGCAGGACTTGTGGTTTGCGACCAAGGATACCATTTCCAAGAAATATGACCATACGTTCAAGGACATTTTTCAGGAAATATATGACGCAGAGTACAAGGAGCAGTTTGAGAAGCTGGGCATCGAATATTTCTATACGCTCATTGATGATGCGGTTGCGCGTGTGATTCGCTCAGAGGGCGGATTTATCTGGGCGTGCAAAAATTACGACGGGGATGTCATGTCGGACATGGTGGCGACGGCATACGGGGACTTGTCCATGATGACTTCTGTGCTGGTATCGCCAAGCGGGGTCTATGAGTACGAGGCGGCACACGGGACCGTGCAGCGTCATTATTATAAGCATTTAAAGGGGGAGGAGACTTCCACGAACTCGATCGCGACCATCTTTGCATGGACTGGCGCACTCCGCAAGCGCGGCGAGCTGGACGGCATCAAGGAGCTTCAGGAGTTTGCGGACCGGCTGGAAAAGGCATGTATCAAGACCGTGGAGGACGGTAAGATGACTAAGAGCCTGTCGCTGATCTCAACTTGTGAGCAGCCAGTGATTTTGAACAGTCTGGACTTTATCAAGGCGATTCGGGCGACATTTGAGTCTTTACAGGGATGACAGAATTTGTTATGATGAGATTAAGGAACTGAGGGATGAAGTCAGATCTTGAGAAGGATGGTGATGAGATGTCTGAAAAGGAGATGCTAAAAATTTCAGTGGAGGAATTTTCAAGACTACAGGATTATATGCAGGAATGTGAAAAAGAATCGACAGCCTATAAGAAAATGAAAAGACGGTATATCGAATTGAAGGTAATCTTGACAGCTTCGGGAATTAATCTGACAGAACTGGATATCATAAAAGAATAAAAACAGGCGCGTAATGCGCCTGTTTTTATTCTTTTATGATTTATAATCTTAACTCCGCGATCAGGCTGTTCATCTCATAGTGCGTGAGTGCCTGTTTTAGGGCAGCTTTGTCAATGTGCAGCGCGAAATCTTCCAAGGTCTGTGCGATGGGGATATCGTCTTTCATCTTGGCGAGCTGGTAGCTTAGATAGACGGTTTCTTTGTTTTCTTTTAATGCATTGAGCGGGCTGCGCCCGATGCCAAGGTTTTGTTTCCAGAAGTCGGTAAGCGCCTTCTCTTTCTTCTTGTTTCCCTCGCAGTCCTCGATTGCCGCGTAGATGGCATCGAGAGAGCCGTATTCATTGACAAGCGGGGCAGCTGCCGAGGAGACGCCTTTGCAGCCGGGAATCCCGTCGCCGGGGTCACCTGTGATGGAGAGCAGCGTGACGATATTTTCAGGATAAACGCCTTCTTCTGAATAAACGGTGTCGGCAGTGTACTCAAAGATGCCCGCCGGGAGGGAAGCGTAGCCCTCCTTGCCGGCGCAGAGTCCATAGCGCTGCTGCATGTCCTTGACTTTGTCCTTGTCCGTGACGCGCCACAGCCGTGTGTGTGGACTCACCAGCTGGAAGTAGTCATGGTCTTTGGTTAGAACATACGTCTCAAGATCAGGGGATTCAAACTTCCTGACGAGGGAAGCGGCAAAGTCGTCCGCCTCATAGTCCTTGTCCATCAGCACCTGACAGCCGATGTCCTGCAGCAGGTTTTCCATTGCGATAAACTGTTCCCTGAGCGGTGCGGGGGATTCTTTTCGGTTCGCCTTGTAGGATTCCGCGCCGAGCTGGGTGCGCCGGAAGGTATCCCGCGACACGTCAAAGGCGACTGCCACGTAGTCCGGCTTCACCTTTTTGTGAAGGGAGATCAGGGTTCTGAGCATGGTGAAAAGGGCGTTTGTGTACTCGCCCTTGGAGGTGCGGAGGATTTCTGGATAGTGTTTTTCTTTCTCCTCGTCTGTCTTTGCGAAAAGCACGGACTTTGGCAGATTGCCATAGTAGGAGGTGCTCAGCATGGAGGAGCCGTCAATGATCAAAAATTTTTTCATGATGAACCATACCTTTCTATAATTAAAAAATTAGCTTTCCGACAGCTCCTCCCACTTGGTGTAGAGCGTCTCAAGCTCGGCTTCGACCGCCGCTTTTTCTTTGGCGATTTCTTGGAGCTTTGCGGAGTTTGTGGCAATCTCGGGCTTTGCCATCTCGTCATCGAGCGCAGCATTTTTGGTTTCAAGCGTTTCTATTTTTTCTTCGCATTTTTTCAGGTCATTTTCTTTTTTGCGCAGCAGCGCCTGTGTTTCTTTTTGCTGCTTCCAGTCGAGCTTCTGGGTGGAGGGCGCCTCTGCCTTGCCGTTTGCCGCTGGCGTATCGGACACCGGGGTGAGCAGCTCTTTCTTTTCCAGATAATAGTCATAATTGCCGATATAGTTGACAAACTGCTGGTGTGTCAGCTCTAGAATGCGCGTTGCTGTCTTGTTGATAAAATATCGGTCATGCGAGACATAGAGTACTGTTCCCTCGTAGGCATTGAGCGCCGTCTCTAAGATTTCCTTGGAGGTGATATCGAGGTGGTTTGTCGGCTCGTCGAGGATGAGGAAATTCGCCTCGGACAGCATGAGCTTCGCCAGAGATACACGGCCGCGCTCCCCGCCGCTTAATGCGCTGATTTTCTTGAAGACATCTTCACCGGTAAACAAAAAGGCGGCGAGCGTATTTCTGATCTCTGTGTTGGTCAGATCAGGATAATCGTCGCTGATCTCCTCGAACAAAGTCTTATCCATGTGCAGTACATGATGCTCCTGATCATAGTAGCCGATTTCGACATTGGTTCCCAGCTTGATGATGCCGCTGTCCATAGGAAGGAGTTCGTTAATGATTTTTAGCAGGGTCGTCTTGCCCGTTCCATTGTCTCCTATGACCGCGACATGTTCGCCGCGCTTGATCTCAAACGACACATTTTCAAACAATAGATGCTGGTCAAACCGCTTGGAGAGTCCCTCAACCTGCATGACATCATTGCCGCTGGTTCTGTGCGGGGTGAGCGTCAGCTTCATGTCTGAACGGACTTCTGTGGGTTTTTCGAGCCGCTCGATCTTGTCGAGCATCTTTTCACGGCTCTCGGCGCGCCGTATGGATTTCTCGCGGTTAAACTGTTTGAGTTTATCGATGACCTCCTCCTGATGTTTGATCTCACGCTGCTGGTTGAGATAAGCGTTCAACTGTTCTGTGCGCAGGCGTTCCTTCTGGACGGCATAATCAGAGTAATTTCCGTGAAAAGAAGAGACAACACCGTTGTCAATCTCAATGATTTTCGTCGCGATCTTGTCCAGAAAATAGCGGTCGTGTGATACAATGATGACAGCGCCCTTATAATTGAGCAGATACGTCTCAAGCCATGCGATTGAATTGAGGTCGAGGTGGTTTGTCGGCTCGTCAAGCATGATGAGATCGGGCTTTTGCAGCAGGAGCTTTCCGAGCGCAACGCGCGTTTTCTGGCCGCCGGAGAGCGTGGCGACTTTTTTGTCAAACTCTTTTTCTGCAAAGCCAAGACCTTTCAAGATGCCTGTAATCTCACTTTTGCAGGCATAGCCGTTCATGTCCTCGAAGCGGTGTGTCAGATTTGCATATTTTTTCAGCAAAAGTTCCAGCTTTTCGCCGGAGACCAGCTTCATATCTGCCTCTGTCTGGCGTATGGAAGCCTCTAAGTCAAGCACCTCCTGCTTCACAGTGAGAAGCTCGTCAAAGATGGTATTTTCGCTGTCTACAGCCTGATGCTGTGCCAGATAGCCATAATTTTTGTCCTTCGCAAAGGTTACGATTCCTGCGTCTGCGGACAAATGCCCTGTGATGATCTTGAGCAGGGTGGATTTGCCTGCGCCGTTGATGCCGATGATGGCGGCTTTCTCGTAATCTTCTATATGAAAGGATGCATTTTTGAGAACATGGTTGTCTACAAATGTTTTATCTATATTGCTGCATGACAGAATCATGTGGAACCTCCTTGTTATACTTCATTGGTATTAAAACAGTCTTTTTTCATTA
>VSNR01000061.1 GCA_009774345.1 Lachnospiraceae bacterium | reverse complement strand
GAAACAAGCAGTTATCTAACATTTTATTTTGGCTAGATAAGATGGTTGGCGGTTTGAGTCGCGTCAGGACAGTGATGTTCTGTTTATCTTATAGATACCCTTGCTAAGAAAGGAGGGTGATATAGAAGTGACGTTTGTTGTTGATTTCATTGTTGGAATAATAGGCAGAATATGTAGCAGCTTAATCTCTACATATCTTGTTCGCCGTTTAGATACAATAAAAAGACACAAAAACAACCGCCATGAGTCAAAATAGCGGTTGCTTTTGTGTTAATATTTCTTATATTAGCCTATAATCGTGCAAATTAAGGCTCAAACCGTCAATGGATAATTGCTTGTTTTTCTTATATTGTTATTATACGATAAGATATGATAAAATTCAATACCCAATCTCTATTATATGGTCGTAGAGTTAGGTAATGGCAGAAGCATCCTGAATAAGAACTGTAGGAAAATAAGAGGAGGCACTATGGACGGAAAACTGCGGAATATGACATCTGTTTATATTAGAAAGCAGGATGACGGCGTTGTCTTTATAGCGCTTTGAGGGTATAATAATCGAAACGGGGACTGGAAAATGACAAGACAAGTACGAACTTCTGCCAAAGCGGTTGTCATTCAGCATGGGAAACTGCTTGTGATCAAATTAAATGACGGAAAAGAGGAATGGTATATACTGCCCGGCGGCGGTCAGGACAGTGAAGAACTGCTTCCTGAGACGGTTGAGCGGGAAGTAAAAGAGGAGACAGGAATACAGAAAGTATCTTGGAAATGAAGAGATAGGCGATTCGGAATGTATTGAATAAATATGCATGTTTAAGATAAAGGGGAAACGATGTACACAGTTGTATTTATTGACACAGAGGTCAGCGCAGAGCGCAATATGGTACTGGATTATGGCGCAGCCGCAGATGGAAGCACACACATTCACACAAAGTCAGCCAAGGCGTTTGAGGATTTTTTGATTGAGCACAGCACCGGCAGCAAGCGGTTTCTGTGCGGGCACAATATCGTCCATCACGATGCCAGATATATCAGGCAGCAGATGCAGGCGGCGGGGATTACGGATGTGATTGATACCCTCTATCTGTCGCCGCTGCTGTTTCCAGACAAACCCTATCATGCACTGTGCAAGGATGACAAGCTGCTGACAGATTCTTTGAACAATCCCTTGAATGACGCGGTTAAGGCGATGGAATTATTTTACGATGAAGTCAATGCCTTCCACAGCCTGAGTGCACTGCAAAAGGACATTTATGCAGCGCTGCTTGGCCAAAAGGAAGAATTTCGTGGCTTTTTTTCATATTTTTATGATCTTCATGCTCTCAATGTTCTCAAAAATGAACTGCGCGGAGACATTTCTTCTCTCATCAAAAGCTTTTATGATGGAAAATTGTGCAGCAACAGTGATATTGCGCACATTGCAGCGCGTTATCCGGCGGAGCTTACCTATGTGCTTGCGATGCTTTCTGCAAAAGACACCACTTCCATGATACCAAACTGGATCAATATGCAATATCCGGCAGTTTCCAATGTTATCCGGCTGCTGCGCGGCACAACCTGCGCTGAGGGGTGCCCTTACTGCCGCAGCCAGTTGAATATCAATAGCCGCCTAAAGCAGATTTTCGGGCATGATGCGTTTCGGGAATATGATGGGGAGAATTTGCAGGAGAAGGCAGTGCAGGCGGCGGTGGACAACCAGTCTTTGCTTGCCATCTTTCCGACAGGCGGCGGAAAATCCATCACCTTTCAGCTGCCCGCGCTGATGGCAGGGGAACTTTCGAAGGCATTGACAGTGGTGATTTCGCCGCTACAGTCCCTCATGAAAGATCAGGTGGACAATCTGGAAAGAAATGGCATCGTGGACGCAGTGACAATCAATGGCCTGTTAAGCCCCATTGAGCGGGCGGATGCCATTGAGCGTGTCGAGAACGGGCTTGCGTCGATCTTGTATGTGGCACCGGAGTCCCTGCGCTCCAAGACGATCGAGCGTCTGCTGATGAGGCGGGTCATTGCGCGCTTTGTGATAGATGAGGCGCACTGCTTTTCTGCGTGGGGACAGGATTTTCGGGTGGATTATCTATACATCGGTGACTTTATCCGGGAATTGCAGGAGAAGAAACAGCTCGCAGAGCGGATTCCGGTCTCGTGCTTTACCGCGACGGCAAAGCAGAAAGTCATCAGCGATATCAAGGAGTATTTCAAGGAAAAACTGGGCTTGGATTTGGCGCTCTACACTTCGGGTGCGGGCAGGAAGAACCTGCGGTATGAGGTGCTCTACAAAGAGAGCGATGAGGAGAAATACACGACGCTTCGTTGGCTGGTTGAACAGAAAAATTGCCCGACGATCGTGTATGTGTCTAGGACGAAGCGCACAGTGGAGCTTGCGCAGAAGCTGCGGGATGACGGCATTGCCGCGCTTGCATATAATGGAAAGATGGACAAGGCCGAGAAACAGGCGAATCAGGATGCTTTTATCCGCGACGAGGTGCAGGTGATGGTGGCGACCTCCGCTTTTGGCATGGGCGTGGATAAGCCAAACATTAAGCTGGTCGTCCACTATGATATATCGGATTCGCTGGAAAACTACGTGCAGGAGGCAGGACGCGCCGGCAGGGACCAGAATTTGCAGGCAGAGTGCTATGTGCTGTTTCATGACGGGGATTTGGACAAGCACTTTATACTGTTAAACCAGACAAAACTGAGCATCAGTGAAATCCAGCAGGTTTGGAAGGCAATCAAGGATTTGACGAGAAACAGGGAAGTCATACAGCGCACACCGCTTGAGATTGCGCGTCAGGCGGGGTGGGATGAGAATGTGACGGAGATTGAGACGCGCGTAAAGACTGCGGTGCAGGCATTGGAGAACGCCGGCTATATCAGGCGCGGGAAAAATGTGCCGCATATCTATGCCACAAGCATTCTTGTCAAAAACATGACGGAGGCTTCACTCAAGATCGAGGCTTCGAATAAAATGAGCGAAAAGGAACGCCTGAATGCCAAGCGGATGATGAGCATGCTGATTTCGGCGCGAAGTGTTGCAAAAGCGCAGGAGGATGACGCAGAGTCCAGAGTGGACTATCTATCAGACCGGCTTGGCATCGAGCGGCAGGAGACCTTCAAGCTGATTCAGATTCTGCGGGAGGAAAATCTTCTCGCAAACACAAAGGACCTGACTGCTTATATCCTGAAAACGGACACACAGAACAAGTCGCTGAATGTGCTGAAAAAATATGCTGCCATGGAGCAGTTTCTGGCCGGCCAGCTCAGCAGTGAAGGGCAGTGCATCAACCTCAAGGAGCTCAATGAAAGTGCCGTCGGCAGCGGGATAAAGAATGCGACGGTGAACGCGTTCAAGACAGTGCTTTACTATTGGACAATCAAGAAATACATCAAAAAGAGCATCGAAAATACAACTGCAAGAACTGTGATCGTACCAGAAATGGATGCGGAGGCATTGTGGGCACAGCGGCAGCGGTGCATTGGTCTGGCTGGTTTTATCGTGAAATATTTATATGAAAAGTATTCATTCGAGAAAAGCGGAGAGCAGCAGCTCGTTGGGTTCTCCGTACTGGAATTAAAGTCGGAATACCAAAAAAGCGCGGCGGATAAACAAATTACAGATGCGGAAATTGAGGATGCTCTTTTGTATCTGTCCAAGATTGATGCCATGAAGCTAGAGGGCGGTTTCCTTGTGCTGTACAGCGGAATGCAGATTACACGGCTTGAGATGGACAACAAGATCCGCTATAAGGCGGACGACTATAAAAGCCTGAACGCATATTACAGGCAGAAGATGCAGCAGATTCATATCGTGGGTGAGTTTGCAAACATGATGGTGAGAAATTACCATGAAGCGTTACAGTTTGTCAACGAGTATTTTCAGATGGATTACAAGCTGTTTATTGCCAAGTATTTTAAGGGAAACCGCAAAAATGAGATTAACAGAAATATCACGCCCGAGAAGTACAACAAACTTTTCTCACAGCTGTCCGACGTGCAGCGGGAAATTATAGACAATGACACGTCAAAATATATCGTGGTGGCAGCAGGGCCGGGAAGCGGAAAGACAAAGGTTCTCGTGCACAAACTTGCCTCGCTCATGCTGCTGGAAGATGTGAAGCATGAACAGCTTCTGATGGTGACATTTTCGCGGGCGGCAGCGACGGAGTTTCGCAAGCGCCTGTATGAATTAATCGGCAATGCGGCAGGATATGTAGAAATCAAAACATTTCATTCATATTGTTTTGACCTCATCGGGCGGATGGGAAATCTTGAGGATGCCAAGACGGTGGTGCGGGATGCGTCACGGATGATTCAGAACGGAGAGGTGGAAATCGGGCGCATTACCAAGACCGTGCTCGTGATTGACGAGGCACAGGATATGGACGAGAACGAGTACAGGCTTGTCAGTGCCCTGATCGAGCGCAATGATGATCTGCGCGTGATTGCGGTGGGGGATGACGACCAGAATATCTATGAGTTCCGCGGGTCGAGTTCCCGTTATTTTGAGGAGTTCCTGACGCGGGACAATGCGAAGAAATATGAGCTGCTGGACAATTACAGAAGCAGCGGGAATATTGTGGCATTTGCCAACCAGTTTGTGCGGCAGATCTCACACCGGATGAAAAGCGCGCCGGTTACTGCCATAAACGACGGGGCGGCAGGCGCGGTAGAGCTGATACAGTGCGCCAGCAGAAATCTTGAGGAGCCTGTGGCGGCGTGGGCAGCCAAGGTGCGTGATAAGGGAAGTGTATGCATTCTCACCAACACGAATGATGAGACGCTGCGTGTCGTGGGACTCTTAAAGAAAAAGGGCATTCGCGCAAAGCTCATTCAGTCCAATGATGGATTTGACTTATATAATATGATTGAGCTGTGCTTTTTTATAAAAAAGATCACAAAGGAGCTGGCAACGCCTGTGATTTCGCAGGAGCTGTGGGATGCGGCAAAGGACAGCATGGCATCGGTATACCGAAATAGCAGCAATCTTGCGCTGTGTCTTGCCATTCTCGAAGCGTTTTCACTGGCAAACGAACGAAAGTACCGCTCAGACTTGGAGATGTTCCTGCATGAATCCAACATCGAGGATTTTATTGTCGGTGACAAGCATGATGTGGTGGTCTCCACCATGCACAAGTCAAAGGGCAGGGAGTTTGATGAGGTGGTGATGATGCTTGACCATGTTTCGTTTGACACGGACGAGCGCAAGCGGCTGCTGTATGTGGGAATGACAAGGGCGAAAAAGGACTTGTATCTCTTTTATAACAACAAGGCATTTGACCGGTTTATCACAGGAAAGGTGAGGGCGCAGGTGGACAGCACCTTGTATGGGCGTCCTGATGAGATCTTAATCCAGCTCACACACCGGGATATCCACCTTGGGTTTTTCAAAGATAAGAAAACGCTCATCCAGAGAACGCTCTGTGGCACAAGTCTTCTGACAGGCGCGGACGGGCTTTCTGTGGTGCAGGATGGGAAAACCATACAGATCGTGCGTTTTTCCAAAAAGTTTTTAAGAGACATTGAGGAGAACAAAAGGCAGGGCTATGTGATGGAGAGTGCCAGCGTGCGCTTTGTTGTGGGGTGGACGGACACGGCGGACGGGCAGGAATATCCTGTGATACTGCCGGATGTCTATTTTGTCAGCAAATCATAGTGAGAACCGCCTATTCTGGCGGCAGGAAATGGTGTTCATACCGCCACTGCCGGGGCGAGACACCATACACATTCTTAAAGGCGCGCGAAAAATGCAGCTGGTTGGGGTAGCCAACGGCATTGCTGATATCGGCGATTGACAGGTTTGTCAGCTTCAGGAGCTCCGCCGCCTTTGTCATGCGGTAGGAAATCAGAAATTCCTGCGGCGATTTTCCCATGTTTTCATGAAAGATTTTTCCAAAATAACTGCGGTTTAGGCCGCAGGATGCCGCGATGTCCTCCACAGAAATTACATTCTGAAAATTCTGCTCGATAAAGGTGACAGCCTCGCGGATATAGAAATCGCGCAGCCCGTTACCGCTGTTGACCTTCGTCAGGCTGCACGAGCGCACGAGGCTGTCAATAAACAGATAGAGATGTCCAATCAGGTGAAAGGGAGATTCCTCCCGATGGCTGACAATATAGAGCATTTCGGATTTCATCAAATCCGCCAAATCCTTATAGCGCGCCTTGTAGACTGGCTGGTCTACACTCAACCCGGTCAGCTCGATGGTCTCCTTTGCGCGCAGCCCGTCAAACTCAATCCACACATACTCCCACGGAATCTCATGGTCGGCAATATACATGTTAATCTGGTTTGGAAAGCACATAAACCCCTGTCCGCTCTTGACCGAATAGGGGACGGATTCGCCCTTTGCATTGTTGCCATACAGAATGCCGGTGCCGGAAATACAGTAGTGAAACAGATAGTGGTTTCGCGCTGCGGGGCCAAATGAGTGTGATGGGTCGCACTTCTCCCAGCCAAACTGGTACAGTCCTAAATCGATAAAATTCTCACTTGGAAATACGGAAAAAATCACTTCGCTCATAATGAAAATTCCTTTCTCATAATTTATAGTAAACGACAAAAGTGCATGTCGTTTACTATAATTGATGCACACGACCGCATAAGGAAATTAGTCGCTTTGCGACATGCGGTCGGCGCAAGTAAACGCAAATAATATTTGCGTTTACTATAATATATGGCAATGTGTTCAACTCATTTTTCACGAAACAAGGATTGATATACAGAATATACAATCTTAAATTAGTATATGCCAAAATGCTAGATGACTTCAAGATAAATTTGATTAAGCGGCATTAAGGTATAAAATAAGCAAAATGATGCAATTTACGATAGTATTAAGGCATGTTAAACTATATTTATCAAGAAAAAGGAGGATAAAAAAGAATGAAAGGAAAAGCAGTAAGGCACTTAGGAATAGCATTATGCTGTATCGCAGCGGCGGCGGGCGTTCAGGGCTGTGCAGCTTCGAACGACAATGGCAAGACAAAAATTGAGATTGTCCAGTATAAGCCGGAAGCAGCAAGTTACTTTGCGATGGTGGAAGAGAAATTCAACGCGCAGCATGATGACATCCAGTTGAAGATCAGTTCTCCCAATGACGCGATGACCATTTTGAAAACACGGTTTATCCGCGAGGACTATCCCGACATCATAGGAATCGGAGGGGATATCAACTACTCCTATTTCGTGGATGCGGAAATATTGGCGGACGTATCAGACTATGCAGGTTTGCAGGAGATCAAGCAGGCATACCGCGATATTGACGAGGCGTTAGAGCTGGTTCCGACAGACGGTACATATGCGGTTCCCTACGTGGCAAACGCGGCGGGCGTGCTGTACAACAGGACAATGTTTGAGGAGCACGGCTGGCAGATTCCGCAGACCTGGGCGGAAATGCAGACGCTTTGCACACAGATTCAGTCGGAGGGAATCCTGCCTTTCTACTTTGGGTTTAAGGATACATGGACGTGTCTTGCACCGTGGAATGCGATGGCGGTCAGCCTTGCGCCTGCCGATGTGACTAAGCAGGTAAACAGGGGGGAGACGAACTTTGCAAAAGAGTACCGTGAGGTGTCAGAGAAATATCTTGATGTTTTGCAGTACAGTGTGGAAGACCCGTTTGCGTACAGCTACAATGACGCCTGCACGGCATTTGCCCGCGGTGAGGCAGCGATGTATCCCATCGGAAGCTACGCGATTCCACAGATTTTGTCAGTCAATCCCGATTTGAACATTGATTCGTTTGTGATGCCTGCAAATGATGATGCGGCAAAAAATACGCTCAACTCCGGCATTGACCTTCAGTTCTGCGTGACGGCGGACTGCAAGAACAAGGAGGCGGCATACGAGGTTCTGGACTTCCTGCTTGCGGAGGAGAATCTCCAGCAGTACATCGACGCGCAGATTGCGATTCCCTGCAAGGAAGGCAATTTCACGCTGTCTCCTATGCTCGACGGCATGAACCAGCACATTGCAGAGGGAAGGATGACGGACTATCAGGATCACTACTATCCGTCGGAGATGGCAGTCGATGCACAGATTCAGACGTTCCTGATTCAGAAGGATGTGGATGCATTTTTACAGAAATTTGACACGGACTGGCTGCGCTACAACAGAGACATCATCCGTCTGGTACAGGATTACGAAAAAACGCATGGAAATTAAGAGAAGGGGTGTGGGACTATGAAAAATGAGAGAAAAAGGACGTTTTTACTGATTACAATTCCAATTTTGGCATTGTTTGTCTGCTTCAACACGATACCGCTGATTCGCGGCGTTATCTACAGCTTTACGAATTTTAAGGGCTTTGGTTCTTATGACTGGGTAGGTTTCCGCAACTATGCCGATTTGTTTACAGACGCGCGCGTCGGAAAATCTTATCTGTTTACATTTAAGCTTGCCATCGTGACAACGGTTGTGGTGAATGTGATCAGCCTGATTCTGGCGCTGGCATTAAACGGCAGGATACGCGCAAAGAGCTTTTTCAGGGGCGCATATTTTCTGCCAAACATTCTCGGCGCGCTGGTTGTAGGTTATATCTTCAATTACTTTTTCACCTATATCCTGCCGGCGATGGGCGCTATGATCGGCTCTGACGGCTTGAGCAAAAGTATTTTGTCGAATCCAGATTCAGCTTGGATCGGCATTGTGATTGTCTGTGCATGGCAGGCGATTGCGATGAACACGATTATCTACATCTCAGGTTTGCAGACGGTGCCGGAGGATGTGTATGAGGCTGGCGGACTGGACGGTGCGACTGGCTGGAAACAGTTCCGTTATTTGACTTTCCCATTGATAATTCCGTTCTTTTCTATTAATATGGTATTGTGTGTGAAGAACTTCCTGATGGTATTTGACCAGATTATGGCATTGACCAAGGGCGGTCCTGCACAGAGTACTGAGTCTATTTCTTACCTGATTTACAACAACGGTATGTCAGGCGGGCAGTTTGGTTTCCAGAGTGCCAATGCAGTAATATTCTTTTTGGTAATCGTGACGGTTTCTGTTGCACAGATGAAATTTACTGGTAAGAAGGAGGAGCAGTTATAATGAAGGAAGATATGATAAAAAGGAAAACAAACTGGACAGCAATGATTGTGCTTATTTTAGGTCTTTCTGCAATTGCGTTCCCACTGTACATGACAATTATTATCGCATTCAAGCAGCCTGCGGAGATGACGAACAGTGTCAGCGGTATTTTGTCTCTTCCTAAGATATGGAGTCTTGACAATTTCAAAGAGGCAATGCGTGTGACCGATTTCTGGAACTCGCTGAAAAACAGCGTGGTGATCACACTGCTGACAGTGGTGCTTTCGATCACAATTCATTCGGTGATGGGATATGCACTTGGCAGAAACAAGAGCCACAGCAAATTTTACAGCTTTGTGTATCTGTTTATCGTGAGCGGTATGTTTGTTCCGTTTGCAATCCTGATGATGCCGCTGGCAAAGCAGACGGCGGAGCTGGGACTGGCAAACTGGTTCGGTGTCATAATTTTGTACATTGTATTTTATATGCCGATGAACATCCTGCTGTATTCCGGCTATCTTGTCAATATTCCGATGGCGCTCGAGGAGGCGGCGAAGGTGGACGGGGCATCCACTTGGAGGACATACTGGAAAATTATCTTCCCGATTATGCGGCCCATGCATGCGACGGTTGCAGTTCTGACAGCACTTTCAGTCTGGAATGACGTTATGACGCCGTTAGTTATCATGGCAGGTTCTGACCAGAATACGCTGCCGCTGGCACAGCTCAATTTCCAGACACAGTTTGGCACGAACTACAATCTGGCATTTGCTTCCTACCTGCTGTCACTGATTCCGATACTGATTTTCTATATTGTCTGCCAGAAACAAATCCTGAATGGTGTTGTAAACGGTGCGGTGAAATAAGTTAGGAGAAAACGCGTATGGCTATTGAATTTCAACAGGATAAGCAACTATTTACTTTAAACACAAGGCACACGACCTACCAGATGAAGGTTGACCGGCTGGGTTTCCTGCTGCATCTGTATTATGGGGAGCGGATCTCTGGAAGTATGGATTATCTGCTGACCTACCATGACAGAGGCTTCTCAGGAAATCCGGCGGATGCCGGAAATGACCGGACATACTCAATGGATGCCCTGCCGCAGGAGTACCCGCATCTCGGGACGGGGGATTACCGGAATACAGCGCTGGTGATACGCAATGCGGATGGTTCTGAGTATTGTGACCTGCGCTATGACAGGCATAAAATTCAAAAGGGGAAATACGGATTAAAAGGGCTTCCTGCTGTGTATGCGGGGGAGAATGAGGCGGAAACGCTGGAAATTGTGTTAAAAGATTCCGTCAGCGGCATTCAGGTACAGCTGCTGTACGGGGTTCTTGAGGAGACGGATATCATCACGCGCAGTGCTAAGATCTGCAATCTGGGCGCGGAGGCAGTCTGCGTCGAAAAGGCTTCGTCGGCATGTCTGGACTTCATGAGCGGGGAGTATGATTTCATCAGCTTCTGTGGGCGTCATGCGATGGAACGGAATTTCCAGCGTACAAGGATTGCGCAGGGCTGCCAGTCAATTGGAAGCCGCAGGGGAACCTCCAGCCACCAGTACAATCCGGCAGTAATCATTGCACAGAAGGATGCGACAGAGGATATGGGAAGCTGCTATGGCATGCTTTTTGTCTACAGCGGGAACTTTCTGTGCGAGGCAGAGCGCGACCAGTACGGACATACCCGCGTGCTGATGGGGCTGCATGGCGATTTATTCCACTATCCGCTGGAAAAGGGAGAGACACTGACAATACCAGAAACGATACTTTGCTATTCCGCAGAGGGCTTTGCGGAACTGTCGAAACGATACCACCGCTGCATCAGGGAACATGTCTGCCGCGGAACGTACAGCCGGCAGTCCAGACCCGTTTTGATCAACAGCTGGGAGGCAGCATATTTTGATTTTACCGGTGAGACGATCTACAAGCTGGCAGAGCAGGCGGCAGCGCTTGGCATTGACATGGTGGTGATGGATGACGGCTGGTTTGGCAAGCGCGATGACGACAACAGCGGGCTGGGGGACTGGCAGGTCAACGAGAAGAAGCTGGGATGCCCGCTGGGAGAACTGGTCCGGCGCATTAATGACATTGGTGTCAGGTTTGGCATCTGGATAGAGCCGGAAATGGTATCGGAGGACAGTGATATTTACCGCAGTCATCCTGACTGGGCAATTCAGATTCCGTCGAGAAAACCTGTCCGCGCGCGCAACCAGCTAGTGCTTGATTTTTCGAGAAAAGAAGTGCGTGATCATATTTTTGACCAGATCTGTGCGGTGCTTGATCAGGGAAATATCGAGTATGTGAAGTGGGATATGAACCGCAGCCTGACGGATATCTATTCGATGGAACATGCACAGGGAAAAGTGACCTATGACTATGTGTGCGGTGTGTATGAATTCCTCGAAAGGCTGATGGAGCGTTATCCCAATATGCTGATCGAAGGGTGCAGCGGCGGAGGCGGCAGATTTGATGCGGGCATGTTGTATTACACACCGCAGATCTGGTGCAGCGACAACACAGATGCTGTTGACCGCCTGCGCATCCAGTACGGGACATCGTTCTTTTATCCTGCATGCGTGGTTGGCTCCCACGTGTCTGCGGTGCCAAACCACCAGACAGGCAGAACCACCAGCCTGCACACGCGGGGCGTGGTTGCGATGGCGGGTACATTTGGATATGAATTGAATCCAGAACTGCTCTCCAAGGAGGAGAAGGACGAGATTCAGGAACAGATCGCCCGCTACAAAAAATATGAAGAGCTGGTTTGCAGAGGCGATTATTACCGTCTGTCCAATCCGTTTGCGGATGTTTGCGCAGCGTGGGCGTTTGTGTCGGAGGACAGGGAGCAGGTGCTGCTCAGTGTAGTTATGCAGGAGATACACGGAAATATGACCGTGAATTATGTCCGGCTAAAAGGGCTTGACCCAAATGCAGTCTACAGAGATGCACAGACGGGAGCGTGCTATTACGGTTCGGCGCTGATGGCGGCAGGCATTCCGATGCCGGTTGAAATGGGCGCATACCGGGCATATCAGATCTATATGGAAATCGTGGGATAGGGAGTTGACCAAATCCCTAGAAACGGATATGATAATAAGGTAGATAATTGAAAAATTATCTGCCTTATTATCATATTAAGCAGGGGGAATCATAAGATGAAAAGCATTCGAACCAAAATTACACTGTGCCTAATTCTGACCGTTCTGGCTGGGCAGACTGCATCTGGGATTGCCAGTATCATTCCGAATTACAACAGCACAATGTCTACGGTGGAGCAGATGATGTGCGAGACTGCTGTACTGGCGGCAGACCGTGTGGAACAGGAGCTTTTGGCGTACAAAGTTGCTGTTATGGACGCGGGATGTATTCCGCAATTGTCTGACCCGTCAGTGTCGGTTGACGAGAAGCAGAAGATAATCGACGAGCGTGTTTCCATGCATGATTTTCAACGTGGAAACATCATTGGAAAAAACGGCTATAGTATCTTTGACGGAAAGGACTATTCAGACCGCGAGTATGTACAGGAAGCGATGAAAGGCAATATCTATGTGTCACAGCCGCTCGTCAGCAAGGTAACTGGCGAGTTGTCCATCATGGTTGCGGCGCCTGTTTACGAGGACGGGATCTATGGCTCAACGATTGCCGGTGTTGTCTATTTCGTTCCGCATGAGACTTTTTTGAACGATATTGTATCAGCCATTCAGGTTGGTGAAAACAGCAGGGCATACATGATCAATAAAACCGGCGACACGATTGCCGACATTACGCTCGACACGATTACCGTCCAGAATATAGAAAACGAGGCAAAAGGCAATCCGGCGCTTGGTGAGCTTGCGGCGATCCACGCGAATATGCGTCAGGGCGCGAATGGATTTGGCAGTTACATAGATGGAGAGGAGAAGATGTTTGCCGCCTATGCGCCGGTCAAGGATACGGACGGATGGAGCATTGCGATCACTGCGCCGCAGCTGAATTATTTGGCATCTACGCGCGATGCGATGGTGATCAGCATCGCGGTGATCCTCCTCTCCGTCGTTGCATCTATGATCGTAGCGCTGGTGGTGGCAGCCCATATCAGCAGACCGATGAAAGCCTGCGCAGAGCGGATGAAGTTGCTGGTGAAGGGAGATTTGGAGACACCGATGCCGCGCATTAAGACCAAGGACGAAACGGGCATGCTTGCCAATTCGACCGCCTCTTTGGTCGAGGGACTGCGCACAGTCATTCAGGATATTGGTTATATGCTGACGGAGATGGCAAACCAGAATCTTGATGTCCATACGAAGCATGAGGAGGTGTACGTTGGAAGCTTCCGCAATATTCTGGTGTCCATGCGCCATATGAAAGATCAGCTGAGCGATGCCATGCATCAGGTGAATTATTCTGCACAGCAGGTGGCTGCCGCCAGCAGCCAGCTCTCCTCTAGCGCCCAGATGCTCAGTCAGGGCACGACGCAACAGGCAAGCGCTGTACAGGAACTTGCAGCGCGGCTTAGCGAAATCAACGAGCAGGCAAAAAATACGGCAAATGGGGCAATGGATGTCCGCAAAAAGACCCACCAGACCGGAAAAGAAGTGTCTTTGTGCAATGAGAAGATGCAGGATTTGGTGGAGGCAATGAATAAGATTCAAGACAGTTCTGACCAGATTGAGAAAATCCTCAAAACCATAGATGACATTGCATTCCAGACCAATATACTGGCTTTGAATGCATCCGTGGAAGCGGCGCGGGCAGGAAGCGCCGGAAAAGGATTTGCCGTTGTCGCGGAGGAAGTGCGCAGTCTGGCAGGCAAATCTGCGGAGGCGGCTCAAAACACGTCGATACTCATAGGCAACTCTACAGATGCAGTCCATATGGGCACGAGGATTGCCAACAATACAGCGGAAGTTTTGCAGGAGGTGGTGCGCAGCATTCAGTCCATGGTGGATTCTATTGATGCGATTGCATCAGTTTCCAATGAACAGTCGGATGCAGTCGGGCAGGTGTCTGAGGGCATCAATCAGATTGCAGACGTCGTGCAGAGCAACAGCGCCACAGCGGAGGAGGGCGCCGCAGCGAGTGAAGAACTATCCGCCGAGGCTGCCAGCCTGAGGCATCTTGTAAGTCAGTTTACACTTGCCGCTGGCAGAGAATAAGGAGAAGAGATAAAGAGCATGGAAAAAACATTATATGTGACAGACTTGGACGGAACCTTGCTGAACAAAAATGACCGTATCAACCCCAAGAGTATCGAGATCATCAACAGTCTGGTCGAGAAGGGAATGGCGTTTACCTACGCGACGGCAAGGTCTTTGGTGTCGGCTTCGGTAGTGACACAGGGGCTGTCAACAAACATCCCTGTCATAGCGTATAACGGGGCATTTATCTTTCAGCCGGCAACGGGCGAAATCCTGTCCCGCGAACATTTCAGCAGAGAGGAAATGACATATGCGTCAGATCTCATCCGCACGTATGAGATCAGCCCGCTGGTCTATGCATTCATAGATGGTGTGGAAAAAGTTTCATGGAATCCTGCGCGGGAGAACGACGGCGTGCAGCGGTATTTGAGTCTGCGCAAAGGTGACAGGCGCCTGCGCCCCGTGGAAAACAACGCGCAGTTGTATGAGGGAGAGATTTTCTATTTTACCTGCATTGGGACAAAAGAGGAGCTGATGCCCCTCTATGAGGCTATTTCAAAAAACAAACAATACCGCTGTACAATCCAGCAGGAATTATACAGACCTGAATATTTTTGTGAGATTATGCCAGCCGGTGCGACAAAGGCAAATGCAATCCGCAAACTAAAAGAAATCCGCGGGTGTGACAAGGTAATCTCCTTTGGGGACGCCATCAACGACCTTCCCATGTTTGAGATCTCGGACGCGTGTTACGCGGTGGAGAACGCCGTCGAGGAGCTAAAGGCTGCCGCGGACGGTGTGATCGACAGCAATGAAAATGACGGTGTGGCAAAGTGGCTGCTTGAGCATTTCGCTTCAGAAGCAGGCTGAAAGGAAAGAGGGATATGAGAAAGCTGTTGGTTACAGGCGGAACGGTATCTTGCATACATCGACAGATGGTTGAGTTCCACCTAAATGCCTAGTTGTTTTACAGTGCGGGTTTTATGGGATATGATATTCCTATGACACAGATTCAATATTGTGTACTGTCAAAACAAATAAAAGGAAAATAACTAGGAGGGACTTAATATGCAGCGGCAAATAGGGGAAACCATCAGCCGGTTCCGGCAAAATCAAAATATGACACAGGAGGAGTTTGCTTCGCGTCTGGGAGTGACGCCGCAGGCGGTATCAAAATGGGAGCGGGGAACGAGTATTCCCGACACCACACTGCTCCCCAATATCTGCAAACTGCTGAACGTCCATGCGGACGTGCTGCTTGGCATCGAGGGGAGGACATTGAGCGAGAGTGAAAGTACAGTGGAAGAGCGCGAAATCAGGCAAAACCTGATAGCAGAGCCGTTCCGCATAGAGATAGGAAGCGGCTTGATTCCCTGTTTTGTGGAGGGGTTGAAGACAGACTATGTGCATCAGTGCCGCAGACGGCTTGCAGCCGAGACAGGGATGCTTCTACCAGCTTTAAGGATACTGGACATGATGGATTGTGCTGAAAACGAAGTCTGCATTCGTTCTTATGATAAAGTGTTGTTCCAAAAAGAGTACTGTGAAGTCAGTATGCAGACCTACCAGACGATTATTGACGAGACAGTCAGGCTGTGCAGGGAAAACTATTTCCGCATCTTGAACAAATCGTTGGTAAAATGCATACTGGACAACTTGAACGAGCAGTATCCGGGCGTACTGGATGGGCTGGTGCCTGACAGGGTGGGATATTATGATGTCATGCAGCATTTGAGAAAGACCATCGAAGAGCAGGGAACTATGCGCGACCTGATTCATATATTGGAAGAATTGGAAACAAAATGATATATGGGTGTTCGAAGGCGTTATAAATGATATAGGGGTTAACTTACAGGGCGGTTCTGCCGATATTATAAACGAAAGGAGGATAAAAAAACATGAGCATTTATGGAATTGGGACAGCAGGATACCCCGTGACAGGGTATGAACCCCGAAAGACACAACGGAGGAATAATGCAAGTGAGATGGGCAGCGTGACACAGACCTCGCAGATGCCAAGCGGTACATTTGAACTGCATATTTCAAATGATACAGATGGAGAGGCGGTCGGCGCTATTTGCGGGTCAGATTATTCGATGACGGTTTACCAGCCAAAGGACTTTGACCCGGCGAATCCAGAGTACAAGGTAAAGGTGTGGGACAAGGAAGGAAATGTGACGGAGCGCATGGTGGATGTGTCAAAGGTGGACACCAGAAGCAGTGATTATGTAGATATGTTCGCTTACGCAAGTCATCTGTCAGCAAGCGGAGAATATCCCGATGCACTGTCCGCATTTACGGGGGCGGCCGCACACCAGCACGGTGCAGAGGACAGAAGCTATGACGATTTGTTCAAAAAGAACGACTGGCTCAGCGTTGTGAGAGATGCGATGCAGACACAGTTTGAAGCGAATAATTTAGAGGGATATCTGCAATATAAGCGTTTTTGGGATTTTCTGGAAAAGTAAGCAGCTCGGACTGATACACAGGGAGCGGCAGGCGGTTCTGACTGACAGAGGAGCCGCCGTTTTTATGCACACGGGCACCCAGATGAAATTTGTCAGCAGAAGCTGACGGGTGCCCGGCGCGCGAGCAGAGGAAGAAGGCTCTTCCCTGCTCGATTGCAGCCCCATGCAGGGGAAGTATGCCGCTAAGGCGGCGCATGGGGCGCGCGGCGAGTAGGAGAGAAGGTCATTCCCCTGCTCGATTGTACACGGGCAGGGGAAAAACAGGTCTGATAAAAACAGGGAGTGCTAAAGAAATGGGAATAAATGGAGTAGGAATGAACGGAATAAGACCGGCAGGGTATCCAATGACAGGCGCAGCGGCGGCAAACGCTCAGAAAAAGACAGAGGAGAATGGCTTTGCCAAGGCGCTGAATAATGCGGCTGCTGTTAGTGGGAAGGAATATATCGTCTATATGCCGACAGAGGATACACTGTACTCTGGCGGAAACGGCACTGGCTTATCGTATTATATCCAATATGCGCAAAACTCAACAGAGGAGGACCCGACGGTCATTGCAAAGGGCGTGGATGAAAATGGAGAGGAATTTGAACAGACCATCCATCTCAACAAAATTAATCCGCGCTGTGCGACGGTTGTGGAGATGCATGCGCTCGAAGCCCATCTGGGCGTGGATAAAAATGGCGGGCTCACCTCGCTTCCGCCGGAAACCGGCAGGATGGGACTGCATGATACAGCAGATTTTATGGAGCTGTTTCAGAAGCAGATCAATGATATGAAGCTGTTAAAACAGTCAGGTCTGGCAGCATACTATCAATATAGCATGCGGATGTTTGAAGCATTTATGGACCGGGAAAAGTAGGATCGAATCATTCATTGGAGGTGGGGCTATGGATACCATGGATGTCAGACTGAATGTCAGACCTATCCGCGTCGGCGGTCTGCTGCTGCCGTCCAATGTGCTGATGGCGCCGCTTGCAGGATATACCTGCTATCCGTTTCGGATGCTGGCGTATGAGCTTGGCGCAGGTCTGTGTTTTACGGAGATGTGCAGCGCCAACGCGCTCAAATACGAGGACAGGGCGACAAACCGCCTTCTCATCACGACCCCGGAGGAGCCCGTCAAAGCAGTACAGCTGCTTGGCGGCAATCCGGCAGTGATGGAGCGGATGGCAAAAAGCCCTTTTTTGGAAGCGTTTGATATCATTGACATCAATATGGGCTGTCCGGTGCCGAATGTGTTTAAGAGCGGTGAGGGCAGTGCGCTGATGCAGGATGCCAAGCGGGCGGCAGCGGTCATCCGGGGCTGCAAGCGGAGCGGAAAAGTAGTCACGGTGAAATGCCGTGTGGGCATTCGTGAAAATGAGCTGTTTGCCGCTGAGTTTGCCCGTGTGTGTGAGGATGCGGGCGCGGACATGATTACCATTCACGGCAGAAGCCGCAGCATGATGTACGACGGGAAACCGCATATGGAGGAGATTGCGCACGCAAAGGCGGCAGTGTCAATCCCTGTCATTGCAAACGGCGGGATTTTTTCTACCGAGGATGCCAAACAAATGTTTGAGAACACGGGTGCAGATGGGATTATGATTGCGCGCTATGGGTTGGAGAACCCTTTTATTTTCTCAGAACTGACTGGAAAGCCCTGCAAGAAGTCAGCATGGACGCTTTTGACGGAGCAGATGGCATTGACTGCGCGGTATTATGATGAAACCTTTACCTTGAGCTATATGAAAAAGCTTGCCTCCTATATGATGAAGAAGCGAAAAGGGACGAAGCGTTACAAGGAGCAAATGTACAGAAGCGGCAGCTTGGATGAACTGAAAAGAGTGATCGCGTTGATTTTTGGGGAGAATCAGGCGGATATCTAAAAGGAACGATGGTGGAGTAGATGCAAGAGATGAATCAATATTTTCAAATAGAAAACGGCGTGCTGCTGCGCTATACAGGGCGGGAGGAGGAGCTGCAAGTTCCAGAAGGGATTCATACCGTCGGCGAAGGTGCTTTTAAGGGCTGTGTGTCCCTGAGAAAAGTTGTGCTGCCTGCGGGACTGTACTATATTATGGGGGATGCGTTCAAGGGCTGCCGCAAATTAGAGGAGGTCGTGATTCCAGACGGAGTAAGAGCCATAGGGCGCTACGCATTCCATCGGTGTCATGCCCTGAAACGCGCAATTCTGCCATGTTCTGTAGAGGAGCTGGGAGAGTGCGCTTTTTTGTACTGCGACAGCATGGAGGAAGTGCAGATGCCGGGCGTGAAACGGTTTGGCATGGAGGCGCTTGCAAACGGGACAGCGCTTCAAAAGCTTGTGATCTCACGGGAGCTGGACGAGCACTGTATCTGTGATGTCTTTACAGGCTGTGGGCGGGTCCGTGAAATCAGATATGCCGATGGTGAGACCTTCTGCATTCCAAATGTTGTGGACGCGGCGGCAGGCGCATGCAGTGTGCCGCCGCTCATTGCGCTGGTGGTGAGAGATATTCTTGAGCGTATGATGGAGCTTGAGGGCAGGACGCTTGTCCGTTTCCGGGTCAATATCAAACATATTGAGGTGCCGGAGGGAATCGAAGTTCTTGGAAAAAGCAGTTTTTATGATTTGCGGGGGATTGTGGATATCCGTCTGCCCAAATCCCTGCGGAAAATCGAGAGCCGTGCATTCCGCAATTGTATTGGCTTGGAGGAAGTCGTTCTGGGCGGAGACGGGGTGCAGATTGATGAGGATGCATTCCGCAACTGTACTTCATTAAAAACAGTCAGGACTTGTGACGGGGCTGTGTATACATTTGAGGGATTAGCGGATATTTACAGGCAGCAAGAACCAGACACTGTAAAAAGCCTCGTGTCTGTAAAGGAGATTCCTGAGCCTGTCCGCGCGGTACGCAGGCAGGTGTTTGGCAATTTCAGGCTCAGCGGAACCATACTGCTGCAATATCTGGGCGCGGAGTCCAGAGTTGTGATTCCAGAGGGCATTACCGCGATTGCACAGGAGGCATTTGCCGGCATTGAGACGATTGACAAGGTGATACTGCCCGAAAGTCTGCAAGAGATTGGCGCAGAGGCGTTCCGGGGCTGTCTGATGATGCAGACTGCCGTGCTGCCAGAGGGGCTCTGCCGGATTGGGGCAGGGGCTTTTTCGGACTGCGTGAAGCTCTTGCGGGTGGCGGTTCCCAATCAGATCCAGTTTTTGGAAAACAGGGTGTTTCGAGGATGCCGCGCATTGCAGGAGGTATCGCTGCCAGAGGGGCTCTGCCGGATTGGGGAGAGCGCTTTTTACGGCTGTACTGGATTAAAAAAGTTGGCGCTTCCAGAGAGTCTTGTATATATCGGGAAGATGGCATTTTACCGCGCTGGCCTGCGGGAGGTACGCATACCGGCAAAAACAGCGGTTGTGGAGAGTCTGGCATTTGCAAAGAGCCTTGTGCAGAAGGCGTGGATATCCGGCGGAGGTGATACAGGCAAAGCGTATGGTGCGGGTATATTCCGCGATTGTATGAAATTAAAGCTGCTGTTTTTGGAGGAGGGCGTGTGCCATATCCCAGACCAGTTTGCATACGGCTGCACCGCGCTGGGGCGTGTCGTCCTGCCCAAATCCCTGCAATCTGTGGGGAGACATGCATTTGAAGGGAAGACGCAGGGAAAACAGCAAAGATACAGCACGCGCGCTGCTGTGCTGCATGATGCTTATGAAAAAGAATGGGACGCACAGCATTTTAAAGAAATGGTTTCGGCGGGGGATGTACAGGCGGGTGCGGTATTTTGGGACGGACAGGACCTTGAAGGGGAAGTGTGGATTCCAGAAAATGTGGGCATCATCGCTGGCGGCGCCTTTTATGGAAACACAAAAATAACTACCGTTCATCTCCCCGCAGGCGTGACATCTGTCGGCGCGGCGGCGTTTAAGGGCTGTAAATTGCTTCGGCACGTGTATCTTCCTTCTGCGGTCACTTGTCTGGAAGCGGAAGTTTTTTCTGGCTGTGAAGCGCTAGAGGAGGTTTTGACCAGTGATCAGCAAGAGCTTGTGCAGTGGCAGGCGATTGGCGTGCGTGCCTTTTACCAGTGCAGGAACTTGCGCAGAATCCGGCTGGAGCAGGCACAATCCATTGGCAGGGAAGCGCTGTGCGGCTGTGCCCTGCTTGCGGAAAGCGCGGTGCATCCGGCACTGACAGCAGGCGAGCGCGCTTTCGCGGGTACGGTTCTTGGGAGAACGCTTGAAAACGGAATCCGCGTGGTGGGGAATCTGGTGGTTTCCTTGGAAGCCTGCGCGGACAGGGCTGTTTTTGCAGAGCAGATTCTTCTTCCAGATTTTATCCGTGGCATTGCACCCTACGCGTTTGCCGGGAACCGTGATCTTTGCAAAGTCATTCTGCCGGCGGGCGTGCGCTGGATTGGCGAGGGCGCTTTCTTTGGGTGCAGCAGTCTTGAGGCGGTTGATTTTGTAGATGGACAGCAGCTTCTCATAGGAGCGAACGCATTTGAAAAGTGTATTCATTTAAAAGAGATCAGATGCTCCGCACAGGCGATTGGCGAGGCGGCTTTTGCAGGATGTATTGCGCTTTGCAGGGCAGTGCTTTTGGAAGCTATGATTCTGGAAAAACGGCTTTTTGCAGGATGTACGGATTTGGCGGTCTGCCGGTGTGAGAATGCAAAGGTGGTCAAGGCATATTGCTTTAGCGGCTGTAAGCATTTGCAGGAGTTTGATTTTGCACCGTTTGATGAGATTGGCGAGTATGCCTTTGAGGGCTGTGAGGCACTGAAATATGCGGCATTTCAAGACGGCGTATGTCTGAGCGCACATGCTATGGAGGATTGCAGCGGGCTTGAAAAAATCTGCCTGTCCGGGCAGCAGGGGAGGATTTGCCTCAAAGAATACGCACTCTCTGGCTGTACAGCGCTGAGCCGGATTGTATGGCAGGGAACGGAATGGACGTTTCGCTGTTATCAGGATATCCTGTCAGAAGAGATTCCTGAGATGGTACGGCGGTTGTTTCAGAGTGCACTGAGCTGCTTTACCGTTTTGCAGGAGGAGCATCTGGTCCGCTACCGCGGCGCCGCCAGTGTGGTGCGGATTCCATCGGGAATACGGCGGATTGGGGCGGAGGTGTTCCGCGACGCGATGATGCTTGAGCAGGTGGAGATTCCAGAGAGCGTGGAGCACATTGGCGCAAGGGCATTTCACGGGACGCCTTGGATTGCGAAGCAGCGCAGGGAGACGCCGCTTGTCATTGTGCGGGACATGCTGCTCGACGGTTCGGCTTCTGTGGGGGAGGTGGTGATTCCAGATTCCGTTCGTCTGGTGTGTGGCTGGGCGTTTGCAAACGGGCTGGATATCACGGGGATCTGTTTTCCAAGGACAGACGCAAAGCGCAGATTTGTACAGGTGGAGGAGTATGCGTTTCGCAATTGTATCAATCTGAGAAAAATGCGCCTGCCAGACGGCGAAACAGTGCAGTTTACGGGATTGGCAGACCGTGAGCGCGCGCTGCCGCCGCTGGCAAAACAGGCTGTGATGGACAGCCTCAATTGTTTTAAGACGGACGAGCATGGTGTCCTTCGGGAATGTACAGGCAATATTGCCAGATTCCGCCTTGCACATGGTATCACAGAAATTGGAGAAGGCACCTTTCAGGACGGAAATCTGCTGACAGCGATCACTTTTTCAGAGACGGTGGCAAGCATCGGCGCACACGCATTTGCGGGCTGTAAATGGCTGCGTGAGGTCCGGCAGGCTGGAAGCGTGACAAGCATCGGCGCACACGCGTTTTTTAGCTGCGGTGCCCTGCGCTGTGTTGAGTTTTCAGAAAATTTGCAGCAGATCGGCGCACATGCCTTTGAAAACTGTACTTCCTTAGAAGAGATTCGAATCCCGGAAGGGGTGGAGGAGATTCCAGAGCGGGCGTTTTACCGCTGCCATATGCTGAAAAAGATCACACTGCCCTCTACCTTAAAAAAGATCGGGAAGGAGGCGTTTGCATACTGCGGCGGCGCCTCTGAAATGCAGGTGCCGGCGGGCGTGCAGGTTGGGGAATAGGGAAAAGGATTGGAAAACCAATCCTTTTATACTGTCCACATGACAACACTATTCAATATTTATCTCTTGGAAATCAATCTCAAAATCTTCATAGATTCCAACTTTTACTT